>JAIRTL010000047.1 GCA_031254915.1 Planctomycetota bacterium
GACGCTGTTCGTGCCGCCGGAGATGCCGGGCGTGCGCACCGACTCCTTCATCTATTCAGGCTACCGGATTTCCCCGTATTACGATTCGATGATCGCCAAGATGATCGTGCACGCCGACAACCGGCAGAACTGCATTGAGAAGGCGAAGCAGGCGTTCCGCGACCTGATTCTCGAGGGGGTGAAGACGACGATACCGTTCCACCTCAAGATGCTCGACAACATCGATTTCGTAACGTCGCAGTTCGATATAAATTTCGTGGACAAGCTCTACGCCTAACCGCGCCGGCGCTGTCCGGCGCGTCCAAACCAGGAGGTGACGCATGCGCAAGGTCGTCGATTTCGTCAACATCGCCGTTTCCGTGCTTTTCGGCGCGTATCTCATCGTGTTGGTGTTTTTCCGCCCCGAGAAGCTGATGGCCGCGCCGGAATGGCTCGTCACTTCCGGGGTGGTGCTGATCACGCTGCTTGTCGGCCTGTTCACCGTCGGCGCGAACCTCTACATCCTCTTCAACGAGTGGAAAGCCGGCGGGCTGCGCCGCAACCTCAAAATCACCACCGACCACGGCCAGAACGAACTGTCGGTGGCGGCGCTGGAAATGCTTCTCCTCCGCGACCTCAAGTCGCAGCCGGATATCGTCGACCCCGTCATCACGCTGTATCCGCGCGGCGAGGGGAAGCCGATGCTGTGCCTGCTCGAGCTCAAGCTCCGCCGGCAGAACGACGTCATCCACCGGATGGACGCGATCAAGCTCCACATCCGTGAGATTTTCGACCGCCTTATCCCGGGAGGCATCACGGTCGAAGTCCAGGAGGAAGTGCGCGGCTTCGTCGAGGACGCGCCCAAAACCCGCGAAAGTGCGGTCATGGACAAGGAATTCAACGGCCCCGTCTATTCCGACGGCGGCGACGCGGACGGCATCTGATCCGCGCGGCCGGCTCCGGTCGGCTTTGGGAGCCTTTCCGGTTGAGCGCTTTCCGTCTCCGCCGTCTTCCGCTCCGCGGCGGCGGTCGGGCGACGGCGGGGCATCACCGGAATGTGGCGACAATGTCGATTATTTCTCGCAAAGTGGGGACGGTTGGCAAGGCCGTCCCCGTTGCGATTGGCGGCGTGTTTTCGGCAAGAATCGGCCCTGCGTTGCGTTTTCGGGCGCAACCGCGCCACCGGGACGCGCAATAGGGAAAGGGCTGCCATCCGCGACGATACCACAGGCGTGAACCGCGACGACCTGCTTGAATCATACCAATTCCATCTTCCGCCCGAATTGATCGCGCAACGTCCCGCCGCGCGGCGGGACGCGTCGCGCCTTATGCTTCTCGAGTCCGGCGGAGGCCTTCGTCATCTGTCGTTCAGCGGCTTCCCCGATCAGCTTCGCCCCGGCGACGTCCTTGTCCGCAACAACGTCAAGGTCCTGCCGGCGCGGTTGATCGGTAAACGGGCGGGAGGCGGCAAAACGGAACTCCTTCTCGTCCGCGAGGAGGCGGACGACGACGTTTCCGTCTGGCTGTGCCTGGCGCGGCCGTCGAGCCACTTGAAGCCGGGCGGGACGCTGACGTTCGCCGACGGCGCTCTTGCCGCCACGGTGGTCGAAAAGTGCGGACAGGGTCGGGTGCGGGCGACGTTTTCCGAATCTGGTGCGCGTTTTCGCAAACTCATCGACGACATCGGCCTGCTTCCGCTTCCGCCCTACATAGTCCGGCCGGACGAAAAACCGACTCCGGAGGATGTTGAGCGCTACCAGACCGTATACGCCCGGAGCGACAAAGCGGGCGCGGTGGCGGCGCCGACGGCCGGCCTGCATTTCACGGCCGAAATCGACCGCCGCATGACGGAGCGCGGCGTGGAGGTTCACGAACTGACGCTGTACGTCGGGCCGGGGACCTTCCGGCCGATCAAGGCGGAAAATCTCGCCGACCACAGGATGGACGCGGAGCGGTTCGAGATTCCCGGCGACGCGTGGAGGAAAATACTCGGGGCGAAGGCGTCCGGCCGCCGGATCGTCGCCGTGGGGACGACGACGGCGAGGGCGCTCGAGAGCGCCCTCGCCACGCCGGACGGCGAGGGCGACAGGGCTGGTTGGACGGATCTGTTTATCCGTCCGGGCCACGCTTTCCGCGTCGTCGACGGTCTGGCGACGAATTTCCACCTTCCCGGGTCGTCGCTCCTCGTCATGCTGTCGGCGCTCGCCGGGCGGGAACGAATGCTTGCCGCCTATGCCGCCGCCGTGGAAAATGGCTACAGGTTTTATTCATACGGCGACGCCATGCTGGTTTGGCGTGCCGACCCATAGCCCGGAGCGCCATGTTTTCGACGCGCAGAATAAAATTCCTCATGCGTCGCCTGCTTCGCGCCCTCGGACGCGCCACGGGAACGTCGCATCAGATCGCGCTCGGCGTGGCAATCGGATTCTTCGTGGGTTGGCTGCCGATCGTCGGGATTCAAATGGCGGTGGCGATCGTCGTCTGCCAGATCGTCCACGCCAACAAGGTGGTGCCGATCTTTCCGATCTGGCTCACGAATCCGGTGACGCTCGTCCCGATCTATTCCTTCAACTATTGGGTCGGCTGGCTGGTCGTCGGCGGGCCGCCGTTGTCCGACATCGCCCGCGTTCTCGGGCGCATGATCGCGGTGCAGGAACCGGGCCCCGACGTCGGGCGCTTCGAAACCTGGTGGGAGTCGATCCGTCATGCCTTCTCGGAACTGTTCAGCATGGGTTGGGACATGCAGATTCCGCTCTGGCTGGGCTGCGTGATCGTCGGCGCCGCGCTTGCGGTTCCGTCGTATTTCCTGACCAGGAAGTTCGTGGACTCGTTTCGCGAGGCGGTGGCGAAAAAGCGCCAGATGCGCCGCGACATCAGGCGCAGGCAGAACATCGACGCCGATATCGTGTTCGGCGACAAGGGTCTTGGCGGCGGCGAGCGCGATTGAAAAGAACGCGGAACACGCGAAAGCCGCAAGGATGAATCATGCGCGCGTATGTCATTAGACGCCTGTTGTGGATGATGCCGACGATGATCGCGATCACCGTCGCCAGTTACGGAATGATGCGGCTGGCGCCGGGCGATCCGGTAAAGGCGACCTTCCTGTCCTCCGGCTCCGGTCAGGACGGGGTCGGCGTCCAGCGCGAAGGCGAGAGCAACGCCGCCCGCGCCTTCCGCCGGCGCTTTTATCTGGACAAGCCGTGGTATGTCGGCTACTGGCGCTGGCTGGTCGGCGACAGCGAGCGCGGCCGGGGCGGCGTCATCCACGGCGACTTCGGCGACAGCATCGTCATCAGCCTCGGCACGCCGGTCTGGGACGTCATCAAGGAGAAGGTGCCGGCGACGATCAAGCTCAATCTCTGGTCCTTCGCCGTCATTTACCTGGTCGCCATTCCCTTCGGCCTTTATTCGGCCGTCTTCCGGGGGTCGTCGGCGGACAAGTCGGTGACGACCGGCTTCTTCGTGCTCTACAGCCTGCCGTCGTTCTGGGTCGGCATTCTCCTCATCCTCCTCGTCACCCGCTACTTCCCGAGCTGGCCGATCAGCGAACTGACGCAATATCCCCGCGCCGACGAGAGCTATTGGTCCGCGCTGTGGCGGAGCGCCCGGCATTACGTGCTGCCGGTGATCTGCCTGAGTTACGGCGGCTTCGCCAGCCTTTCCCGCTTCACCAGGGCGTCAGTGCTCGAGAACATCGGCCAGGACTACGTGCGCACCGCCCGCGCCAAGGGCATGGGCGAATGGGCGATCATGGTCCGCCATGTTCTCAGGAACTCCCTCATCCCCCTCATCACCTTGTCGGCCGGGCTCTTGCCTGGCATGCTCGGCGGCAGTATGATCATCGAATATCTGTTCAACATCCCGGGCATGGGCACGCTGATGCTCCAGGCCTTGTCGAACCGCGACTATCCCGTCCTCATGACCGTGATGGGGCTGGGCACGCTTCTGGTTCTGGCCGGGATTCTGCTCTCCGATCTGCTGTACGCGGTCGTCGATCCGCGCATCACTTTCGAATAGGAACGGGGTGAAGACCATGCCCGTGAAGGAACCGCTCACCAGGGAACGCCTCCGCTCCTACGGCAGGGTGACGGTGATGGGGCTGGGAGTGTTCGGCGGCGGCATCGGCGCGGCGCGGTATTTCTCCGATCTCGGGGCGAAGGTGGTCGTTACCGATATCGCGCCGGCGGAGAAGCTGGGCGCGTCCGTCGCGGCGCTGAAAGGCAGGGACATCCGCTTCCGCTTTGGCGGCCATGACGTCGGGGACTTCACCGACGCCGATCTTGTCGTCGCCAACCAGGCGGTGCGGCCCGACCACCCGCTTCTCGCGGCGGCGGCGGAAAAGGGGGTTCCCGTGCTTGCGGAGACGGGGATCGCGCTCGCGCTCAGCCGTTCGCCCCTCGTCGCCGTCACCGGCAGCGCCGGCAAATCCACCACCGCATCGCTCATCGCCGCCATGCTCCTCCGCCACGACCCCAACACCATGTTCGGCGGCAACATCGGCGGCGACCTCATCACCAGGATCGAGGAGCACCCGCCCGCATCGCCTCTCGTGGCGGAACTGTCCAGCTTCCAGCTCAGCCACATCGGCCCGGCCCTTCTTGCCGGGGATATCGAACCGCCGCGCGTCGCCGTCGTCACCAATCTTTCTTCGAACCACCTCGACTGGCACCGCGACCTGGGCGAATATTACGAAAGCAAGAAAACCCTCGCCCTGGCGCAGGGCGGCGACGCCTGGACGATCCTCAACGTCGACGACCCGGTCCTCGCCGCCTGGGCGGACGAGGTCCCCGGCCGCGTGCTGCGCTGTTCCTTTCGCGATGCCGGGCATCCGGACGCCTGCTTCGCGGATGATGGCCGGATAGTCCTCCGGCTCGGCGGCGATCCCGTCGTCCGCGTTCCGCTCGAGCTTCTCCGTCCGCGCGGCCGTCACAACGTCATGAACGCGGCGCAGGCGGTCGCGGCGGCGGTCGCGGCCTCGGGCAACGCCAAGGCGGCGGCGGACGGCCTAGCGTCGTTCAAGGGCTTGCCGCACCGGATGGAATCGGTCGCCAGCGTCGCCGGACGGACTTTCGTCGACGATTCGAAATGCACGACCCCGGAGGCGGCCCGCCTCGCCCTGATGGCGATGGACGAGGCGAAAGTCCTGATCGCAGGCGGCTACGACAAACAGGCCCCGTTCGAGGCGCTCGGCAGAACGGTGCAGGAGCGAGCCCACGGGCTGGTGCTGGTCGGCGCGGCGGCGGAAAGGATTCTCGACGCGGTGCGCGGCGCCGAACGCTTCCGTCCGCCGGAAATGGGACGGTTGGAGCTGGTCGTGGCCGGCGACGACTTCGGACGCGCGGTGCGCGAGGCGTTCAATCTTTGCCCGGTGGGCGGAGTGGTGCTTCTTTCGCCCGCCTGCGCGAGCTGGGACATGTTCCTCAACTACGAGGAGCGCGGCGACAAGTTCCGCGCCCTCGCCGTCGGGCTGGGGCGCTGACATGCTGGCGAAGCTGTACTCCATAGCGATCAGCGGCATCGATGCCGTTCCGGTGGAAGTCGAGCTCGACCTTTCGGGCGGCGTGCCGCAGGAACGTCTCGTCGGCCTCCCGGACAAGGCGGTGCAGGAGGCGCTCGACCGGGTGCGCTCCGCGGTCAAGAACAGCGGCTATGATTTTCCGAGCCGGCGGCTTGTGTTCAGCCTCGCCCCGGCGGAACTGCGCAAGGAAGGCGCCGTCTACGATCTGCCGCTCGCGCTCGTGACCCTCATCGCCAGCGAACAGCTCGAGGTGGCGCGCCAAGGGAGGTATCTCGTCGCCGGGGAGCTTGCCCTCGGCGGAACCGTGCGGCCGATCCGGGGCGCGCTCGCCGCCGCCATCGCGGCCCGGCAGCTCGATTGCGACGGCGTCGTCCTGCCGGCGGAGAACGCGTCCGAGGCGACGGCGATAACCGGCATCGAGGTCGCGGGCGTCGCGGATCTGGCGGAGGCGGTCGGCTTTTTCGCCGGGACCTGGTCGCCGGGGCCGGTTCCGCAGCCGGAGGCCGAACGGGAAATCGAGGCGGCGCTGTGTTACTCCGACATGCGCGGGCAGGAAATGGTGAAGCGCGCCATGCTTGTCGCCGCCGCCGGCGCGCACCATTGCATCCTCATGGGGCCTCCCGGGAGCGGCAAAACCATGGCGGCGCAGCGCCTGCCCACGATCCTGCCGCCGCTGACCCTCGCCGAAAGCCTGGAGACGACGAAGATCCACAGCGTCGCCGGCGAATTGCGGCCCGGACGGGGACTTATGCGCCGGCGGCCGTTTCGCGCGCCGCATCACAACGCCAGCGTTGCCGGCCTGGTCGGCGGCGGCACCATACCGCGCCCGGGCGACATCTCCCTAGCGCACAACGGCGTGCTGTTCCTCGACGAGGCGCCGGAGTTTCCCCGTCAGGTGCTCGAGACCCTGCGCCAACCGCTTGAGGACGGCAGCGTCACCATCAGCCGCGTCGCCGGCAGCGGCACCTTTCCGGCGCGTCTGCTTCTCGTCATGTCCATGAATCTCTGTCCGTGCGGCGCGCGCGGCGATCCGAGGCGGATATGCCGCTGTTCGCGGAACCAGGTGGAAAATTACGCCGGGCGGATCTCGGGGCCGCTCCTCGACCGTCTCGATTTGCATGTCGAGGTGCCTCCGGTGGACCGGAACCGGCTGCTCGAAAAGCGTAACGGCGCGACCTCGAAGGAAATGGCGGAGCGCGTGCGCCGGGCGCGCGCGGTGCAGGAGGCGCGCTATCCCGGGCGCGGCTCGCCCGTCAACTCGGCGATGACGGCGAGGGACGTGGAAACGCACTGCCGGCTCGACCGCAACGGCGAGTCCCTCATCCGCGCCGCCATCAACGACTACGGTCTTTCGGCCCGCGCCTATGGACGGATCCTCAAAGTGGCGAGAACCATCGCCGACCTGGACGGAAAGGAACGGATAGGCGTCGACCACCTGCTCGAGGCGGTGCAGTATCGCCAGGCGGACAAGCGGCTATAACAATTTTCATGCGACATTCGGAAAACCATGAGCGAACGCTTCAACCACGGCGGCGATGTTGAGGGGATGGCGGACGGCCTCGGCGTCCGGACGGAGGACATCCTCGACTTCAGCGCCAACATCAATCCCTACGGCCCGCCCGACGGGTGGCTCGAAATCGCGACGCAGGCGCTTCGCCAGGTGGCGCATTATCCGGATCCCCATGCACGCGACCTGGTCGCGGCGATTGCCGGGCGCCACGGCCTCGACCGCGCCGGGGTCGTCGTCGCCAACGGCGCGTCCGAAGCGCTCGACGCCGTTATGCGCGCCTTCTCGAAAAAGGGTCCCGGCCGCGCGGCGGTCGTGCCGGTTCCCTGCTACTCCGACTACGCCCGCGCCGCCGCGAAGGCGGGTTGCGAAGTCCGACCCTTCGCCTTGCGCGCGGATAATCGGTTCGCTCCGGACATGGACGCGATTCTCGCCGCCGCGCCGAAAGGCGGTTGCGTCGTTCTCGGCCGACCGAACAATCCGACCGGAATCGACCCCGGGGTCGATTCCGTCGCCGCCGCCGCCGCGAAGCGGCCCGACCTCGACTTTCTGGTGGACGAATCGTTTCTCGACTTCATCCCCGGCGCGGCATCGGCTGCGGATGCGGGACTTGAGAACATCGTCGTTGCGAAATCGCTGACGAAATTCTATTCCATTCCCGCCCTCCGCGTCGGCTTCGCGGCCGCTGCTCCGGAAATCGCCGCCCGCGTCCGCACGGAACTGCCGTGCTGGCCGGTGAACGCCGTCGCCATGCGCGTCGCCGGGCACGCGCTTCGCGACGCCGCCTTCGCCGCCTCCTCGATCGAACGGATCGGGCGCGAACGGGAACGGTTCGCCGCGCTTCTTCGCGACCTGCCCGGTCTCGACGTTTTCCCCGGGACGGCGAATTTTCTTCTCCTGCGCCTCCGCCCGCCGGCGGCGGGCGACGCCCACCGGCTGGCGCGGACGCTCTTGCATCGGCATCGGATCGCCATCCGGACCTACTTCCCGGAAGAACATCTCGACGCCGCCTTTTTCCGCGTCGCCGTCCGCCGCCCGGAAGACGACGACCGCCTCGTCGCCGCCTTGCGCGAGGCAAATGCCGGTTCCGGCGAGGATCGACTCCGATGACTGTCCCGCACTGGCAGATCCTCGCCGCCGCACTGGTTGACGCCGTTATCGGCGATCCGGAAGCATGGTCGCATCCGGTGCGCTGGATCGGCGCCCTCGCGGACCGGCTCGAACGCTGGACGCGTTTCGCGTTTCGCGGCAACGCCGGGGCGGCGGGCGTTATGGCGACGTTGACGGTGTATATCGTCGCGGTCGCGTCGGCGTGGTTTTTCAGCGCCGTTCTCGGAGCGGTGAATCAGCCTCTCGGCTTTCTCGCCGGCACGGCGTTGATCTATTATTCGCTCGCCGCGCGCGACCTTCTCGACCACGTCTTCGCCGTCTATCGGCCACTCGCCGACAACGATCTCGCGGCGGCGCGGAAGGCGGCCGGGCGCATCGTCGGCCGCGACACCGATCGCCTCGACGCTTCCGGAATCGCCAAGGCGGCGACGGAGAGCGTTGCGGAGAGCCTAGCGGACGGCGTTGTCGGGCCGCTTTTCTGGGCCGCGATCCTCGGGCCGACGGGGGCGTTTCTGTATCGCGCCGTGAACACGCTCGACTCGATGTTCGGACACAGGGACGAGCGGTATCGCGAATTCGGCGCGCTGGCGGCGCGGGTGGACGACGCGGCGGGCTACCTGCCGGCGCGGTTGTCGGCGCTCCTTCTCTGCGTGGCCGGTTTCGCCGGAGGGCGGATGGAGCGCTCCTGGCGCGTCTGGCGGCGCGATCACAACCGACACGCCAGCCCCAACGCCGGCCATCCCGAGTCAGCCATGGCGGGGCTGCTCGGGGTCGAACTCGGCGGGCCAGTCTCCTACGGCGGCGTCCCGCACGGGCGTCCCGTCCTCGGCAGGCCGGGGCGGGCTCCCGCGCCTGCAGACATACTTTCCGCGCTCGGCTATTCCGGAGTCGCGTACGCGATCGCGCTCGCGCTTCTTTCCATATTCGCTCACGCGATCGTTCGCGTATAGACTCGAACCGTCGGGATGCGTCATCATGGACCAACAACACGCGATAGTGCTTCTCGGCCACGGCGGACACGACAGCGAAGCCAACGCCGCGTTCTTTCCGCTCGCCGAGCGCTTGACGCTCCGGCTCGGCGCAGCCGTGACGCCGGCGTTCCTCGCTGCGCAACCCGGTCTCGTGGAGACGGCGCGGACGCTGTACGACGCTGGCGCGCGCTCGTTTCTCGTCCTGCCCTATTTTCTCCGCGCGGGAAGGCATGTTCTCCGGGATCTTCCGCGCCTCATCGGCGTTTGCGCCGACCATCTGCCGGACGCGGTTTTCGAGACGCTCCCCTCGCTGCAGGACGATCCCGCCGTCGAGGACGCCCTTCTCGACCGCTTGATCGATCGGATAGGTTCGGGGGCGCCGCCGCACTCGGCGGCGGACATCGAGAAGCGGAGCTATGAAATCATCGCCGCGGCTCTCGGCCGCGCCGCGGATGGCAGCGCCGCGGACGCGGTGGCGCGGCGGGTCGTTCACGCCACCGGCGACCTTTCCTTCGCCCGGAGCCTTCTTGTCCGCCCGGGAGCCCCGGAAGCGGGGATCGCGGCGCTGAGCGCCGGGAAGAACGTCTTCGTGGACGTTCGCATGCTTTCGGCCGGCATTACCCGCGTCGACGCCGCGAGGATCGGATTCGGCATCGCCGATCCGGACGTGGTCGAAAAGGCGAAAGGCGAAAACAGCACCCGCGCGGCTGCGGCGGTGGAAAAATACGCCGACTTCTGGGCCGGCGGCATTATCGCGGTCGGTAACGCGCCGACGGCGATCTGGCGGCTGCTCGAACTGTGCGGCGGGGGCGCGCGGCTGCCCGCCCTCGTCGTCGGGCTTCCCGTCGGCTTTGTCGGCGCGGCGGAGGCGAAGGCCGCCTTGTGGGACAGCGGACTTCCGGCGATCACGAACCGTGGTCGGCGCGGCGGCAGTCCGGCGGCGGCCGCCGCCGTGAATGCGCTGGCGCTCCTCGCGGACATGGATCGATGAAGCGCCTCGTTCTCCCTCCCGGATGCGGTCCGACGACAGGCTCCTGCGCCGCCGCCGCGGCGCTCGCCGCCTTGACGGCATGGCGCGGCGGGGAACCGGTGGACGCGGTCGAAGTGGCGCTTCCGGACGGGCGCTCGGTGGCGGTCGAAATCGCCTCGGCCGATCGCATCCCGGGCGGCGCGCGGGCGACCGTCGTCAAGCCGGAGAACGGCGACGACGACCTGACGGCCGGCGTCGCCATCACCGTTTCGCTGTCGCCCCTGCCGGAACCGGGGCTGGTTTTCGTCGCCGGCGCCGGCGTCGGCGCCGTCACCCGACCCGGTCTTTCCGTCCCTCCGGGCGAACCGGCGATCAATCCGACGCCGCGTCGGATGATCGCAGAGGCGCTCGCCGGCGCTGAACACGGCTGGCGGGTGGAAATCGCGGCGGCGGGCGGACGGGAAATAGCGAAAAAAACGTATAATCCGCGACTTGGCGTCGTCGGGGGCATTTCCATCATCGGCACCACCGGCATTGTGCGGCCGTTCTGTCGCGCCGCCTTCCGTGACAGCCTCCTGTGTTCGTTTTCCGTCGCCAAGGCGTCCGGGCATGACGCGATAATTCTCGCGCCGGGCCACATAGGCGCACGTGCGGCGGAGCGGCGTTTCAGCTTCCGCCCGGAACAGCTTGTTGAAGTCGGCAACGCTTGGGACGACGCATTCGAACTTGTTCGCGGCTTCGCTTTCGACTGCGCGCTCGTCGCCGGGCATCCGGGGAAATTGGCTAAACTGGCGCGGGGGCCCGTCGATACGCACTCCGCCGGAAGCGGCTCGGCCTTGCCGATCCTTGAGGAGACGCTCGCCGCGATGGGGACGAGGACGCCCGGAGACGCAGGAACGGCCGAGGCGCTGTTTTCGATGCTTGAACCGGAGGCGGCGGGGAGGCTGGCGGAGCGCGTCGCCGAAAGGATCGCATCGGCGCTGACGGAAACGGTCGCGACGGGACGCGTGGCGGTATGGCTGTGCGATCTCGCCGGCGGAGAACTCGGGAGCGCGGGGGATCTGACGCCATGGCAATGATGCATCCCATACACGTCGTCGGTTGCGGACCGGGAGCGGGCGAATTCCTCACCCGCGAAGCGGAACGCGTCGCCGCCGCCGCCGATGTGCTGGCCGGCGCGGCGCGGCTTCTCGATCTTTTTCCCGACGCCGGCGGGAAAAAATACGTGTGGCGGAGCGGGGCGGACGATTTCATCGCCGCCGTGCGCGACTTCCGGGAAAACGGCAAGCGGGTCGCCGTTCTGGTCAGCGGCGACGTCGGCGTCTACAGCCTTGCTTCAAGGATTGTGGCGGCGTTCGGCGCCGACACCTGCCGGCTCCACCCCGGCGTCAGCGCTTTTGTCCTCGCCTTCGCCCGGCTCGGCCTGCCGTGGGAAAACGCGCTTTTTATTCATGCCCACGGCGGCAGGCCGGAAGTCGGCCAGGCGGACATCGACCGCGCCGAACGGATAGCCGTCGCCCTCGGCCCGGGGGAGGGCTGGGATTGGTTCGTCCGCTTCGCCGCCGATGTGATGAAAACGCACGACGTCAGTCTCTGTCTCGATCTCTCCCTGGCGGGCGAAAGGATCGTCGCGGTCCGAAGCGCCGGCGACTTGGCCGCGCTGACGCCGCCGCGCCTGGCGATCGCGGTTCTTGTCAGGACCGGTCACCAGTCGTTGCCGCGCAGGTCTATCTGCCCTTCCGGGAACGAATCCAACCGCAACGCGTGAAACATGGCGATGTTCTTTCCGGGGAGCGGCAGCCGTTCGCCGTGCGCCGTGCGTACGACATCGCGAACGCCAAGATCCGTCCACCCAAGTGGAGCATAGATTTTGGCGAGTTCCGGCAGGCAGAACAGGAGCCCGAGGTCGAATCCGCGCCGTCCGGCCTCAAGCATGGCGGCGCGCATCACCGGCGTTGACAGTCCGCGCCCGCGTTCCTCCGGCAGGACGAAGACGTTCTGGACGCCGGCGACCCGGACAGGAATCCGTCCGGCCACGATCGTCCGATCGACCACGCCGGCATGGGCGACGGCGCGGCCATGCCGTTGCAGGATGGCGGAGTAGGACGGCGCGCTCCCGTGCCAGGCGCGGCTGACGGAAAACGCCGCTGCGTCCCCGGGCATCGCCAGGCATAGGCTTTCGCGTATGGCGGCGTCGAGTTCGGCCGTCATGTCGTTTCGCTCGTCCAGTATCGTCACGTCTTCCATGCCTGTCTCCGTTGCAGACGATTGCCTAATCTACACCGGCCGGGTAAGATGTCTCAACCGGATTTTTGTCGGTTTTATTTTTTTGGAGGGGATATGCGGCGAATCGAGGCTCTTCTGTGCGATCTCGACGGCACGATATGCGACAGCGAGTGGGCGCACATAGAAGCGTGGGAACTGGTCGTGCGCGGTCACGGGTTCGAACTTGA
Organism: Planctomycetota bacterium; assembly: GCA_031254915.1. Classification (GTDB taxonomy): domain Bacteria; phylum Planctomycetota; class SZUA-567; order SZUA-567; family SZUA-567; genus JAIRTL01. The sequence goes on from JAIRTL010000047.1 coordinate 12,509, forward strand.
CGAGGGCTGGGATCTGGACTATGTCGGCAAGCCGGACGATTTCGCGGCGGTGAGGATGCGTGAACGGTATCCCTCGCTTCCGCCGGCCAAGGATCTTCTCGCGGAACGGCACGGAGCATATAGAAAAATCATCGCCGAACACTCGGACCGGGTCAGTTATCCCGGGGTCGCGGAAGCGCTGGAAAAACTCGCCGCCGCCGGAATCAAGCTCGCCGTCGGCACCAACAGCCCCTGGGACAACACGATAGCCGCGCTTCGCGCCGCCGGCATCGAGCGCTTCTTTCCGGTCATCGTCGCCTACGGCATGACCCCCCGGGGCAAACCGGCGCCCGACCTCTATGTCGAGGCCGCCTTGCGGCTGGACGTCGATCCGGCCGTCTGCGCCGTCGTCGAGGATACCCCGATCGGCATCGACGCCGGCAAGGCCGCCGGCGCGTTCGTCGTCGCCGTGACCACCACGAACACGCGGGACGCGCTCGTTGACGCGGACATCGTCCTGGACAGCCCCGCCGCCGCCATGAACTGGATTCTGGACAATGCCCGAGGCGTTCCGTAGAACGTTTTCCCTCATCATGCTGTTTCTTCCGGCGGCCGGGGACAGCACCGGCATTGCCATGTTTTTCGTCGACGTCACGGAAGATTCAGGCGAACGCCGGGTCCATCACTTCACACCGCCTCCCGGGAAGACGGGGCTCCGCCAAGCGAAGCCGTGAATTTACTGTTGACGCGCTTTCCCGTTGGACCGATAAAGACGGCGACGGGGTCGAGACGCATAACCTCGATATCGACAAACGCGCGGATCCGGTGACGGTTGCGCATCGCCGCCTCCCGTGACCGGCCCGCCGAAGCGCCATTCGGAGGACAACGATGCCGACGCCCGGGCTGTTCCGTCCATTTGCGATCTTCGCGATATTCGTTGCCATTATGCATGCGCATTTTCCAGTCCGCTCTGCCGAGACGCGCCTTGCTGACGCGAGGCGGATCGAGGCCGCGTATCGTCTTGGCCTCGAACGAGCAGCGGGGGGAGCGGAGCGGATGGAGGCGGCGTGGATCCGCGTCGTGTCGCTGAACAGCCTCGCCGACCTCGCCTACGAGTCGACCCTCGCCTGGTTGGCGGAGCGGGACGCCATTCTCGCCGAGGTTGTCCGCGACCAGGAAGCGTGGTTCGAGGAACGGTCGCGTTTGCGGCGGGTAGCTGAGGACGAATCGCGTTCGCCGGGCGAAAGAATGAGAGCGCTCGACGGTATGGCGGCGCTCGCAGTGGCGCGATTGCGCGCTTTCGCCGCCGTCACCTCGCGACCCGAGATCGCCGCGCCGGTCCCCGGTAGCGCCCCCCATTTCCCACCTCCTCAAACGAATCTGTGGGACAACTCTGGCCTCGACAGATTCCCGAGCTGGTGAAATAGCGTCAGCATAAGGGTTTTCGTGGTTCTGTAGCCGTACGCCAGCTTGATTCGAGTTTGGCTCTTGTTGTTCAAACCCTCGGTTATGCCGTTATTGTACTCCTTGCAGGCCTTGAACCAGTTCGGCAAAAGGTCATAATGCGACCGGAGCATCCGTGCCTTTTTCTTCATCAGGTCCGCTCATACACCCCGTCGCGAACCACATCCATCGCTTTTCGCGATTCCACGGCATGTCGATGACAGCCGGATGGGGTAGAGGCGGCGGAAGCAATATCTCGATGCGCTCCCATAATGCGCCGGGAATTTTCCAGCCGTCGTTTGTGACTGCAGTGTTCCCGGTAGACATAACTATATCCCGAACATGTCGTTTTCAGGAGTGTTGTGTATCCGAAATTATACTGTTTGCAGCTTGAAATTGTGATTCCCCGGACTGTACGCGGCAAGCGATGCGCTCGAAGAACGAAGGAGGAATGGGGGGCAACCCCAACCCCCATTTTCACAATTTCGTGCCGCCCCCGGTATAGTTGACGTCTCGGCCTATTCGGATAGACTCCAAGAGAATACCCACTTCGACGCATTCTGATGCGGCCTATTTTCGCCCATCCTCCTGGCTGTCATTCCTCCCGCAGGCTGGTGATATTTTTTTGAAATTCTCTTGACATTTCTTCAAATTGATGTATAAATCATAATGTTGTATTTTTAAAATCCATCTAATCGATTACGTAAACGTTTAATTCCTTATTATTCTCCCTGTCCTTCTGCCGATCGATTGAGTTGAAGCCGTCCGCACAACGTGGGCTTGTCCTGCCATGATCGCATGGCAGGGACGGTCGTTTCGTTTTTTTGCGATGTTTTCCGCCGGGCGAGCGGGCGATCTTGGCTTTCTTTTCCGGGGGGCGGGTCGAGTCCGTCTTTCCCGCGCGGTGACGCGGCCTTCGACAATAACAGTCTATTTCCCGATTCCGGCCGGATCGGCGAATTGTCCGATCCGGAAGTGTTTTTATCACCTTTCGCAAGGAGCGGTCGGGCTATGAAAAAATGGCGAGTAAAGGCGATTCGGGGAGGTTCGATTTCGGCGGACAAGAGTGGCTGCACGCATTACCGGAATTTCGGGGTCAAGCTGGAAATGCCTATCTGGTTCGTCGCCGCCACCAACGGCGACCTCAAGGTGCTTGTCGACACCGGAATGAAGGATCTCGATTGGGTGGTGAAGAGCGGCGCCGAGCCGTTCGCGCACCAAACCGCCGAGGAGGAGACCCCGGCCGCGCTGAAAAGCGCCATGGGATGGGAGCCTGACGAGGTGGACGTCGTCATCAACACCCACCTGCACTATGACCATTGCGGATACAACGCAGCGTTCGGGAACGCGGCGATCTATTTGCAGAGGAAGGAATACGAGGCCGCCTTCGATGCCACCCCGGGCCTCCGCCACTTGTACGCGGCAAGGTATTTCGACAAGCGCGCCGTTCCCTACTTCCGGTGGAAGCTGCTCGACGGCGAAGAACTGATCGCGCCCGGCCTGCTCGTCTTTCCCACTCCCGGGCATTCGCATGGGCACCAGAGCGTTCTTTTCGACGCCGGGGAAGGGGCTGTGTGCGTCACCGGCGACGTCGCCGCCCTCGCCGAGAACATTTACGAAAACATCGAGACCAACATCGTCGTGGACGCGGGGAAGGTCTACGAAAGTTTTGAAACCATCCGCCGCCGGGCGGACTTCATCATCCCCGGCCACGAACCCGGCATAGCCAATCTCAGTGAATGCGGTTTTCCCACCGTTGGATAGCGTGCAGGACGCTTTTTGCGGCGTTTTTTGGAAAGCGGTTTTCCGTATCGTACAGGAGATTCGAAATGAGGAAGCTCATGGCACTGTTGTGCGTGACGGTCGTCGTCTTGATCCTTTCCGGGACGGAGGCCGGGGCCGGCCAGAAGAAGTACAAGATCGGCATCGCCGCCGGGAAGATGGGCAACACCTGGACCGCCCAGTTCGCGGAGGTGCTTGACGCGGGCATGAGGAAGTACATCGCCGACGGGATCATCTCCGACTACCAACTCGCCAGCACCGACGGCAACGTCACCGAGCAGGTTACGCAGTGCATGACCATGATCAACAGCGGCGTCGACGCCCTCCTGATCTGGCCCGTCTCGCCCGGCGCGCTGCAGGGGGTGGTGGATGCCGCGCACGCCAACGGCATCGTGGTCGTGAACTACAACGATCTCATGGCCTACGACGGCGTCATATCCATCGTGTGCGACAACTACGCCTTCCAGAGGATCCAGGCGATCTGGCTGGTCGAGCGCCTGAACGGCAAGGGCGACATCGTCCAGATCACCGGCACCCCCGGTTTCTCCAGCGACGACATGCGCCAGAAGGCTGCGGCGGAAGTATTCGCGAAATATCCGGGCATCCGCATCCTCGGGTCGGCGCCGGGCAACTGGCACACCACCGTCGCCCAGCAGGCGATGACCACCTTCCTCGCCACCTACGACGACATCGACGCCGTCTTCTCGCAGGACGTCATGGCGGAAGGCATTTTGAAGGCCTACGAAAACGCCGGCATCGAGCCGGAGGTCATGACCGGCGACTACACCGCCGGGTTCTTCCGCAAATGGGTCGACATCCCCGGCCTCGACTCCATCGGCGTCACCAACCAGCACAGCCTGGTCATCAACGCCGTCGACGTCGCCCTCAACCTTCTGGACGGCAAGAAGATCAAGCCCGGTGTGCTGGAATCGAACCCGCTGAATCCGGAACTGATCAACATGATCCCCGTCGCCCCCGCCTACGTCGTCACCCGAGAGGGCGACCAGAATGCGCCGTGGATGCAGGGTCTGGTCGGCTCCAGGGCGATCACGCTCGACGGGACGCTGAAGCTGCTCGAGGGGAAGCCGGACACCGCCGGCCTCGACGGCTGTATGACCCGCGAGGAAGTCGCGCAGTTTTTCGAATAAACGGACGCAAGGCGGACCGGGCGGGCATGGTCCCGCCCGGTCCCATCGGGAGAGCGGCGCATGCTTCATCTTGAGAACGTCTCCAAAACATACGGGCATGTCCGGGCGTTGGAAGACGTATCCCTCACGGTGAACCAGGGTGAGATAAGGGGAATCCTCGGCGGCAACGGGTCGGGGAAATCGACGTTGGTGAAGATAGCGGGGGGGACCGTGGTACCGGACACCGGATCCCTCCATATCGCCGGCAGGAAAGCGGCAATCAAGTCGCCCCGCGACGCGAAACGGAACGGCATCGTCATGACCTCGCAGGAATTGAGCGTCATGCCGAATCTCACTGTCTGCGAGAATCTCATGCTTTGCCGCTTTCCGGTCCGCGCCGGCGTATTCGCCGACCGGCGGAAGGCGCGGCAAACCTGCCGGGAGATGCTTCGCGACCTCGGGCTGGAGCATCGCTGCGACGCGGCGGTCGGTTCGCTCCCCAAAAACGAATTGTACATGCTGGAATTCGGCAAGGCGCTGGTGCAGGATTCCGACATCCTGATGTTGGACGAGATCACCTCCGCGCTGTACAGTGAAAACGTCGATATCGTGCGGAAAAAACTGAAGGAGTACAAGGCGAAAGGCAAGACCGTCCTCTTCATCTCGCACCGCATGGACGAGTTGTACAGCATCTGCGATTCGGTGACGGTGATGCGCAACGGGGAGGCGGCCGGCACTTTCGGCATCGACGAAAAAAACGAGAGCGAGCTTCTGTCGCTCATGGTCGGCGGGGATTACGAGTTGGGCGGCAGGATCGAATCGACCCTTTGCGAAAAAGGCGGGCGGCCGATCGTAAAGGCGGATCGCATTCCCATTCCGCGCTACGGCAAGAGCGTGTCGCTGGAGATCGCGCACGGCGAAATAATAGGCGTTGCCGGCCTGCAGGGCCACGGGCAGGCCGAGATCGTGCGCACGCTGCACGGCCTGCTGGGAGACGTCGACATGAACGTGGAGGGGATTCCGGTGACGATCCGGAATCCGAGGCAGGCGGTCGAGAAAGGGTTCGCTTTCATCAGCGGCGACCGCGAAGGGGAGGGCGTGTTCAAAGAGCACAGCATCGCGGACAACCTGGTGGCGGTGGAGGACCTGGTGAAGCGGAAAAGGCCGGGGGCCGTCGCCGACGTCCTCGCGGCCATAAAGGTCAAGTACGCGAACATCCACCAGAACTTGACCTCGCTGTCCGGCGGCAATCAGCAGAAGGTTATAGTCGGCCGCTGGACCAGCACCAATCCGCTGCTGATCCTTGCCGACGATCCCACCAAGGGGATCGACGTCCTGGCCCGCAGCGAGCTGCATGCGCTGTTCGCCGGGATGACCAAGCGCGGATCGTCCCTGGTCATGGTGTCGAGCGACGAGCAGGAGCTGGTTTCCCTCTGCGGGCATTCGGACAACTCCAGGGTCATAGTTCTGTACGAGGGCGCGATCGTCTGCACCCTGCGCGGCGCCGACATTACCCGGGACAATATCGTCGCCGCGACCATACCACAGAAAAACGGGGCGCTATCATGAACCGCGCCAGACTGTTGCTGGGCAGTTTGAGGAAGATGTCGGCAATGCCCGCCATCCTCCTGTTCTTCGCGCTGCTCGTCGCCAATTCCTTCATTATGGCGAACTCGCTGAGCCGGAGCTTTCTCGTCAGCTACCTGAACAACACGACGCCGGTGATGTGCATCGCCATCGGCACCTCGGTGGTGATCATCTGCGGCGAGATCGACATTTCGCTCGGGGCCATGCTGTCGGTCGGCAACGTCCTGCTCATCAAGCTCCTCGGCGCCGGCGTGCCCTACCAAGCCGCCGTCGTCTTGGTCCTCGCCGCCTCCATGGCGATGGGCCTGTTGAACGGTTTTCTCATCGCGGCGATGCGCGGGTCCTCGCTCCTCACGACGTTCGCCACCTCCACCATATACAGCGGCCTGGCCCTGCTCATAATGCCCGTGCCAGGCGGGTCGGTCGCCCGGGAGATGTCCCGTTTTTACAACGGCAGCCTTCTCGGCCTGCCCGCCGCCGCCCTCTTCTTCATGATCCCCTATGCGATCTGGAAGATCTACAAGCGCACGACGCACGGGATGCGGCTGTACGCCGCCGGCTACGACCGGAACAAGGCGTACGTTTCGGGGGTTAACGTCACCGGCGAGAAGATCTTTGCCTTCGTTTTCGCCGGCTTCTGCGCCGGCATGGGTGCGCTGGCCATTACCTCCTCGCTCGGTGCGGGGGACGCGCTGATCGGCGCGGCCATGAGCATGATGGCGATATCGGCGGCGGTCATCGGCGGCGTCTCGCTTTCCGGGGGATACGGCGACGTCACCGGGAGCCTTTTCGGCAGCCTGTTCCTCGGGCTCATCACCGTCTCGGTGTTGTCCTCCAACGTCAGCCCCTTCGTGCAGCAGCTCGCCAGCGGCCTTATCCTGTTGTTCGGGATGCTGGGGGCGATGGCGTTCGGCATGAAGAGCGGGAAGAAAAGAAATTAGGACCCGCTCCGCCCGGGATGGCAACGGTTTTCCAGCCTTCGCGCTGGTTCTTGAAACGCCTTGGGAGGAATGCCACATGGAATGGCCGTTGAAAAGGACCGTCAACACCAAGAATATACGGGTCCTGCTTCCGTCGATCGTCGTGGTGGCGGTTTTGCTGATCTTCGGGGCGACCCTGTCGGGAAGGTTCATATCGGTCAGAAACCTGGGCAGCATACTGATGACCGCCAGCCTGCTCGTGTTTGCCACCACGGCGCAGAATATCGTTTTCCTGAGCGGGAACAACGGGATCGACCTGTCCATCGGCGCGGTGATGAGCATGACCGCGCTGGTGGGGCCGATGATGCCGATCGGGACGCCGGTCGAGTTCGCCTTCGCGACGCTGACGGTGATCGCCATGGGCGCGGTCTGCGGCCTGCTGAACGGGTTGGGCATCCGTGTCCTGAGCATACCGCCGCTCATCATGACGCTGATCATGTCCAACGTCATCTACGGTTTTACCCTGTTCGTCACCAAGGGGCGGCCGGCGATGGAACTGAGCAAGATCCTCCTCGGCGTCAACAAGACGGTGTTTCCCATGATCAGGGTGCTGACCATATGCGGGGTCGTGGCGGTGGCGGCGGCGGAGATCATCCTGCGAAAGACCCGCGCCGGGCGCAAACTGGCCATCGTCGGCGACAATCCGAACGCCGCCGGCCTGTGCGGGCTGCGCGTTTCCCTCATCTCGGTAGCCGCCTACGTTTGCTCCGGCGGGATCGCCGGCTTCGCCGGTTTCATGCTGGTGGGATACGCCGGCAGCGCCATCATGCGCATGGCCGACAGCTACACCCTGCTTTCGGTCGCGGCCGCGATAATCGGCGGGACCAGCGTGGCCGGCGGCAGGGGAAGCTTCGTCGGCGGCGCGCTGGGCTCCCTTGTGCTTATTTTGCTGACCAGCATACTCCAGATGCTGAATATTCCCCAGGGCGCGCGTTTCGTCATCCAGGGCGTGTTGTTGGCCGTCATCCTCCTGACCAACACCCGTTCGGAAAAGCTGCGCCAGTGATCATCGTCGCGCCTGGTCGCCGGGTTCCGGAATGGACCCCGTTTGTTTTCTCATGCGGAACGGTTATTACATGGCAGCCACGATCAAGGATGTCGCCAAACTGGCGGGAGTCTCGACCGCGACCGTGTCCTACGTCGTCAATGGAACGCGGTTCGTGTCGGAAGACACCTGTCAAAAGGTCAAGCGGGCGATGGCGAAGCTCGAATACTATCCCAGCGCGGTCGCCCGGAGCCTACGCCTCCAGCGCACCCGCACCGTCGGCCTCATCATTCCCAGCCTCAGCAACCCCTCCTACACCGGCGCGGCCCACGGCGTGGAGGAGATCATGCAGCAAAACGGCTACAGCCTCATCATCGGCGAGTCCGGCGACAACCCCCAGCGCGAGCGGAACCTCATCCAGACCTTCAACTCGCTCCTCGTCGACGGCCTCATCATGGCCCCGTGCGACCACCGCCACAGCGAACTGAAGGACGTCCTCCGCGGCACCTACCCGACCGTCTTTCTCGACCGCCGGCTCCAGGGGTTCCAAGGTGATTCGGTCACGCTCGACAACTTCACCTCGATCCGCGACGCCACCCGCCATTTGCTGGGCATGGGCAGGAAGCGCATCGCCCTCATTCTCGGTCCCGAATGGTATTCGACGACCCGCGACCGCATCGAGGGTTACCGGAAAGCCCACGAGGAGGCCGGCCTCACCCCCGACCCGACGCTTACCCGCTACGGCAACTTCGAGCTGGACGCCGGCCTGGCGCTGAGCGAAGAACTGTTCAGGGCCAGCAAGCCCGACGCCGTCATCGCCGCGAGTTCCGGCATGACGCTCGGCGCGTTCCTCAAGGCGAAGGAAATGGGCCTGAGCATTCCCGGCCGGATCGCCATCATCGGCTGCGACGACCTCGCCTGGGCCAACGCCACCAAGCCGCCCCTCACCATGATCTTCCAGCCCACCTCGGCCATGGGCAAGAAATCCGCCGAACTCCTGCTCAAGCGGATCGAAAACGCCACCGACGAGTTCGAGACGATCTTCCTGCCGACCAAAATGATTTTGAGGGGATCGACGTGAAGCCGATCGGCGGCGCCACCGCCCGTTCCATCGGCGCGACGCGGGAAGAACAGACCGCAGTTGGCATTTTGGAAAAGCGATGAAGGGACACCGAGCCATGACCGACGAACCTGTTCTCAGCATGGAAGGCATTGTCAAGGGATTCGGCGGGATCGTCGTCCTCGACCGCGTCGATTTCTCGGTCAGGCGGGGCGAGGTCCACGCCCTGATGGGCGAGAATGGCGCGGGCAAGAGCACCCTCATGAAGATTCTCGCCGGCATCTACCACAAGGACGATGGCAGGATTTTCGTTGAGGGAAGGGAAATCAACATCAAGTCACCCAACGACCCCATCCGCGCCGGCATCGCCTTCGTCCACCAGCACCCAAACCTCGTGCCGATGTTCGACGTCGCCCACAACATTTTCCTCGGCCAGGAACCCCTTCGCGGCCGGAGGGTCGACCACAAGAAAATATACGCCGAGGCGGGAAAAATCCTCGCCGCCATCGGCACGGCGATTTCTCCCCACGCCCTCGCGCGCGACCTCACTGTCGCCGAGAGGCAGGAACTGTCCATCGCCCGCGCCTTGTCGTTCGCGCCGCGCGTCATCGCCTTCGACGAACCGACCGCCCCCCTGTCCTTCAAGGAGGTGGAGCGCCTGTTCGAGGTCATCTCGCGCCTGACCAAGAACAACGTTACCGTCATCTACATTTCGCACCGCATGGACGAGATTTTCCGCATTTCCGAGCGGATCACCGTTCTCAGGAACGGCAAAAGCATCACCACCCTCACCACCAAGGAAACGACCCCGGACGAAGTCATCCACGCCATGCTTGGGAGCGACATCGCCTTCAACCCCAAGTCCGTCTACGACGAGACGGGCGAGACGGTCCTCAAGGTCGAGGGCATCGTCACCAAGAACCTTCCCCAGACCATAGACTTCTCCCTGCGGCGGGGCGAAGTGTTGGGGTTGTTCGGCCTGGTCGGGGCGGGACGGACCGAGGTCGTACGGGCGCTGTTTGGGGTGGACCGGATCAACGCGGGAGCGCTGGAGGTCAACGACAGGCGCTTCGGCGCCGTCTCGCCGTCCCTGATGATGCGGAACGGCGTCGCCCTCGTGCCCGAGGACCGGCACGCCCTCGGCCTGGTGATGGATATGACGATCAAGGAAAACATCAGCCTCGCCAACATGAATTCCTTCAAGCTCGGCCCCTTCATCAATCACGCCAGGGAACGCGCCGCCGTGCGCGGGCTTTCCCATCAACTGTCCATCAAGAGCCGCGGGATCAACACCCCCGTGTCCTCCCTCTCGGGCGGCAACCAGCAGAAGGTGGTGTTGGCCAAATGGCTGCACCGCCGGCCCTCCGTTCTCATTCTTGACGAGCCGACCGTCGGCGTCGACGTCGGCGCCAAGGGGGAGATTTACAACCTCGTCAACAGCCTCGCTAAAAGCGGCGTCAGCGTCATTTTCATTTCCTCCGAACCTGAGGAAATCTTCCGCGTCGCCGACCGCATCCTCGTCATGTACCGGCGGCGGATCGTCGGCGAGTTCCAGGCCGGCGCCACCGACATCAAGAAGCTCATGGCCATCGCCACCGGCGTCCAGGCCGCATCGTAACGCGCGTTTTCCGCCCTCCCCTTCGGCGGGAAGCGCTGCGCTTCAACCGACGGCGGCGTTATCAAGGAGGCAGATATGTTGAATGTCCTGATCACGGCGGCGAGGAATTTCGTCAAGAACTATTTCGTGGCGACGATCATGATCGCGACGCTCGCGGTGTTCTGCCTGACCTGTCCGAATTTTTTCTCCATCAACAATCTCCTGGACATCACCAAGCAGGGCGGGCTTCTCTCCCTCCTGGCGTTGGCGATGACCATGGTGCTGATCGTCGGCGGCATGGACATGTCGGTCGGCGCGATCTACGACATCTGCACGAATTTCTGCGCCGGCATGGTCATCAGCGGCTACGGCGTTTTCCTCTCCGTCGCCGTGTCGGTCGCCGCCGGCCTCGGCTTCGGCATTTTCAACATGGTCATGATCGTTTTCATCCGCGTCCCGCCGTTCATCGCCACGGTCGGCACCATGTTCGTCGTCACCGGCCTTACCTTCGCCTACAACAAGGGCCAATCGATCCTGCTCAGCAACCAGCCCCTGTTCTTCTCGCTCGCGCAGGGCGCGACCCTCGGCATTCCCAACATCGCCATCATCGTCGCCGTCATCACCGTCGTGATCTATATTTGCCTGCGCCGCTTCCGCTACGGCCTCTACATGTACGCCACCGGCGGCAACTCCATGGCCGCCAAGGCGGCGGGCATCAACACCACCCTTTCGCAACTCATCGCCTACGGCATGTCCGGCATGCTGAGCGGTCTCGGCGGCGCTCTCGCCGCGTCGTATATCTCCGGCTCCTTCGCCCTCGGCTCGCCCTTCGAATTCCTGATCACCGCCTTCGCCGCCGCCTTCCTCGGCAGCACCCTTATCCGCCAGGGCGAGCTGAACCCACTGGGAACGGTCATCGCCGCGTTGTTCATCACCTCCCTGAACAACGCCCTCACCCTGTACGGGGTCTCATTCCTCATTCTTCCCGGCATGCAGGGAACGGTGCTGATTCTCGCTCTGGTCCTCGGCAATTGGGGGAAGAAGCAAACCGGCCAAATGACCATTTTCTAGAAACACCGATCGTCGCGCTTGAATGCAAATAAGGAAGTCGCCATGCAGCTTTCCAACGAACCCGCGAAATCCTCGTTCCCGTTTTTCGCCCCCGGCTGGCGGGACCGGTTCATCATCCGCTTCGGTACCATTGCCGGCGTCTGCGTCGTCGTGCTGGTCTTTTCGCAGCTGTCCCCGGCGTTCTTCACCTCCGCCAACGCCCGGAACATCCTGCTCCAGAGCATGCCGCTCCTCATGCTGTCCCTCGCCATGACGATCGTCCTCATCATGCGCGCCGTCGACCTGTCCATCGCCTACAACGCCGACGTTTCGGCCCTGGCCGTGGTGTGGCTGCTCCTGAACGGTCACAGCACTCCCGCCGCGATCCTCGGCGGCCTCGCGGTCGGCGCCTTCATCGGCCTGGTGAACGGCTGCATGGTCGTCAAGGGCGTCTCCGCCCTCGTCGCGACCTTGGGCATGATGTTCATCATCCGAAGCGCCCAGCTCCTCACCACCGGCGGAGGCACGCCCCTGATGCTGTTCACGCTCCCGAAGTCGAAAACCCGGTCGTTCCTCTACCTCGGCCAGGGTTTCGTCGCCGGCATTCCCATGCAGGTGGTGATCGGCCTCTCGATCCTGCTCCTCGTCTACATCATCGTCTATCAGACCCGCTTCGGCCGCTACATGCACGCTATCGGCGGCAACGTCGACGTCGCCTTCCTCTCGGGCATCCAGACGAAAGCCTACCTGGCCCTCGGTTTCGTCCTTGGCGGCTTCCTCTCAGCCTGCGGCGGCATCATGAACGCCACCCGCACCGGCATGGCCCAGCCCGAAGGCAGCTCCTACCTCCTCCTCGACTCCTTCGTCGCCTCCTACATCGGCAGCATCACCTTTTACAAGGGCAAGATGAACATCCTCGGCACGGTGGTCGGGGTGTTTTTCGTCAGTATCCTCTCGAACGGCGTCACCGTTCTCGGTCTCGGCGTCGTGTACAACTACATCCTCAAGGGTTGTCTGATTTTCGTCGCCGTCGCCCTGGCCAAGGCCGGAACTGCGCGGGAATAATCGCGGCGGCGAAAAAGACGCCGGTCATTCACCCGCATTGCGGTAAAGAAAGGAACCTGATCATGAAGATGCGTTTCCATCCGTTCACGTCCGGGACGCTCGTCGTCAACAAGGGTACCCTCGACAACACCAACTGGGGCGTCAAGTACGAACACCCGAACCCGATGTTCGCCATCCGCCACCCCAAAGGTGTCGTCGTTTTCGACACCGGCATGAACCACCGTGCCCTGGCCGACCCGGGGGGATGGTGGGGCAAGTCCTCCGCCGGGATCGAAGTGAGGCTGACCGAGGGCGACTGCCTTCCGGCGCAGCTCGAAAAAGTCGGGATCGGCGTGGACGAGGTGAAATACGTCGTCATGTCGCACCTCCATATGGATCACTCGGGGGAGATGCTGTCTTTCCCCGACGCCACCTTCGTCGTCAGGCAATCGGAACTGTCCTACGCCTGGTGGCCGGCCAGGAACCAGCGCTATACCTATTGCTTCAACGATCTGGTCGGCACACGCGAGTTCGCGTTTCTCGGCATCGCCGACGGCGTCGACTTCGACCTGTTCGGGGACGGCTCCCTCGTTCTCGTCCACACTCCCGGCCACACTCCCGGGCACCAGTCGCTCGTCGTCGCGCTCCCCGATTACGACAACCCGATCCTTCTCTGCCAGGACGCCTGCTACATGCGGACCAATTTCGAAAGGAATCCCTATAGCCTCAATCTGATGTGGAACGCCGAGAAATGGTTCCAGTCGATCGAACGAATCCGCTATTTGGCGGGAATCGGGCACGAAATCTGGTTCGGGCACGAAATGGAATCGTGGGACGGCTTGATCAAGAAATTTGCCTGAGCCTTGTAATTTGCTGGTTTTTGCACGGGTCTCCAGGGTGGAGGCCACGAATTTGGAGTTCGTTGCGGCACTTGGATCTTCAGGAGAGAAACATGAAGGACATCATTGCGAACATGGCGAAGCGCATTTCGGCGACGGCGTGCCTGGGTCTGGCGGTCGCGGTCGTCCTGTCATCCGGCTCCGTCGCCGGTGAGAAAAAGCTGGTGATCGGCATGGCGGTCCGGGAAATCACCAACGACTTCAATCGCACCATCATCGAGGGCGGTCGGAAGGTCGTCGAGGAAAACGGCGGCGAGCTGGTCGTCACCGACGGCAACGCCGACATCCGCAAGCACATCGACAACATCTCGAACCTCATCACCAAGCAGGTCGACGGCGTCATCGTCCAGCTCGGAGAGCCGTCCCAGCTGGTGTCGGTGTTCGAGAAGGCCAAGGCCGCCGGCATTCCCGTGTCGTCCACCTCGGTCGGCCAGCGGACCCCCGGCTGCATCACCGACGTCAACGGCGACGAAGAACTGTCCGGCATGCTTCTCGGCCGCCAGCTTCTGAACGACCTGAACGCCAAGGGCCGCGTGTTCATGATTTCCGTCCCCGGCGCGCCGGTCCTCGAGAAGCGTCTGCGCGTGTTCCGCGCCCTCCTCGCCGGCTACGAGAACATCTGGCTCTCGGACGTCTACCCGACCCAGCACAGCGTCACCGACACCCTGAACGTCATGCAGAACATCCTCACCGCCAACCCGAACAAGGAAGACATCGCCGCCGTGTTCGTCACCTACGACCTCTTGGCTTCCGGCGCGGTCCAGGCCATCAAGAACGCCGGTCGCGAAAAAGACATCAAGGTCTACTCCATCGACGGCGACAAGATCGCCTTCCAGATGATGTTCGAGGAGGACAACCCGTTCGTCGCCACCGTCTCACAGGACACCTACGGCGTCGGCGTCCTCGCCGCGCAGGCCCTGATGGACGTCATCCACGGCAAGGACCCGGAAACGATTCCCGCCGCCCTCTATCCCGACGACACCCTACTCGCCAGCAACACCAACATCAAGAAGGCGGTCGAGGTCGCCAGGAGGAAGTGGGGCGAAAACTGCCTGGAGGAATGGGAGATCGACGAAGCCGAGCTGCTCGACCGCTACGGCGAGAAATAATCCCGGCCGCCTCGCGAATCCTTCGAATGATGGCAAAGAAATGCGCGCGCCCCGCTCATATGGGCGGGGCATGCGCATTTGCCGAGTTGTCGCCGCCTGCCGGTATCGCGGGAGCGGAAATCTGGCTTGTCGGGGATGGTCGCTGCGGCTATCTCCTGCCGGATTCTTTCCGCCGCCAGTCGTCCGGCGCCGAGGCCGTCGCCGAAGAACGCGGCGAACTCATTGCGGTTCGCCCGTTCCCGCTTCCGGCCCGGGTTCCGGTACAGGCGCCGGGGCGGGGGAGGAAAACATTGTAGCCTCGAATTCGCGCGACACGGGGACCTGTTTTTTCAGGACTGTGCTCGATTTCTGTTTTCCCCCGCCTTTTTTGTCGCGCGCGACGATGAACTGGTCCACATCGACGAACGCGTCCGACTTGGCGCAATTGGGGCAAGCGAAGGCTGTCACCGCCACCCAACTGTCCGCTTTTTCGAGTTCTTCATCGGAAAGCCGGGGGAAGTCCGCGAGCAGGTCGATTTCCCCGCGCTTCATCACATCCGCCGCCTTGACGCCGCCGAATGCCGGGACGATGTTGACGACGTCCCCGGTCCTGGCGAGCCAGTCGTGGCAGGTTGCGCAGAGTCGATTCGATTTGATGAGGTCGTACGGCATGCGCGCGGCGAGGCCGGCGAGGAGCGCGCATTCGCCTAACCAGACGAGATAATACACAAAAGCCGGCATTTCCGACTCGCCGGCTGTCCATACCGGGTTTATCGAAAAATATCTCATGAAATCGATAATATCCAGCGGATGGGTGAGTGCGCTCCAGTAGGCCGTGAAGTCGTAATCGAACAGGACCCAGAGATAGCTCACCCACGACAGCCACCAGGTGACGACGCCCGCGATCGCCCCCGCGACAAAGGCGAGCCCGGCTTTGTCGATCCGGTAGAGACGGACGACGGCACGGACAATCATGCCTGTCACATATCCAAACGCCATCGCGACGAGAAAATTCGCGGAGAGGAGGGGAATATGATGGCAAAGCGGACTGTAGGCGAACGAAAGCGCCCAGCCGGCGAGTATCCCGGCGACGATGGCGAGAATCGCCCCTTTCGTCGCGCTTTTTCTGTAATCCACGTCTTCTCCCGGCGGCAAGCCGACCGCGTCCGCGTCCGTCATGTCAGTCCTTTTCGTCAATTGCCTTCAATGCCATTTCCGCGGCTGGGCGGCGGCTAGACATTCCTGAGTATACGCCAAAACAACTTTTTGATCGGCCTCATTCTTCTGCCGGCAAATTTTTCATATCGCTTCCCGAATGCCGGTTGGCGATCGGCGTAAAGATAGTCCACCATCGTCCTGAGGAAAAAGTGGCGGTCGTACTGGTGGACGATTTCCGGTATAGAGCCGTCGTCATTGACGACGACGCCGGGTTGGACGATGGTGAACGTATCCCTCAGCCCGGCGGTGAGGACCGCTTCGCCGTTATGTCGTATGTGCAGCTTCATGCCGATCCGTTCGAGGTTTTCGGCAAGTTCCCCAGAATAGGCCAGTTTATTGTGCGGCCCCTGGTCGGAGAATTCGCGCTTGAACTTTTCGTTTTCCCGGTGCTTGGCCCTGAATTCGGCCAGCATCGTGTCCAGATAGCACAGCATGGAAGCGCGGTCGCCGAACGTCGTGCCGGAGCAGATGATGGTCTTTTCGGCCAGTCTTCCGTGCCATTCCTCGCCGTACCAAAGGCGTATCCAGTCGGAGACGAGTTTATCCCCGCCGAGCGGCAGCCTCGGGTCCTCCCGGAAAACATGCAGGCCTGGCTCCAGATGCGGCGACGAAAACAGATCGCCCTGTGCGATGACGTCCCTGACGTCGGTGATGAAAATGCGTTCATAGCGCTCGTGCCGCGAAAGAAATTCGTGATATCCGAAAAACCGCGCCTGGTGCGGCGGCATGTTTGGAATCGAGAATTCGCGCGTGACGACTCCCTGGCGTCCAAGCCAGGTCAGGACGTTCCGCGGCGTCTTGTCCACCAGCAAGACGGCGTCGGCATCGCAATGCTTTTTCATGGACAGCGCGAATGCGCGCAAGTTGGGGATGTCGTAGTTCGACGAAGTCCCCAGAATCAGATTCATACATCCTCCGGTTCGCCGTTCCGGCGACTATGCTTGATGCAGCCTTCTTCGGTGATTCGCGGCGCTTTTGCCGCCGTGGCGCATGATGAGGTATTGAAAGCTGTCGACCAGCGCCTGGCACGAGGCGTTGAGGATGTTCTCCGACACGCCGACCGTTCCCCACGTGTCCTCGCCCTCCTGGGACTGGACGACGACGCGCACCTTGGCGTTGGCCGCGGCCTGGGCGTTGACGATATGCACGCGGTAGTCGATGAGGCGGATGCCGTCGAAAAAGGGGAAGACGTGGACGAGCGCCTTCCGGAGCGCCAGGTCGAGCGCCCCGACGGGACCGTGCAGCCCCTCGGAGACGGTGTGCAGTTCGATGTCGCCGATGCGGATCTTCACCGACGCTTCCGAAATCGAGCCGCCGTCGCGTTCCTCCGTCGAGGCGCGAAAGCCGATGAGGTCGAAAGCGGGCTCGAAGGCGCCGATGATGCGTTTGACCAGCATTTCGAACGAGGCGTCGGCGTTTTCGAAGGCGAAGCCCTCGTTTTCGAGGCGCATGACCTCCCCGAGGACGGGCTTCATCTTGTCCGGATGCGCCTCGAGGGCGGGATAGCGGGCAAGCACGCTGGCGCGGCCGGCGAGTTCGGAAATGAGGATGCGGCGGGTGTTGCCGACCACCTCGGGATCGATCGATTCGTAGGTTCGCGAATTGCGGGCCATGGCCGAGACGTGGACGCCGCCCTTGTGGGCGAAGGCGCTCGAGCCGACAAAGGGCTGGAAGCCGCGGCGCGGCATGTTCGCGAGTTCGTAGGCGAAGCGGCTGATGTTGGTGAGTTTTACCAGGTTTTCGCGGCCGATGGCGCGGATGTCCGCCTTGAGGTCGAGGATGGGGATGACGGCGCAGAGGTCGGCGTTGCCTGTCCGCTCGCCGAAGCCGTTGACGCAGCCCTGCACCATGTCGGCCCCGTGCATGACCGCCTCCACCGAGTTGGCGACGGCGAGTCCGGAGTCATTGTGGCAGTGGATGCCGACGCGCGCGTCCGGGAAGCGCTTCAACACGGCGTCAACGCCGGCGGCGACTTCGCGCACCAGCCGGCCGCCGTTCGTGTCGCAGAGGACGACGCGCTCGGCGCCGCCGGCGAGCGCCGCCTCGATGCACTTGAGGGCGTACTCGGGGTTCTCCCGGCAGCCGTCGAAAAAATGCTCGGCGTCGAAGAACGCCCGTCCCACCTTGTCCTTGAGGAATTTGATCGAGCTTTCGATCATGGCCAGGTTTTCGTCCAGGGTGACGCGAAGGGCGTCGTGGACGTGGAGGTCCCAGGTCTTGCCGAAGATGGAGGCGACGCCCGGCCGGGCGGCGGCGATCTTGTTGAGGTTCTCGTCCTCGGCCGCCGATTTGCCGGCCCGTCGCGTCGAACCGAACGCGGCGAGCACCGCGTTGTCGAGAACGATTGCCTCCATCGCGGCGAAGTATTCGGCGTCCTTGGGGTTCGACCCGGGCCAGCCGCCTTCGATGTAATGGACGCCGAGATCGTCAAGCGCCTGCGAGAGGCGCAGTTTGTCCTCCAGACTGAAGTTGACCCCTTCGCCCTGCGAACCGTCGCGCAGGGTGGAGTCGTAGATTTCGACTTGGCGCGTCATTTCGTCGGTTCCCCTTTTTTTGCTTTGTGTTTTCCCTGGGAAAATTATACATAAAGAAGGCGCGTTAATCAAAACGGTTTGCTGATGCGCCAAATCCCGAGCGCGTGTTTTTTCACAGCACGATTGCTGTGCGTTCCTTTTTGTGGAGGAAACAGCCGATGGCAACCGCCAAAAATCTGGGCGAGGGCAAACCCGCCAAAATCAAGGCTCCGGTGATCGGAGTCTTCGCCACCAACGATCCGCGCATCGACAAATCGTTCTGGGACCGCGGCAAAAACATCGTCAGGATGGCCGCGGACATCATCGCCAAGAATGTGAAGCTCCCGGACGGCAAGGCCCCCGAGGTGGTGTACACCCTCACCCAGGTCATGGAGGAAAAGTCCGCCGACATCGCCGCGCGCCAGCTTCTCGACGCCGGCGCCAACATCCTCGTCTGCGTCCCCGACGCCTGGTGTTTCCCGCAGCCGACCCTGCTTTCCTTCATCGCCCATTTCCCGAGGGAAACGCCCCTCAACATCACCTGCGGCAATTCCGCAACCCTGCCCGGCGTCGTATTCGCGCAGGCGTCCCTGGGCGCGCTCGCCCAGACCGGGCGCATGGCGCACCTCAACGTCGGCACCTGGCCCGACGTCGGCCAGAACCCGACCATGACCAAGAGCACCGCCGACGCGCTCATCGACTGGTGCCAGGCGGCCGTGGCGGTGGTCGGCCTTCGCGGCCGCAGGGTGGTGATGTTCGGCGGCGACTCGATGGGCATGGAGACGGCGCTCCAGCACGTCATGCCGACGCGGAAGACGTTCGGCCTCGAAATCGCCCGCCTCGACATGAAGCTGCTCGCCGACATGCTCGCCAAGAAGGCGTACAACCCCGCCGAACTCAAGGCCATGCGCGCCTGGATCGACAAACAGCTCGGCAAGCGCCTCGTCGCCAAGAACAAACGCGAGTCGGAAAACTTCAACCAGTGCATCGCGCTGTATCTCATCACCCGCGACCTTATGGCCGACATGAACGCCATCGGAGGCGGCTTCAAGGCGCAGCTCGAATGGAACTCGGACAAGCGCGGCATTCCCCTTCCCGGCCCCGACTTCATGGAGTCGGTGCACAACTCGACATTCGATCACAACGGCCGCAAGGAACCGCTCCCCTACGCCACGGAATCGGACATGCAGGGTCTGCTCACGATGCTGGTCATGACCTGGCTCACCGGCGGCAATCCGCCGCTGTTCATGGACTTCCGCAAGGTGTGGGAGCCGTGGGAAATCCAAACCCTCGCCGACAAGGTGGGCGTGCCGCACACGGACGAAATCTGGGCGAAAAAGGGATTCGTCGACGGCACCAATTCCGGTTCCGCGTCCCTCGACTGGGCGGGGAAGCCGGGCTGGAAGCCGGAGAAGATCCTCGAGGGAGTCGGCCTGCCGGCGGTCGACCCCTACTACTTCCCCGGCGGCGGCAACTCGGTGACTTTCGTCACGCCGGGCGGCATCGACGGCATAGCCGGGCGCATCGCCTACAGCTACGTCGCCGACCGTTTCACCATGTTCTGGGACGAAGCCGCCACGACGGAGATGCCGCTGAAGCTCTCCGAGGCGGTCCGGAAATCATCCGCCTACGACTGGCCGCACACCTGGGTCGTGCCGAAATACGCGACCATGAACGAATACAAGCATTACGCGCCCGCCAACCACCTGCACATGATCTGGGGCTTGAAGCCGGCGCGCCTACAGTTCTGGATGGACATGACCAACGTCCTCTCCGGCACGCCGTGGGCGGCGCGTCCCGCCTTCATCGAGGGCGTCGATCGGCCCCAGCCGCTGCCGCACCTTATCAACGGCGGCGAGGTGAACGCCAAGATGCTGCTTGGGAAATAAGTTCCTGGCGCATAATGCATTTGCGACAGCGAGGCGGAGCCGGCGACGGCTCCGCCTTTTTTACGGTGCGCCCGGCAGGGCGCACCCGCTTGGGGTGGGAGTCCCCAACGGGCCCCGATGACGGGGGCCGTTGGCCGGACAGCAAGGGTGCCCGTCGCGAGACGGAACCGTACGTACGGTGGCGTAAGGGAACGGAAGGCGGGCTCATTATGAGCCTGCCCTCCTCCTACTCGATTGTGACCGGGATGAAGTTCAGTAACCGTTCACATTTATTATTTACAAAAAAGAGACCGTTCCGGGCGTTCACGGCCGCTCGAACAGTTCGAGGACGGCGTCCGCGACTTTCTCCACCGTCAGCGCCAGCATTCCCGACTGGTCGAGGCGGCGGCGTTCGCGGGTGGAGCGCGGTATTGCCAGGCGTTCGTACACGGCGGCGCCGCGCGGTCCGTAGGGCCCAAGGCGGCGCGGATCCGTGACCGCGAACAAGCCGAGCGTCCGGCAGCCGACGCCGGCGGCGGCGTGCATCGGAAAGGAATCGCAGCCGACGAACAGCCGCGCTCTCCGCGCCAATTCCGCGACTCCGGGGATGGAGACTTCCGGCGCGGGACAAAGATCGCCCGGTGGTCGGGCGGCGACGAGTTCCGCGACCGCGCCCCGTTCCTGCGGCCCGTGTCCGAGGACGAGCGCGGGCCAGCCGGTCTTCGCGCGCAGGATCGCCGCCAGTTCGCCGAAGCGGTCCAGCGGCCAGCGCTTGGCGGCGAAGCTGCCCCATGGACCCATGAGGATGAAGCCGCCGTCGAGTTGGTGCGTCGTGATATGCGCTTCAATAGCGCTTTTTTCCCCGGGAGGGCAGGGAGGAAATATGAACCCGGCTTCGCCGGGGGCGCGGGCGTCCATGCCGGCGAGGAGCGACAGCACCTTGTCGACGGCATGCACGCCTTGCGGCCGCACCAGGCGATTGTCGAGGAAGTGGGCGAGTTCGCGCGATTCGCCCTTTTCGAACCCTATCCGGACCGGCGCGCCGGAAAGGCGGGCGACGATGGCGCTTTTCGCCAGGCCCTGGACGTCGAAGGCGATGTCGAAGCGCTCCCGGACGAGCGCGCGGCGGAGTTTTTTCACCTCTGTCCACGATTTCAACCAGCCCCGGGGCAGGGCGTGATGCCAGTCGACGAGGGGATTGCCGACCACCACCGGGGCGGACGGTTTTTCCACCACCCAGCCGAGGCGGCAGTCCGGGAAAAGCCGCTTCACCGCCGCCGCCAGCGGCAACGCGTGAATGGTGTCGCCTATGGCGGAAAGGCGGGCGATGAGGATGCGTTTTCCTTCCCGGTCCGAGGTCATGGACGAACCCTCCGAAGAGGAAGAAATGTCCGGCGCATTGATGGAAACGAAAATAACCAAGGCGACACCGGTATTGCTTCCTTTTTACGCACTGGGCGCAACGGGGCGCGCCACGCCGTCAGGTATAGCGTCCGACCTCTTTTTCGTCGCTGGTCTTGAAAATAAGGCGAAGCGGAATTTCCGGATAATCGAGGTCGCGGCGCAACTGGCCGACGAGGTAGCGTTTGTAGTTGTCGTCGAACTGGGACGGGTTGTTGACGAAGAGGAGAAAGGTCGGGGGCGAGACCTCGATCTGGGCGCCGTAATAGATTCGCCCGAGTCTGCCGCCCTTGGCGCGGGTGGCGCGTTTTTTCTGCGCCGCTTCGAGCGCGGCGTTCAGCGCCGCCGTGGGGGTTTTTCGCCCGCCCTGCCGGACGAGTTCGAGCGCGGACTCCACCACCTGCCAGGCGTTGACCCCCTCCCGCGCCGACAGGCCGGCGAGACGGGCGAAGGAAAGGCCGGGGAGGCGGTCGTCGATGTATTTGGTGAACGCGTCCAGCGCGATGCCGGGGCTTTTTTCCTCCACCATGTCCCACTTGTTGAGGGCGATGACGCAAGGCTTGTAGTTCTCGAGAATGAAGGCTCCGATGCGCTTGTCCACCTTGCCGATTTCCTCGGTGGCGTCGAGCATGAGAATCACGGCGTCGGCGCGGCGAACGGCGCGCTCGGTGCGCATGTGGCCGAAAAATTCGAGGGAATCGTCCATCTGGCCGCGCTTTCTCAGGCCGGCCGTGTCGATGAGGGTGAAGGCGGCACCCTCGAGCCTGATCGTAATGTCGAGGGAGTCCCGGGTGGTGCCGGGGGCGTCGGAGACGATGACCCGCTCGGCCCCGGCGATCTGGTTGATGAAGGTCGACTTGCCGACATTGCGGCGGCCGACGACCGCGATTTTCGGGAGGGAGCGGGCTTCGGCGTCGCCGCCTTCCGTTCCGTCGTCCGGCGGCAGCAGGCCGAGGATCGCCTCCCCGAGGTCGGCGAGTCCCCGGTTCTGCTTGGCGCTTACCGGCAGGGCGTCGCCGAAGCCGAGGGCATGGAAGCTCGGCAGCGCGTCCTCGATGCGTTGGGTGTCGACCTTGGCGGCGACGAGAAGCGCCTTTTTGCCGGAGCGGCGGATCCGGTCGGCGACGTCCTGGTCCAACGGCGTGATGCCGTCGCGGCTGTCCACGAGGAAGACGATGACGTCGGCGGCGCCGATGGCGATGTCGATCTGGCGCTCGACGAGGTTCTCGAGCTTCTGGCTGTCGACGATGCCGATGCCGCCCGTGTCCACCAGGTCGAACGTGCGGTCGTCGATGGTGAGCGGATACAGCACGCGGTCGCGGGTGACGCCGGGGGAGTCGGCCTCGATCGCGATGCGCGAGCCGGCGAGAGCGTTGAACAGGGTGGATTTGCCGACGTTGGGCCGGCCGACGATGGCCACGGAGGAATAGGGCACGGTTGGGGCGCTTTCAAGCGGCAGTGGGTACGGTGCGGCGGCTACCAGGTCGGCACCGTCGCCTTTATTTCATTGGCCCAGGCGTAGACGTACGCGAGGACGAGCGGATTGGAGACGACGAGACGGTCGAGAAGCACAACGGTGAAGCCGTGGATGCCGATGGGGCTGTACGCCTGGAAGACGATGCCCTGCGGCGTGTTTCTCACGCCCAGTCCGACGCCGAACAGTTTCGGCACGACCGCCGACGCGGTCGGAAGAAGCCCGGTGTCCACCGGGTAATGCGACGATCCCGCCCACAGGGAGGCGATGGGAAGAAGCGTATTGTACACCCGCCGGTAGCTCTCCCCGGCGTCGGCGTAATAGAACATGGAATATTGGCCTTCCAGCCCGGCCATTGCCTTCTGGAAGTCGGCGGTGTTGGCGAGCGACTCCCGCGCCACCGCGGCTTCCTGGATGAGGGACACCACCGCCTGCGGGAACGACGCGGCGTAGAGGACGCCGCGCCCGGGCGGCTGGGCCCTCGGGATGAGGCAGAACGCCGGCGCCACCGGCAGCGCGAGGTCGGAACGCTGGTTGAAATAGTGCACCAGGTAGTTGCCCACCGCCACCGAACGGAAGCGCGCCCCCGCGTTCTGTTCCATGAACGCG
Source organism: Planctomycetota bacterium (assembly GCA_031254915.1). Classification (GTDB taxonomy): domain Bacteria; phylum Planctomycetota; class SZUA-567; order SZUA-567; family SZUA-567; genus JAIRTL01. The sequence continues at coordinate 36,213 of JAIRTL010000047.1, forward strand.
ATCAGCCGCTCGAAGCCCTGGACGTCGACGTTGTTGAACAGAAGCACCGTCGTGTCGTCGTGCGGGCGCAGGATGAGGTCGTTGCCGAGCACGCGCGCAATTTCACCCACCGGAACGCCGAGGATTTTTTCGTCCGTAATGAATGAGGCCAGCCCGCCCGGGCGCGAAACGGCGCCGACCGCTTCGGCGAAATACGGCGCCTCGTTGAGGAAGCCGGGGACGTCGAGCCGGAGCGCGGTGAAGCTCTCCGCCTCCGCCGGGGTGGCCTGGCCGAACGCCTCCATGCCGATTGGGGAGTCGGGGGGCATGGCGGCGATGGTGGAAAGAATGCCGCTGCGCTGGCCGGGCCAGTGGATGTAGAGGTTGTGGCGGATGCCTTCGCCGACGTAGTTGCCGGAAACACCGATCCCCTGGGCCGTGGACAGCCCGAGCGAGTCGAGCATCCGGCCGACGCCGCCGAGGTTGGCGACGTCGAGGAGCGGGAGCAGGCGGGGAATGTTCACGAAGGTGAAGGCGCCGCCCGGAGTGGCGTCGGCGCCCTGCCGGCAAGCCTGGTACAGCGGCTGCATGGCGAGGGAATCCTGCGGATTCTGGAGGGCGTCGAGAATGGCGCGCACGCCGTCGGTGCCATGCCCGTTGTAGAAGATGATCATGCGGCCGACGACGGCGATCCTGATCCGGGGGCCGACGCGGAGCATCGGCGGATAACCGGGGATGTCTTCCTCCTGGGCGATGGAGCGGATGGGGGTGTCGGGGTCCATGCCCTGGCTCTCGAGCGCCATGCGCACGACGTCCCGCCGGTTGAGAAGGTTGCCGATCGCCTTGAAGACGAGGTTCCTGTCCGGCGTGAAGGGAAGGGAGATGCAGACGACGTATTCAGGGACCGGGTTGCCTTCGCGGTCGAGGCTGACGTTGATGAGGGCGCCGCCGAACCTGCCGTTGAGAATGGCTGAGGCGAGGTCGGGGCCGACGCCGGCGCCGGTCGCGAAATCCATGGCGAACTCCTGGCGCGACCGCTCCATTCCCTGGAAGAACGCGCCCATCTCCGGCATGGTCGCCAGGGAGCGCATGATGCTGTTCTGGTACGCGTGCTCGACCGCCTGATCGTCCGGCGGCACGAGGCAGAGGATCGTGGAGGCGGGGAGGATGTCGGCGAGGGTCGCTTCGCCGGCGCGGGCGAAGCGGGGCGGGGGCAGGAACGCCAGAATCGCCGCCAGGATGCCGAGAATGGATGAATGCTTTTGCATGGGCGTCCTATCGGTCCTTTTCTTCGCATTAGGCCGGTGCGCCATGGCGCGGCGCGAACGGGATGGAAAACCGCGTCAACGCGCGGCCGAGGCCAGGGACGAACCGCCGGCGAGGGCGTCTTCGAGGCGCTTGCCCGCGTTCTGGATGGCGGCGGTCACCGCGTTCGAGGTGATGGTGGAGGCGGTGATCGCGTCCAGGTCGCCGCCATTCTTCCTGAGAAGCAGGTTGCCGGGCAGTCTGCCGCGGAACTGGCGCTGAAACGCGGTCGAGCGGTCCGGATCCGGAGGCGGAACCTCGCCCTTGATGAACTGCGACCACGTGAAGGGCGGCCGCGTGTCCTTGACCCGTTCGCCCAGCCCCGGCGTCTCCTCGCTCGATACGACGGAGAAGCCGACGACATAGTGACCCTTCTCGCCGGCCGGGGGCAGCCGGGATTCGTCGACATAACCGGCGAGAAGCTCTCTCGCGTCCGCGCCGGAGCCGGTGAAGCCGACCATGATGACGATCGGGGAGGCGGAGTTGTAGCCGACCGCGTCGCCGCGCGCCGCGTAGTAGGCGGGGATGTCGGGGGACGACGGCGCGTACACGGCGGACACGCCGTCCGCGATCTCGCGAATAGTCATGCCCTTGTCCGAATTGGCGGGGTGGAGAAAGAACACGTTCTCGAGCGCCTTCGCCTGTTCCTCCTTTTCACGGATCTCGATGACCGGCGCGGTGACGCCGTAAGTAACGGCGAGTAGCGCGGATGCGATGCCGGAGACCAGGGCGAGGGAAATGATGAGTCGACGGTAGAAGTCCATGGCGATCCCGGAGAAGTAGTCGTCAAAACAAAAAATCACGTCGATATTCGACACGCCGTCACCGCCGGACCGGCGGTGACGTTCGCGTTCACAACCATTTATCATACTTTATGCCGGAGGATTGGCAAGGAATTTCAGCCGTGGGACCCCGGGAGGTTTTTGATTGTCAATCGGCCGGCGTTGCCTATACTAGGCGCGGCCCGGAATTGCGAGGATGGGGATGGGGTGGGGATTGTCCTGTTCCACAGCCATTTCCCTTGGCCATTTCATGGCCGCGCCCGGTTGGGGGAATCACAACTCCGGACCGTGAACGGTATACAATCGACATATTGACAGCTTTTGGACGGCGTCCGTCCGGACGAACCGGGCAAACCGGACAAAATGGATGGAAGGGACGCCGCGGAGGTCGCCATGCGCGGACACGCGCCGATGAAGTTTTTGTTTTGCGCCGCGCTCGCGACGGCGTTGGCCGGTTTCGGGCGTATCCGCGCGGGCGAGGAGAAGGTCGTCCGCTTCGGCGCCTGCATCTCCCTGACCGGCGAATTCGCCCCCCTCGGCAACACCCTCTTCACCGGTCTTGAACTGCGTCTGAACGAATTCAATGAAGAAGGCGAGCTGCCCGGCGTCCGCCTTGAAATGGAGGTGCGGGACGACGCGAGCGATCCCGACCGGGCGCGGGAAATCGCCCGCGAATTCGCCGCCAGGGAGGACATCGTCGCTGTCGTCGGTCCCGTTTCGACCACGTTGGCCTTGGCGATGCGGGAAATTATCTCGTCGGCCCGGGTCCCCCTGGTGATGCCGTCCGTTACCAGCCCTCTCCTCGGGCGCGACGGCGACCGCGTGTTCCGCATTCTTTTCGACGACGATTTCCAGGGCCGCGCCCTGGCGGAATTCCTCTTCGGAAAATTGGGTTTGAAACGCGCGGCGGTGGTGCTTAACAGCCGCTTCGAGTACGGCGTCTCGATCAGCCGCGCCTTCAAGGACGCCTTTATCGCGCAGGGCGGCACGATCGTTCTGGAGGAGCGCTATTCCCGCGATCTCGATTCGGAGGAGGCATACGGCTTCGTCCCCATTCTCGAGCGCGTCAAGGCCGCCAACCCCCAGGCCGTTCTTCTGCCCTGTTACGCCGAGGACGTGGTCGCGATCATCCAGGACTCCCTCGAGCTGGACTTCGTCGACAACCTCGGCCTTCCCATCCGCTTCTGCGGCGGCGACTCCTGGCACCAGGACAGCGTCCTCAACGAATCCGGCTACAACCTCAACGACTCGTATTACGTCGGGCCGATGGACGACGACAACCGCAGGCCGGCGAACACGCACTTTCTGCGCCTCCTGAACCTGTCCAACGAAACGACGGCGGAAATGTCCAGCGCCCGGGGATACGACGCCCTGTCCGTCATCGCCGAAGCGCTCAAAACCGGCCTCGACCGGGAGTCGGCGACTTCCGGTCTGTACGCCCTGCGGAACTTCCCGCTCGTCACCGGGAACATCACCTTCGATCGCGAAAAAGGCACGCTCAAAACGGCGTACGTCATTCGCATCCGCATCCGGGACGGGGTCCTCGTCCGCGAGGTCGTGGCGATCGTCGATCCGTGACGCGGCTTTTCGGGAGGTTTTTCCGCATGAAGGCGGCGATCTTTCTCAGGCATGAAACAATTCCGCTTCCCGTTCCCCGGCCCGATTTCATCGACCGGGCGCGCCGGCTTCTGCCCGAGTTCGAGTGGTCGGAATGCGCGGACGAGAAAACGTTCCTCGCCCAACTCCCTCGCGCCGACGCGGTCCTGGTCTGGCGGTTCGACGCCGCCTGGCGCGGACTTGCCGAAAAACTGCGCTGGATCGCGACGCCGGCGGCGGGCGCGGAACTGATCGGCGTTCAGCCGGACGACCGCCTGGTCGTGTCGCACGGCGCTTTCCACGGCGTCCTCATGTCCGAGACGGTGCTCGCGCTCATGCTCGCCTTCGTTCGCGGGATCAAGGCCGGCTTCGACCTGCGCGACGACCCCTGGCCGAGGGCGCGCCTCACGGAAATCGCGCGGCCTCTCGCCGGATCGACCGCGCTCATCCTCGGCTTCGGGCATATCGGAAAATGGATAGGGAGGCGTCTGAAAGCGCTCGACGTGCGCCTAGTCGGCGTCAACCGGACCGATCTGGCGCGGCCTGACTATATGGAGTCCGGCGACAGCGTCGTGCCGGCGGACGAACTCGACCGCTGGCTGCCGGAGGCGGATCACGCCATCCTCGTCCTCCCGTCCGGACGCGGGACGGACAAAATCATGGACGCCCGCCGTCTCGCCCTTCTGAAGGCGGGGGCGTACCTGTACAACGTCGGGCGCGGCAACGCGGTGGACGAGGAAGCGTTGGCGGAGGCGCTCCGTTCCGGCCGCCTCGCCGGCGCGGGGCTCGACGTGTTCGAGCGCGAGCCGTTGCCGGCCGATTCGCCGCTCCGCCGCTGTCCGAACGCGATTCTTCTTCCCCACGTCTCCGCCATGGCGCCGAACTACCTTGATCTGTTTTTGGACGAATTCGCCGCCTCCGCCCGCGAGCGCATGGCCGCGCCGCGGGGTTGACGGCGAAAAATGGATGGAAGACCACCGGATCGGCCAGGCGGAGTCGTGCGGCGGTTTCTTGTCACGGAAAGGCGACGTTTTTTATGCATCTTCACATCGATTGCAGTCTCGGCATGTCCGGGGACATGTTCCTCGCCGCCCTCGTCGACGCGGGGGCGGACCTGGACGCCGTCAAAAGCGCTCTCGAGGCGCTTCCCCTCGAAGGGTTTTCCCTCCATGCGGAAAAGGCGCCGCGCGGCGGGATTTCCACCGCCACTCTCGACGTCCGCGACCACACGGACGACGAACCGCGCGGTTGCGGCCACGGCGGAACCGCCGGCGACGATGATCATGGCCGTCGTCATCGCCACCAGGATCACGCGCACTCCCACGGACACGAGCGCCCCCACGACGGGCATGCGCACCGCCACGGCGACCACGGCCATTCGCACGAGGGAACCGGTCCGCACCGGCATTTGACCGGCATGCTCGCGCTATTGAATCCGGATGTGTTGTCGCCCCTGGCGCGGGAGCGCGCGGAGCGGATTTTCCGCATTCTCGCCGAAGCCGAGGCGGCGGTGCATTCTGTTCCGTTGGACAAGGTGCATTTCCACGAAATCAGCGGCGTCGACACGGCGGTCGACGTCATCGGCGCCTGCGTCGCGCTCGACCTTCTCGGCGCGGCGAGCGTGTCCGCGTCGGCGCCGAGCACGGGATCGGGGATGATCGCGTGCGCGCACGGGCTTCTTCCCGTTCCCGCGCCGGCGACGCTGGAAATATTGAAAAGCCGAGGCATTCCCTGGCGCTCCGGCGGCGACGGCGAGCGGCTGACCCCCACCGGCGCCGCCCTTCTCGCCGGCCTGGCGGAGTCGTTCGATGGTTCGCCCGAATTGAACGTCCTGCGCATCGGCTACGGCGGCGGCAAGGCCGATTTCGCCGACGCCCCCAATCTGGTCCGGGTCATCGTCGGCGCGCCGACCGCCGGGCGCATGAAGGACGGTGCGGCGTCCGCGGCCGCCGAGTTTCGCTGGGAAGCGGCGAAAATGCCCCTCGCCGTCAAGGCGGCCCGGCTGCCGGCGGAATGCAAACCGCTTCTGCCCGACCTCCCCGAAACGCATCCCGAGCGGGTGGTGGAGTTCCGCGCCGTGGTGGACGACATGACGCCGGAGACGGTGGCGTTCCTGCAGGAGGCATGTCTCCGCGCCGGGGCGGTGGAGGCGTACAGCCTGCCGGCGACGATGAAAAAGGGCCGTCTTGGCCATGAAATAACCGTGATCGCCCACAGCGCGCAGGCAGGCGAGGTGCTGGAGGCGATCTGGCGGCATTCGTCGACATTCGGCGTCCGCTTGCGCGAGACGTCGCGTCTGACGCTTGCGCGGGAGATGCGCGTCGTTGAGGTGGACGGCAATCCGATCCGCATCAAGGTGGGCGTTCTCGGAGACGAAGCGATCCGCCGCCAGCCCGAATACGAAGATTGCCGCGCGGCGGCGCTCGCCACCGGCAAAAGCATCAGGGAGATTTTCCGCCTCGCCGAACAGGCTGCCAACGGCGGCTGAGCGGCGGGAGCATTGGGGTCGGGATTCCGAACGATGCCGTTCGGGGGAGATCTGAATCAGCCCTTTTTTGCCCGCGCGAATCAAAGTTGCATTGTTTGCGCCTTGAAATTGTGATTTCCCGGACTGTGCGCGGCAAGCAATGCGCCAGGGAAACGAATGTGGAATGGGGCAACCCCCACCCTCATTTTCACAATTTCGGGCCGCGCACAGTATTATACGCCGAATGCTCCGACGTCATCGCGGGGCGCGGCGTCCATTTCTGCCCGCGCCTTGCGGAGCGGTATGAGGACGTCGGCCATGTCGGGGGGGAGGGGGGCCGTGAAGGCCATGCGCTCGCCGGTCGCGGGGTGGGTGAAGGCGAGCTTCCACGCGTGGAGCGCCTGGCGCGCGAGGATCGGCCTGGGGTTCCGGTGATGGAGGCCAGCCGGCCTGCCGGTGCGGTACAGCGCAAGCGCGTCCGCGGCGTCGGCGACGGTATAGACTTGGCGCCGCCCGTAGTCCCGGTCGCAGAGGACCGGCGCTCCGAGGTGGGCGAGGTGCACGCGCGCCTGGTGGGTGCGACCGGTTTCGAGATCGCAGCGCACCAGCGCGAGCGCGCCGTAATTCTCGAGCGTCCGGTAGCGGGTGACGGAGCGTCGGCCGCCGTTGGGAAGCACGGCGTGAAAGCGCCGGTCCCGGGGATTGCGGCCGATCCGGACCTCCACCCTGCCTTCAAGCGGCCTGGGCGCGCCTTCCGTGATCGCCAGGTAGGTTTTCTCCACTTCCCTGGACGTGAACTGGCGCATAAGGGCGCTGTGGGCGCGGTCGTTCTTCGCCGCGACCAGGCAGCCGGAGGTGCCTTTGTCGAGGCGGTGGACGATTCCCGGCCTGAGCACGCCGCCGATGGCGGACAGGCTTTCGCCGTAATGGTGCAGGAGCGCGTTCACCAGGGTCCCGTCGGCATGGCCGGGCGAGGGGTGGGCGACCATGCCCGGGCGCTTGTCGATGACGATGAGATCGCCGTCCTCGTGGAGGACCGAAAGCGGCAGGTTTTCCGGTTCGAGGGAAAGCGGTTCCGGGGGGGGGATGCGTACGAGAACGCGCTCCCCCCCCTTCACCTTCCGGGATGCTTTTCGCGGCGCGCCGTCCATCAGGACAAGGCCGTCCTCGAGCAGCTTTTGCAGAAACGCCCGCGACCTGTCGGGAAGGAGTTCCGCCAGGGACTGGTCGAGCCGCCTGCCCGTGTGTTCCGGAGGCACGGCGCATTCGATCGTTTCCGGCGTTTCGCCGGTGTCATCCGCAACGTTCCCGTTCGCCGGCATCAGGGCAGTATCGCCTCCAGGTCGATCGCCTCCGCCATCTTGAGAAGGCCGGCGCGGTTCGGATGCAGCCAGTCGGGTTCGAGCCCGAAGCTGCTGTCGGGGCCGTAGGCCGGGCGCAGCATCCCCGTTTCCGGATCGAGCGTCGCCGCGTCGAACTCGATGACGCCGTCGAAAATGTCGGTCGAGCGGATGAAGGCGTTCAACTCCCGGCGCTTGGCGTCGATCGCGGCGGCGCCGTATTCGCCGATTGTGGAGTTTTTGGACGAGACCAGGGTGCAGGCGAATATGCGCACCCCGGGGGCGGCGCGGCGGATGCGCTGGACGGTGTCGCGCATGCCGTTCTCGACCTCCTTGGCGCTCCGGCCGCCGGTGTGCAGGTCGTTGATGCCTTCGAGCCAGAGCACCGCGCTGACGCCGGAAAGCGAGAGCAGGTCGCGTTCGAGCCGGTCCTTCACCGAGGGGCCGCCGTTGTAGGGGGAGTCGGGACCGTAGACGTCGGGACCGACCACTTCGTTCCCCGAAATGCCAGCGTTCACCACCGAGACCGAATTGCCGTATTTGGCGTGCATGAAGCGGGACAGCTCGTCCGGCCAGCGGTCGTCGCCGTTGATGGTGCTGTAGTGCCCGTCCGTGATCGAATCGCCGAGGCAGACGACGACCTTCGTCTCCGACGGCGCCAGCATGTCCACCGCGTCGACGAAGAACCAGGAGACGGCGCTGAACGGGAAGGCGGCGTCGCTCTCGTTCGAGCCGAGGGATCCGGCCCTGGGCCAGGAGATGTAGTTGGTGCTGAGGCCGAGCGCGTGCCAGGTCATTGGCCCGCTTTCGCCTGCGACGTGGAGGCTGACGGCGAGTTTTTTTCCGTAAAGATACTTCACCGGAATGTCCTTCGCGAACGGAAGCGCAACGGCGTCGCTCCACGCCGAGCCTCCGGGCGGTATCGTGACCGACTTGCCGCCGCCGAAGGTGACGGGCGTGTTCGTCCCCGCGACGATCGCGCCGGCGGCCTGATGGAGGCCGGCGAAGGCGCCGTCTATGGTGAGCGGCTTCGCCCCGTAGGCGTTGGTGAAGCGGATGCGCGCCATGTCGCCCCAGATGTTCGGTTTGACAAGCATGCGGAAGGATTGGTCCACCGCGCCCTGTTCCGGATCGGGGAAGGCGAGGCTCAGGTCGGGTTGGGCCATGGGGTAGCCGACGGGGTAGGGGCCCTGGACGGAGGCGGTCCAGCTGGTCCGCCATTCGAGCGCCGACGCCTGGAGCGTCATGAGCAGGGCGAAAAGGGCGGCGAAAACAATCATTGTCCCGCGTGTGCGTTTCATCGTTCTCTCCTCTCGAAAAAGGAACGCCGGAAACGGCCGGCCGCCGGGCGGGCTCTCCTGCCCGTCCGGTCCGGAGTATGGACAGTCTTCAGATTTTCAGGCCAAGCAGATCCTGCGCGGCGGCGCGCAGGCAGTTGCGGACGTCACGCGCCGACGAGAGGGAGGCGACGTCGTCGGCGACTTTTTCTGCGGCGGTCAGGGACGCGCTCCGGATGATTTTTTTCACCTCGGGGATCTGCGGCGGACTGACGGAGAACGTCCGCAGGCCGAGGCCGAGGAGATAGAGGACGAACAGCGGATCGCCGGCCATTTCGCCGCACAGGCTGACCGGGACATGGTTCGCTTTCGCCGTTTCGATAACGTACTTGAGGACCCGAAGCACCGAAGGGTGGTCGGGACGGAAGATGTGCGCGACCTGCTCGTTGGTGCGGTCCACCGCGAGCAGATACTGGGTGAGGTCGTTGGTGCCGATCGAAAAGTATTCGGAGATGTCACAGAACTGGTCGATCGTGATCGCGACGGACGGCACCTCGACCATGATCCCGACCTTCATGTGCGGGTCGTAGGGGATGCCTTCGTCGGCGAGCCGCTCCTGGATGCTCCGGACCATGCGCATGACCTTCTGGACCTCTTCGCGCGACGACACCATGGGGATGATCATCTTGACCTCGCCAAAGGCGGAGGCGCGGCAGATGGCGCGGATCTGGGCGCGGAAGATGTCCGGGTTCGCGAGGCAATAGCGTACCGCCCTGAGGCCCAGGCCGGGATTCTTTTCAAGATAGAGCCGGTCGTGGTCCTGGAGCTGGAACGCCTTGTCGGAGCCGAGGTCGAGCGTGCGGATGGTGACCGGGCGCCCGCCCAGCGCCTTCACGACCCGGGAATAGGCGGCGAAATGCGTCTCCTCGTCGGGGACGCCCTGATTGTCGATATAGATGAATTCCGTGCGGTAGAGGCCGATGCCGTCGGCGCCGTTCTTGAGGACGGATTCGGATTCGTGCGGGAATTCGATATTCCCCTGGACGTGCACCCGGCAGCCGTCGAGGGTGACGGCGGGCTGGCTGGCCTCGGCGAGCAGTTCGGCGCCGAATTTGTGGAAGTCGGAGCGCACCTTCTCGTACGTTTCCCTGGTGCTTTCCGTGGGCTGGATGATGAGGATGCCGCGGCTGCCGTCGAGGATGACCTCGGTCCCGGGCTGGATGGTGTCGGAGACGCTCCCGAGGCCGACGACGGCCGGAAGCTCCCGCGCGCGGGCGACGATGGCGGTGTGGCCGGTGGTGCCGCCGATGTCGGTGGCGAAGCCGAGGATGCGCTCGCGGTCCATGCCGGCCGTCTGCGACGGGGTGAGGTCGTGCGCGATCACCACCACCTCCCGGGCGAGGGAATGAAGCTCCTCGTAGTGACGCCCGAGGATCGCCTTGAGCAGGCGGCGTTCGATGTCCTGGATGTCGTTGATGCGCGGATTGAGGAACGGCTTTCCCTTGAGGCCGCGGACGTATTCGCCGAAGGTGCATTGGACCGCGTATTCGGCGGTCATGCGGTTGCGCTGGATTCGGCGGAGGACTTCGTTATGGAGGGACGGATCGGAGAGTATGAGGATGTGCGCCTCGAAAATGGAGCCGACGTCCTGCATGGCCTCGGACTGGACGCGGCTTTTCAGTTCCTCGATTTCCGCCTGGGCGGTGCCGACCGCCTGCTGGAAGCGCTCCACCTCGCCCGGGATCATCTCTTCGTCGGAAAGATACGACGGCGGGAGCTTCGACTCCACCGAGCCGAGAACATAGGCGGGGCCGATGGCCACGCCCTGGGATACCGGTATGCCTTTGATGATCGTTTCCATGGACCGGGTTCATTTCCTGCACGGAATGAATCGACGATGTCTCGAACGAGCCGGCGCGCCGTTATCATATTCCCGTCGGTCGCGCTTGTCCAGGCATTTTACATCCGCATGAAAACGTTTCATCCTCAACCGGAAATGACGCGGGTAGCGCATTGCGCGGGGTGGGGCGAATTCCTATAATATCCATAATGGAGAGAAGGACCCGTTGCGCGGGGCGGACGGCGGAGCCGCCGGTCCGCGCGGGAGAAAGCCCCCGGCGCCATGCCGCGACCGATCCTCAGGGTGGTGTCCGTTCCCGTTGCCGGGAGCGCGCCGACTCTGGCGACGCCGCGCGGCGGGGAAAAAATGAAAGCGTGATTTCAGTCGAAAAAAGTTGAATCGTTCGGGCGAGAGGTCCGATAAAGAAACCAGGATTCCTGATCATTTGGAATGATCCCCGGTTTGTCGGTCCGCGCTCGGCGATGTTTACGGCGCCTTTCGCCATGGGAACGACGGACGTTCGCGAACCCATTGAGGCCGTGCATGGACGCGACGTCCGACGTCATGCCGTCACCGGGACGACGAGAAAAATCGTGGGTATCCGAGGAGGATGCGGAGGCTGGGGCGACAGTACGAACAGTTCCATATTTGTCGCGGAAAAACGCTCCGCTCCTGGCGAACGGCATGGGGGATTTGAGGAATGTCGATAAAATTTGGCGCATGGCTGGCCGTGGCGTGTCTCGTCGCCGTTTTTGCCCTGGCCGGACAGCGCGCTTTCTCCGCCGAGGATTATTACGGCGGTCCGGCGGCCGACGCCGGCGACGAATACGACTACTTCGGTCCGGCCCCGGACTCCGACCCGGAAATGACTTTTCCCGACCAGCAGGGCGCATACGCCGGCCCGACCTCCATTGAAGGCCCCGAAGCCGGCGGCGCCATGATCGTCGCGATCGAGGTCGTCAATACGGTGACCACGACCCCCGAACAGGTGCGCTACCGCATGTCCACCCGCGTCGGGCATCCCCTTGACGAAGACATCCTCGACGGCGACTTCCAGCGCCTTACCGCCATGGGCGTGTTCGACGACATCCAGATCCGCAAGGAATTCGTCGACGGCGGCGTCAGGATCGTGGTCGCCGTGCGCGAGAAGGACGTCATCCGCCGGATCGATTTCCGCGGACAGCAGCAGACCCGCGTCCGCAAGCTCCGCTCTCTCATCGAAAGCAAGGTCGGTGAGCGCTACGACGTCGGCAAGGGCAACCGCGACCGCCTCGCCATTCAGGACTTCCTGCAAAAGGAATATTATTATTTCAGCGAGGTCGACGTGAACGTCGAGCCGTTCGAAGACGGCGTCCGCTTGGTGTTCGATGTCCAGGAAGGCGGCAGGATGTACGTCGCCGATATCGTTTTCCGCGGCAACACCGTTTTCACCCGCAAGGAGCTCCTGGCGAAGATGGAGACCAAGCGCTCCGGCATCATTTCCCGGGGCAAGTTCCTGCGTCGTGCCTTCGAGCGCGACCTCGAGCGCATCCGCATGTCGTACCTCGACAAGGGCTACCTCGACGTCCGGGTGATCGAGCGCCCGTTCGAAATCACCGCCAACACGCCGAGAAACCGCTGGCAGCGCCGCGACGCCTTCATCCACATCGACATCGACGAAGGCGAACAGTACCGCGTCGGCGCCGTCCACTTCGACTTCATCCGTTCCACCCTGGTTCCGGAGGAGCGGATCCGCCAGACCATCAAGACCATGCCCGGCGCGGTGTACAGCCCGATCACGCTGCAGGAAGACGCGATGAAGATCCGCGACGTCTACGGCCGGTATCCGAACTCGCGCTACTTCACCCGCGTCGTTCCGGAACCGGAAATCACCGAGGACGGCCTGGTGATGGACGTCACCTTCTCCATCATCGAAAGCCCCGAGGTCACCATCGAGGGCATCCGCGTCACCGGCCTCACCCACACCAAGGAAGTCGTGGTGATGCGCGAATTCGAGCTCTTTCCGGGCGAAAAGGTCGATTCGCGCCGGCTGAACCGTTCCAAGGAAAACATCGAAAACCTCGGCTACTTCAGGGAACGGCCCGCCGTGGAGGTTCGAGAAGGCTCCGCGCCGGATCGCGCCATCCTCGTCGCCGAGCTCGAGGAAATCCCCACCGGCCGCATCACCGCCGGCGTCGGCGTCTCCTCCGAGGACAACGTGGTCGGCTCCATCGGCATTTCGCAGCGCAATTTCGATTACAAGGACTTCCCCAAGTCGTTCCGCGACCTCTACACCGGCAAGTCGTTCCGCGGCGCCGGGCAGTCGTTCTCCGCCAACGTGTCGGCGGGCAAGTACACGCAGAACTATTCGGTGAGCTTCATGAATCCCTGGATTTTCGGCAAGCCGATCAGCATGTCCCTGTCCGCGCATTTCAGCGAGTACGAATACGACAACGACTACAGGGAACAGCGTTACGGCGCGACGGTCGCCTTCGGAAAAAAGCTCTTCGACATCCGGGAGCTCTCCGTCTCCGCCGGGTATCGCTTCGAGATCGTGAAGCTGGACAACTTCCATTGGCGGCATCCGCCGGAATACCACCGGCAGGAGGGTGCGCACAACGTGAGCCGCTGGATCGCCGGCATCAACTGGGACACCCGCGACAGCGTCTTCGAGCCGACCCGGGGCGCCATGGCGAGCGCGAACGTCGAACTCGCCGGCCGCGTCGCCGGCAGTTCCAAGGACTTCTGGCGCGCGTTCATGGGAGCGCAGTATTTCATCCCGCTCTACGTCGACAGCCAGGAACGGAACTGGTCTCTGGGCTTCCGCGCCGACGCGGCGCTCGCGCAGGCCTATGGCCGCGGCGACGGCAGGTACTATCATACGGATTATGACGCCGCTGGAAACCCGATAGCCCCGGGACCTAACAGCAACACCGGCATGAAAGATTATTCGCGCGAAGTGCCGTACTATGAGCGCTTCCATCTCGGCGGCGTCGGCTCCCTGAGGGGCTTCGACTTCCGCGGTGTGGGTCCGCGCTACTGGGACCACGAGGGATACGACACCAACGTCGGCGGCGAGGCGATGATCTCCGCGTCGGCCGAGTTCTTCTTCCCGATATGGGACCGCATGGTGCGCGGCAGCGTTTTCTACGACGTCGGCACCGCGTGGCGCTATCTCGACGACCCGAGCTACAACAAGATTGTGGACAAGCAGGGCTTCAGGTCGACGGACACCAAGATGGAATGGCGGCACAGCGCCGGCATCGGCCTGCACATCAAGACGCCTCTTGGCCCGCAGCCGGTCCGCCTGTACTACTCGATACCGATGAACAAGCAGGAAAACGACGAGGTGCAGAAATTCCAGTTCAGCATGGGAGCCATGTTCTAGCGAGTCGCGGCAACGGAATATGCGCAAAGGCCGCCCGGGGACGGGGAGAATTTCGGCGGTCCGAAGGCCGCCGCCGTCCGGCCGGGCGATGCGTCGCCGTCCGGGATGCGGTTGCGGAAAGGTTCTGTAGGCGGGCAGGCCGTTATGCGCCTGCCCGTTTCATTGCGTTGCGGCGGGATGGGGAGGGGCCGGCGCAGGGTCGGCGTTTTTGGCTTGCTTTATCGTTTCCCGCGGATAGCATTGGCGCAAATTATCGGATAAAGTTGAGGCGGGGCCTTCGCCCCGCCGCCCCGGTTCGATCGGTTGGTTACCGCCCCCGGGTGCGCACGGCCTCCGCCGGCGCGAACCCGGCCGGACGGATGCGGCGCGCGGCAAGTCTTTAGAGGAGAGCGAAATGCGGAACGTGAAGTGGGTTGTCCTGGCGGCGGTCGCCGTGGCCGCCATCGGTGCGGCGCGGGCTGGCGAGCAGGTCCAGGTCCCGGAAACGCGGCGCATCGGCGTCGTCTTCATTCAACAGGTGTTCCAGAACTACGCCTACGCCAAGGACACCGAAGAACGGCTGCGGACAACCTTCATGCCCGACCAGCAGCGGATCGAGGCCGAAATCGCGGGCGTCCAGGAAATGGAACGGGCGCTGCAGAACAACCCGATGTCGCCCGCCGGCAGCGCGCAATGGCGCAAGCGGATGATGGAGATCGAAACGAAAAAGGTCGAGGTCCAGGCCATGCAGGAGGACTTCGGCAAGCGGGTCAGGGACGAGGAGGCCGTTTTCTGGCGCAACATGTACGAGGCGTTCCAGCGCTCCTGCCGCATCCTCGCCGATTATTACAAGTACGACATCATCATCGCCGCGCCTGATCCGGCGCTGTCCGAGGAAGCCCTGCAGGCCATGGACCCCATGGCCATCCAGCAGGAAATCCTCATGCGCAGGATCCAGTACGTGAACGACGGCGCCAACCTGACCAAGTCGATCACCGACCTCCTGAACCATCGCTATCAGCAGCACCTTCAGGACCCCCAGAGGAATCCCCTCTAGGGCGCGCGGCGACGGCGCAGATCCCGGCCCTCCCTCCGACGCAGGAAGACAGATGCCCGAAACCACCCTCGGAAAACTGGCGGCACGTCTGGACGCGGTTTTGGAAAACGGCGATCCCGGCAAGCGGATCGCCGGCGTCAACAGCCTCCTGAAGGCCGGCCCGGACGAGGTCGCGTTCCTCGCCAATTCCGTATACCGCCCGCAGCTCGCCGAAACGGGCGCCGGCGCCGTCATCGTCCACAAAACCGAGGACGTCGGGGGCGTGACCGCAGCGCTTCTCAGGGTCGACCGCCCGAATTACGCCTTCGCGCTCGCGGAGGAACTCCTGACGCCGGCGCCGAACATGCCCGGGCCGGGAGTGCATCCGACGGCGGTCGTCAGTCCCGGCGCGACGCTGGGCTCCGGCGTGTCCGTCGGCCCCTGGACTGTCGTGGAGGACGGCGCGGCCATCGGCGACGGGACGATACTGTATCCCAACGTCTATGTGGGCGAGGGAACCGGCGTCGGCGCGAACTGCGTGTTCCACCCCGGCGTCTTCGTCGACCGGAAGGTGACGGTGGGATCGCGCTGCGTGTTTTACGCCGGCGTTACGGTGGGTTCGGACGGCTTCGGCTACGCCTGGACCGGGAGCGGATATCACAAGATCCGCCATTCCGGGACGGTCGAAATCGGGGACGACGTCGAGCTGGGCTGCAACGCCTGCGTGCATCGCGGCCGCTTCGGCGCGACGCGCATCGGAAAAGGGACGAAAATCGACGCGCTCGTGGTCGTCGCGCACAATGTGCGGATCGGCGAGCATTCCGTCCTCGCTGCGCAGAGCGGCATCGCGGGGTCGGCCGAGATCGGGGACAATGTCAAAATGGGCGGCCAGACCGGCGTCGCCGGTCATATTCGCGTCGGCAGCAACCTCGTGTTCGGCGGCCAGGCCGGAATCACGAAAAGCATCCCCGACGCCGGGGCGGGGCGGAGCGAGTACGAGCGCTTGTGGATAGGCTACCCCGCCGCGCCCTACCGGGAGCAGGCGCGGAACATCAAGGACGTGCGTTTGATCGGAGCGTTGCGCAGGAAGGTCCGCGACCTTGAGGAGCGGATGCGGCGTCTTGAGGAGAAGGAAGAGCATGGCGGCTGAGAAACAAAGGACGTTGGCCGGGGAGGCGGTTTTTTCCGGTGTCGGCCTGCACGGCGGAAAGGAGGCCCGGATCGTCCTGAGGCCGGCGGAGCCGGATTCCGGCCTGCGGATGGCCGCGGGGGGGGCTGAAAAGCGTCTGGCGCCGTCGTTGTGCGCCGGCGGCGGCAACTGCAACACGGTGACGATCGCCAAGGGCGTCGAGGTGATGACGGTGGAGCACCTCCTGTCGGCGGTCTGGGGCATGGGCGTCGACAACCTGACGATCGGGGTGGACGGCCCGGAAATTCCCGGCTTGGACGGCTCGGCGCTCGAGTTCGTCAAGGGCATCGAAAAGGCGGGCATCGTCGAACAGGATGCGGAACGAAGGACCTTTATTCCCCGTGATCCCGTCTCCGTCGGCGACGCCAAGGCCGGGATCACCGCCTATCCGGCGCCGGACGGCGGCTTCAGCGTCACCTACACGCTCGATTATCCCGAATCCGCGCACGCCCGGGGGACGGGGGATTTCTCCCTCGTTCCGGAATCGTACCGGGAGCTCCTCGCGCCCGCGCGCACCTTCGTCATGAGGCAACACGCCGACGCCATGCTCGCCGCCGGCCTCGGCAAGGGCGCGAATCCGCAAAACACCGTCGTCCTGGACGGCGATGCCGTCGTCGGCGGCGAATTGCGCTTCGCGGACGAATGCTTGCGCCACAAGGTGCTGGACCTCGTCGGCGACCTTTCCGTCGTCAACCGCCGCCTCGGCGTGCACATCGTCGCGCGGCGGAGCGGCCACCGGCAGAACGTCGAACTGGCCCGCAAGCTGTGGAGCGAACTTTCCAGGGCGGAATGCCCGCGGGGGGTCATGGACATCCGCCAGATCCTCCGGCTGCTGCCGCACCGCTATCCGTTCCTCCTCGTCGACCGGGTGATCGAGCTCGAGGAGCGCCAGCGCATACTCGCCCTGAAAAACCTGACCGGGAACGAGACGTTTTTCCAGGGGCATTTCCCCGGCCAGCCGATCATGCCCGGCGTCCTCCAGATCGAGGCGCTGGCGCAGGCCGGCGCGATCATGCTGCTGGGCGAATTCAAGGACCAGGGCAAGCTGGCGCTCATCGTCGGCTGCGACGGCGTCCGCTGGCGGCGTCAGGTCGTGCCCGGCGACGCCCTCTATCTGCACGTCGAGGCCGACAGGTTCAACGGCCGCATCGGCGCGGTCCGCGCCTGGGGCACGGTGGACGGCGACGTCACGGTCGAGGCTATGATCAAGTTCGCCATCATTGACGCCGCCGGCGCAATGTCCTGATCCGGGCGGCTTTCGCCGCCGCAGTATCCGAATCCGGGCCGCAAAGCGCCAAAGGAAAAAGAGCGCGATGAAAACCAGCATACACGAGTGGGCAAGCGTCGATCCGGGCGCCGAGATAGGCGAGGGCGCGCAGATCGGTCCCTTCGTCGTGGTCGGTCCCAAATGCCGCATCGGCGCCCGCACCGTCCTGCTTCCGCACTGCCACGTGGTGGCGAGAACGACGATCGGCGCCGACTGCGTCGTCTCGTCCTCGGCCGTCGTCGGTGGCGATCCGCAGGACATGAAATTCCACGGCGAGGACACCGATCTCGTCATCGGCGACCGCACCCGCATCGGCGAATTCGCCACCATCAACCGTGGGACCGGCGTCGGCGGCGGCTGCACCTCCATAGGCGACGACGTCCTCGTCATGGCCTATACCCACGTCGCCCACGACTGCGTCGTCGGCAACGGCGTCGTCATCACCAACAATTGCCAGCTTGCCGGCCATATCCACATCGAGGACCACGCCTGGGTGTCCGGGCTCTGCGCCGTGCACCATTTCGTGACGATCGGTTCCATGTCGTTCGTCGCGCCGCATTCGACCCTGCGCGCCGACGTGCCGCCGTACATGCTCGCCGACGGCTCCGAGGGTCCGTTGCGCATCCGGAACGTGAACCTCGAGGGCCTGCGCCGCCGCCAGTTCCCGGACGAACATCTCGCCGCGCTGCAAAAGGCGTATCGCGCGCTGTACCGCTCGGACAAGCCGATCGCGGTCGCGGTGAAGGAACTGGCCGGGACGGAACTCGCGAAGGATCCATGCGTCCTGAACGTCATGCGCCACATCGAGGGCAGCCTCGCCGGCTACCAGAACCGCGCCCTCGAGCGCTACCGCACCGACAAGACCCGCCAGATAATACGGGCCGAATGAGATGAAGTGTGAAGTCTTCCGACTTCCGACTTAGACCGGAGGCGATATGCCGCTGCTGGAGGTTCGCGGACTGGTTAAGACCTACAACAACCGCCGCGTCGTGGACGGGGTGGATTTCCACGTTTCCTCCGGCGAGATCGTGGGGCTTCTTGGTCCCAACGGCGCCGGCAAGACCGCGACCTTCCGCATCGTCATGGGGCTGATCCGCCCCGAGGCCGGCCGCGTCCTCCTCTTGGACGAGGACATTTCGCGCCTGTCCATGTACAGGCGCGCCCGCCACGGCATGGGCTATCTGTCGCAGGAACCCTCGATTTTCCGCAACATGACGGTCGAGGACAACATAATGGCCATCCTCGAGACCCAGAACCTGTCGCGCGGTCAGCGCCGCCAGCGCCTCGACGACCTCCTCTCCGACATGAACCTCGCCCGTCTCGCCAAGAGCGTGGCGCACACGCTTTCGGGCGGCGAGCGCCGCCGTCTGGAGATTTCCCGCGCCCTCGTGGCGGGCCCGTGCCTTCTTCTGCTCGACGAGCCGTTCAGCGGCGTCGATCCGAGGGCCTGCGAGGACATCCAGAAGATCATCTACAGCCTCCAGCAGCGAGGCATTTCCATCCTCATCACCGATCACAACGTTTTCGAGACCTTCACCATCGTCGACCGCGCCTACATCATCCGCGACGGCCGCGTGCTCAAGCACGGCACGCCGCAGGAGCTGGTCGAGGACGAGGAGGCGCGCCGCCTCTACCTCGGCGACAAGTTCACCGAGTACGGCGACGCCTTCAAGAACCTCCGCGACGAAATCCGCCGCAAGGGCCGCGACGAACCGATCGTCAAGGTCGGCAAAGTCACCCGCATGGTCCGCCTCGAGGAGCAGGACGGGATCCGCCGCGCGCAGGAGGGGGAATCGGGCGGCCTCCCGGTGTCCCGCGACGAGGCGAAGAAGTGAGAGGCGAAGAAGTGAACTGTCGACGTTTGGAGAGAATCAAACAAACCGCCGCTTGATTATCTCCAACGTTTCTTGGTTTCCATTTTACGCCGGGAATTGCGCCAGTTTCCTTTAATTTTGACCGATTTGTGTAATCCATTCGCCTCCGCAAAGTGAGCGCATGGCGTTGGCGTCTTTTATCACTTCCAGCCACGGCGTCGTCTACTTCTTCGGCGATGGGAAAGACTCGCTTCCGGGTCGCGCTGTCGCGGACTGTCGAATACGCCTGCGGCAAGGTGTTTTTTTTAAACTCCCCCCGCTCTTCATCGGAAGAACCGGGATGCTTGGGGCGAGGCATCAAGGCCGAGAAGCCCAAACGGTGCATGAGCTTGCACGCGCCGGTCAGCGTATAGGAGACGCAAATTCGTCGCGCAGGACATCCCGCACGAAATGTCCCCGCCAAGAGGGGAACGCATCGTCCTCCGTGGGACCGTTTCGGATACGAATCCGGAACTCCTCCAACCGCTCGGAAGTGAGCTTCGGCGGTCGACCGGGACTCCAATTCGGTCGCATCGCTTCTATTCCATCCATATCGAAGGCGCAAACGGGACGGACATACTCGCGGACAAGGATGGAGTCGGGGATATGCTCGAGTTCGCGGCGGATCTCTTCGCCGATGCGCATCTTTTCGCTTCCGCGGGGGCGGCGGACAAGCTCTTCGGCGGGGACGTCGATTTCTATCCGCTCCACCGGAAGATTGGCGGGAACGGGCCTTCTGCCGCGGCTCTTGCGGACCGACAGTGCGGCGAGCGCGTCTTCCTTCTCCGTCGAAACGGCCGCAACGCCCGGAAATAGGCTCAGTTGGCCCGAAGCCTCCAGCTTTTCCGACCTCTTTCCGAAACGCCACTGCCGAGGCGGCAACAGCTCGTACTTCAGGCGCTCGATGACCGAAAGGCGGGGTTCGCCGGACGCGTACCAATTTCGGGCCGCACCCGATATACAAACGATTTGGGCTTGACGGAAGGATGGGCGAGTCGGATGCTTATGCGTATCGGGCAATTGGATGCGCGGCGGAAAATAAGCGCACTGGCAAGCGAAGGGAAACAACGTGAAAAGCGTATTGAAAAACATGTTGGCGACGGCGGCCATCCTGATCGGAGCCAGCGCACTGTGCATATGCCGGGCGGCCGATGCCGCGGACAGGGTCGACGTGTCCTTCGAATACCGGCGGCAAAGCGGTTTCGGCAGCAATCAATTCGCGATTTGGGTGGAAAACGCCGGGAAGGAGATAGTCAGAACACTGTTTGTGACCGACTTTACCGCCGGCCGGGGCGGCTGGAAAATACGCGAACAGTCCCTACCGCTGTGGGTGGCGTCCTCCGATATTGCCAACATGCCCTCCGGGGAGGTGGATGCCGTCACCGGGGCCACTCCCGCCTCCGGCAAGGTCACGGTGTCATGGGATTGCCGGAACAAGGACGGCGCGCCAGTCCCTTCCGGGGAGTACACGCTTGTTCTCGAAGCGACGTTGCGCGGAGAAAATCGCGTCGTTTATCGAACCCCGGTGGTCATCGGCGGGGCGGCAAGGTTCATCGCGCCCGAACCGCGATACTTCGGTCCTGACAAAGCGGAACGCGGTATGATAGAAGATGTCACCGTCGATTACATCCGATGAGAAACCGAAGCTGTCCCCGAAATTGCGGGAGCTTCGATCGAACATTTGGAACGAGGACGGCATCCGGCATGGCGCCGGAAGAGGTACGTGCGTTCTCATCCACCAACAAGGGGCTTGGTCCAGCCCCGCAAAGATGGACTTTCCCGCGGGGCGCCTCCGCATACATTCCATGCCGGTGATAGCATTTTCACAATTGCACTCCGCGATCAGCATAACATCGTTGAGTGCCCTGCGAAAGTCACTCCATTATTTAGGACCACGCTCGCGGCGATTTCGCACACTGGCTACGCATTACAAAGGTGATTACAAAAACCGGAAGTTCTCGTGCCGCGGCCAGTTTCCCACCATAATCTTCGCCCAACTCGCCTCCTGCGACAGACTCTGCGACATCGAGGTCGGTCTTTCCTCGAATCCTTCGAAGCTTTACCTCCTTGACATTCGCTGCCGCTCTGCGCGATTTGGAGAATCTGTCGCCGGAGCCTGGCAGGAACGGGAAGACCCCGGAGACGGAACTGCTGAAGGAGGCGCTGTCTCTCAACGAGTCATTATACACGGCGTACTATCTGAAGGAGGACCTGCGGATGCTATGGATGATGTCGAATTTGAAGAGCGCCAAGACATGGCTTCGGGACTGGCTGAAAGTGGCCGAGGCGAGCGGCATCGAACGGATGA
Source organism: Planctomycetota bacterium (assembly GCA_031254915.1). GTDB lineage: Bacteria > Planctomycetota > SZUA-567 > SZUA-567 > SZUA-567 > JAIRTL01. The sequence continues at coordinate 57,798 of JAIRTL010000047.1, forward strand.
AGAAGATTGCCGCCAGCATTCGAGCGCATCACGATGGAATCCTGGCCTACTTCACCCACAACATAACAAATATAACCATGTCCGCGTGGTTCTGGCCGATCATGAAGTCCACATAATCGGAGGCTGCACTATCCTGTCGATGAGATTTCTCGCCGGCCCGGCAAAGCCTATTTGGGTCATATCGCCACAGGCGGGGGTTTTATGAACCGCAATAATCCCTGCCTTTTAAACCGTGCGTTCAGAATTCTGTTGTGTTTTCGGATTATTTTTACCATATTGCCCCAATCGGAAATATTTCCCAATTCCGGACCGGGGTGGCGCATGAAAGGCGATACGGTTACTATTCTCGATGTTGCGAAACGTGCGGGCGTCGCTCCCGGCACTGTTTCCCGGGTTATCCACAACACGGGATACATCAAGGACGCCACTCGCACCAAGATCGAAAAAGCGCTCAATGAACTCAATTACGTTCCCAACCGGGCCGGGAGAACGCTCAAAACCACCCGCACCGGCCTCATCATGCTCGCTATCCCCGATACGTCGAACGCCATCTATGTGGGCATGATCGAGGCGGTCCAGGAGTACGTCGACAACTTCGGCTACTCGATGGTGCTTTTTTATACCGGCGGCAAGGTGAAGGGTGAACTCAAAGCGGTCAGAATGCTTCGCGAACATCTGGTAGACGGACTGTTTCTCATCCACTTCTCCTACAGCGCAGAGTTGCGCGCAGCGATCGACGGCTGCAATTCCCCCGTCGTTCTCTGCGGCATGTGCAACAATCTTTGGGCCAACGCGAAAGGCCGCCGCTTCAGCACCATTTCCATCGACGTTTTCCACGGCATTTATACCGCGACGGCCGGGATGATCCGCGCCGGCCACCGGAAAATCGCCTACTTGGCGGGCGAAAAAGGTACAAACGTTTATTTGCAACGCTTTCAGGCGTACAGAAAGGCCCTTCGCGACCACGGGATACCGTACGACGGGAGGCTCGTGTTTTGGCATAATTACATGAAGAACCATGGGCGCGAGGCGGCAAGCGCGGTACTTGCTATGAAAAAACGGCCGACCGCGATGGTGGCGTCCAACGATCTGCAGGCGCTGGGATTCTGGGAGGAATGCCGCGACCACGGTTTGGCGATCCCCGGCAACATGGCGTTGAGCGGCATGGACAATCTGGACGAGATGAACATGCTCCACCTCACCTCGATCATTATGATGGAGGACAGGATCGGCGCCTCCGGCGCGGAAATACTCATGCGCCAGCTTCGCGAAAAGAACGCACCGCCCGTGGACCTCTCCTTCCGGCCCGAGCTCGTTCCGAGGGCGAGCACAAATGGGGCATATTTTTCTTGACAATAAGCGAGTCTGTGTTTTAGTATGTATAATTGTTGCCTATGCGTTTTCCGCCCCAACGACGTCGTGGTTCCGGCGTGTATCATGGAGGCCGGTTTGGGGACACCCCGTTCTTTGTACGGCGCACCGTTACTCCATAGACGCCGCTCCAGCGAATCAAGTCGTTTTTCACGGGAGTCGGAGAGGGATTTTGTTGAACGAATGGAAGCATTCGTTTTTCCTTTGGACGATATAAAAACGTTTTTATATTGGGGAATTAGCGAATATTTTTTTGCCATAGCATAAAAACGTTTTTATACCGTTCACGATCCGGAGTTGTGATTCCCTCAACTGTGCGCGGCCATGAAATGGCCAAGGGAAACAGATGTGGAAGAGGGCGGGCCCCATCCCCATTTTCACAATTTCGGGCTGCGCCCAGTATATATCAAGGTCAGCGGCGGATTTTCCGGAGGGAGATCATGGGCAAGCCGAAGATAGGGGTTGTCGCCATCGCCAAGGTGAACCATCAAAAGGATGAAATAGGGGAAATGGTCGGGTATCTCCGGGAGAGGTTGGCGCGGGAGACCGGCTGCGAGGCGATGATCCACCCCGATATCCTTTTTGAAGAATGCGGCATAGCGGACGAATGCCGCAGGATGGAGGCGGAAGGCGCGGACGCGCTCCTTCTCATTGTGGGGACCTGGGTGTTTTCCTCCCACGCGATCTCCGCCGTCAACGACCTGCATATCCCGTTCATCCTCTTCGGCGAATCCGAGGAGATCGCCAATGGAAATTTCGGCGCGTCCATCCAAATCCGCTATGTCCTGCAGGAGATGGGGAAAAACTTCCTGTACCTGTACGGCAGCGCGCGAGACGAAACGAACATGGACAGGATTCTCAAGTACGCCAATGCGGCGCACGTTATGCGCGCCATACGCAACAAGAAGATCGCCACCATCGGCGGCAAATGCATGATGATGTACCAGACGCAGGTCAACGAGTTCAGTTGGAAGCGGACCTTCGGCGTCGACTTCCCCCAATACGATACGGTGCAAGTGTTCGCGGAAATGAAGAACATTTCCGACGCAGAGGCGGACGCCGTCGCCGAGGAGTTCAAAAAGCGCTTCGACCGCATTGTCTGGAAATACGAGCCGACCGGCGAGCATATCGGTGATGACGTCTTTCGCTCGCAGGCCAGGATGTTCCTCGCGTTCAAGCGGCTGAAGGAAATGTACGACGTGGAGGTTTTCGCGAACAAATGCATGCCGGAAATGGCGAGCGAAGTATACGGATACAAGTACGCGGGCTGCATCGCGACCTGCCTTCTCAATGAGGCGGGAATCCTCACCGCGTGCGAGGCCGACCTCCCGGCTGCGTTGTCGATGCTGCTTCTCAGCCGCCTCTCGAAGCAGAAAGTCTTCTTCGCCGACATCGCCAAACTGAGTCGTGATAAGCGGCGCATCACGTTTTTCAACTGCGGGACGGCGCCGGTGTCCCTGGCGGACGGCTCCCGCCCGGTCGAAATCTGGCCGAACCCGGACGCCACGGCGGACGAAGGCGTCGTCGTCGACTATATGAAGCACGGAGTTGACAAACGGCGCGGCGGGTGCGTGCGATTCGATCTTGAAAACGGGCGCGAGGCGACGATTCTTCGCGTGGGCGGAAATGACGGCACGCTCCGCTTCCACGTGGCCAAGGCGCTTACCTGCCCCCGCGAGGTGCGGCCCGACGAAGTGCTCGGTCAGCGCTGGCCCGGCTTCGGCCTCGAGTTCGAGGGCGATATCGACGAGTTCATCCAAAAAACCGTGGGGCATCACTATACGCTCTGCTTTGGGGACTGGTCGCGCGAACTCGAATATCTGGCCGGACTCTACGGCATCGGCTACTCCTGTTACGATGGGTTGAAAAAACGGTGAATTTCGCGGAAATATGTGATTTCCGCCGAGTTATACCGAGTTTAGTTGAAATATTCCGGTATCTTTTTGGGGGAGGAAACCTTCCGGCGCATTTTTTGAACACGAAAGGCCTCCGGCTTGGCATTTCCGGCTGATTTCGTATTCATCCCGAAAGAGCGCAACAGGAATCTTTCACTCCGCGGGAAAACAGGAACAGGTCTTCCGTTCAGGAACATGCCGGAAAATCTCAACCGGAAATTCGGTATTATTGTTTAGGGAGGCCCGAACCATGAAAAAACTGTTGATCCCGCTATTGATTCTGAGCCTGTTGTCCGTGGGCGCGGGCGCCCACGCCGCGTCGGCGTTCAATCCGGACGAGGAGACCGATACCATCGCCTACTCCGATCTGGGTGGGAAATTCGGTGCCATGACCACCCTCTCCTTGCCGAAAGACGTTTCGCTTGGATCGATTCTCAAGAACCAGGCGAACGAGTTCTGGCTCATGCTCGGTTCCGGCATGCAGGACGAGGCGGCCAAATACGGCGCGACCATCGACATTCAGGCCACACGGACGGAGACGGACACCGCCGGGCAGCTTTCCATCGCCGAGACGATGATTCAAAACAATTACAGCGCGCTTATTCTTTCGCCCCTGACCAACGACTGTCTGGACGGTGCCGTCGCCGTCGCCAAGGCGGCGGGCAAGCCCGTCGTCAACGCGAACTGTGAGTACATCGCCGACTGCGACGTTTTCGTCGGCGGCCTGCAGATCGAAATCGGCTACAAAGCGGCCGATTACATCGCCGACAAGATCGGCTCCAAGGGGAAGGTCGCCATCATCGAGGGCGTTGCCGGCACCTTCACCTCCATTCAGCGCGTGAACGGCTTCAGGGAAAAGATGCGGGAAGCGTATCCTTCCATCGACATTGTGGCCAGCGTGCCGGCGGATTACGAAACGGAGAAAGGCCTGAACGTCGCGACAGACATCCTCACGGCCAATCCCGATATCGCCGCTATCTACTGCTGCAACGACAACATGGCGCTGGGCGCTGTTGAAGCGCTCCGGGCGCGCGGCCTCCTGGGCAAGGTCATCGTCCTTGGCGTCGACGGCACCGGCGATGCGTACAACTCCATTGCCGCCGGCGAACTGACCGCGACTGTTGACCAGTTCCCCGCCGTCAACGGTTCCGCCGCCGTGGAGGCGGCGTTGCGCCTGCTCGCCGGGCAGAAGCTGCCCAAGGTCGTGTCCACCCCGATCGAGGTGATCGATGTGGACAACGCGGCGAAATACGGAAAATAACGCGCGGATACGGGTGAAGCGGGATCGGCGGTGGAAGCCATGCAGGAAGATGTCCTGGAAATTTCGGGCGTGAGCAAGCGCTTCGGCGGCATCCAGGCGCTGGATAATGTGCATTTCTCCCTGGCGCGGGGCGAAATCCATGCGCTTCTGGGCGAAAACGGCGCCGGCAAATCGACCCTCATGAACATCGTTTCCGGCATCTACCCCCAGGATTCCGGCTCCATCGCCCTCAATGGCGAGACCGTTGACCTTAGAACGCCCCTCTCCGCCAAGCGGCGCGGCATCATAAAAGTGCATCAGGAGTTGCAGCTCGTTCCGGAAATGTCCGTTGCCCAGAATATATTTCTGGGCAACGAACTTGTTTCCCGTTTCGGCCGGGTGGACTTCGAAACCATGGTAGCGCGCGCGGATGAAATGCTTAAAAGCCTGGAGGCGGAATTCTCCGCCCGGATCGTAACCCGGCGCCTATCCACCGCGCAGATGCAAATGGTGGAAATCGCCAAGGCGCTTCTCAACCGGTTCACGGTGCTCATTCTGGACGAGCCGACCGCCAGTCTCACCATGCGCGAAACGGAGCAGTTGTTCAAAACCATGCGCTCTCTGCGGGCGAACGGGAAATCGATCATTTACATCTCGCATCGCCTGGACGAGATTTTCGAGGTTTGCGACCGAGTCACCGTGCTTCGGGACGGCAAATACGTGGGCGCCGCCGATGTGGCCGCCATGACGAAAGACGGGCTGATCCGCATGATGACCCAGCGGGATATCAGCCACGAGCGGTTCAACGCGACGAGCAACGCCACCGACGAGATCGTGCTGTCGGCGAAGGGATATTCCGACGGCAGGCATTTTCATGACGTGGACTTCGACCTCCACCGCGGCGAGATATTAGGGTTTTCCGGCCTGGTCGGAGCCGGCCGGACCGAATTGATGCGGGCGGTGATCGGCGTCGACGGCAAGGTGGCGGGCGAACTGTTCGTGCACGGCGTCCGCGTGACCATCAACTCCCCGAAGGACGCCAAGCGCGCCGGCATCATGCTCGTCCCCGAGGATCGTAAGCTGCAGGGCTTCGTGGCGGGCATGACCAACTACCAGAACGTTTCGCTGAGCAATCTGCGGAAATTCGCCAAATGCCGGCTCCTCGATTTTCGCAAGCGCGACCGCGCGGTCGACGGGATAACGCGCGCGCTCAACGTGCAACCGGACGACAACATCCTGCAAACGTCCCGCTTGAGCGGCGGCAACCAGCAGAAGGTCGTCCTTTCCAAGGCGGTCAATGCGGCGCCGGAGATACTGATTCTGGACGAACCCACGCGCGGAATCGACGTCAACGCGAAAAACGAGATTTATCTGCTCATGAAGAAGCTGGCATCGGAAGGCAAATCCATCATCATGATATCCTCGGAGCTGCCCGAAATCCTGAGTTTGAGCGACCGAATCGTCGTCATGTACGAAGGCCGCGTCACCGGTGTCCTGCATGGTTCCGACGCGACCGAGGAAGATGTCATACGCCGCGCGATAGGAGGGGAAACGACATGAACAAGCGAGGCTTGCTCGGCCGCCTTCTCAAAGACGAGAGCGTGACGCGCAAATTTGGCATCGTCTGCTGCCTTCTTCTCCTCTCGGTCGTTTTCTCTTTTCTGTCCTCGAAGTTCGCGACCGGCTCCAACTGGATGAACATTCTGCAGCAGGCGGCCATCAACGGGTGTATCGCCGTCGGCATGACGTTGGTCGTCATCACCGGAGGCATAGATCTGTCCGTCGGCTCGGTGATGGCGCTGAGCGCCATGATCATGGCCATGCTTATGAAAGCGGGTGTGTCGCCCGTGGCCGCGCTTGCGATCGGAATTCTGGTCGGCGCCGGCGGGGGCGCGCTCAACGGCGTGCTTATCGCCCAATTGAACCTTCAGCCGTTTCTCGTGACCATGGGTATGATGAGCCTTTATCGGGGACTTACCCTTATTATCTCCGACGGGCTGCCGGTGCGCAGGTTTTCGAGCTCTTTCGTGAATTTCATGGCGTCGCTGAATATGTCCTTCCCGATACCGATCATCGTGCTCCTTCTCTTCGCGACCGTCATTTTCATCGTAATGCGCTATTCGCTTTACGGGCAGCACGTCTTCGCCATCGGCGGCAACGAGGAGGCCACCCGCCTCTCCGGCATAAACACCAAGGCGGTGAAGATCGCGACGTACGCTCTCAGCGGTTTCGCGGCGTGCCTTGCCGGCATCATCTATCTTGGCCGGTTGGCGGCGGCCGACCCGCAGGCCGGGGCGTCCTATGAGATGAACGGCATCGCGGCGGCGGCCATCGGCGG
>JAIRTL010000073.1 GCA_031254915.1 Planctomycetota bacterium
TCCACATTGCGTTCGGTCTTCTTGTGGATGGTGTCGTCGATGGCTGGACCCTTTATCAACTCAACTCACCTCGACTGATAAATTCTTTAAAAGTCCACTCATTATTGAGGTTACAAAAACTAAAAACAGAGCCTAGGTACGTGTCCAGCGACCCCCGCCTTGTATTGCCCCTAGGGACAATACAAAGTGGGGATCGCCGGACACGTACGAAATAAAAAACCGCCCCCTTTTTGGGGGCGGGAAAACGATTGGCGGACGTCAATGCGGTTACGTCGTCCGCAGTCGATGCGCCATGCCTTCCATTACTTGAAGAAGGTCGCAATCTGTTCGTCGTCGAGCCAGCCGTCGACCATCGCTTCGTTCGACTTCCCCTCGCCCATCGCAACCGCTTCGTCCACGCCGATCGCCTTGGTGAAACGCTTGTTTTTCATCCACGGGGCGTCCGGCTGCGCGGTCGTCGTCACGATGTACGGCGGTTCGGCGGGGATCATGTTCACAAGCTCCTCGTCGAAGAGGTTCGGCTGCAGGTACTGCGGGTCGAGCTCCTTGCCGTCGAGCATCATGATGGCGAAGCCGAGGATTTCCACGATGATACCAGGGTGCATCGGGTAAGCGACGCTGTCGAGGCCCTTTTTCTGCCATTCCCGGAGGAAGCCGAAGGTGGCGTCGCCGACCATCGGGGCCGGCTCCTTGCCGGCGGTTTCGTAGGCGCGGAGCACGCCGGGCGCGGTGACGTCCTGCTGCAGGATGCCGTCGATGTTATTGTAGGTGGAAAGGAACTGCGCCATAACCGTCTGCGCTTCGGTCGGGCTCCAGTTCGCCGGCGCGCTGGCGAGGACCTTGATCTGGGCGCCGGAGAGAATCTCTTCGTGGATCTCGATGCGGGCCTGATCGGCGGGGTTGCCGACAAGGCCAGTGATCTCGACGATGTTCCCCTTGCCACCGAGCTTTTCTACAAGCCACGAGCAATTGACGCTCGCGAATTCGAGATTGTCGTGGGTGTAGTTGACCGTGTTGTCGTAAGCGGCCGGAGCGGAGGCGATGATGACGAGGATGCCTTCGTCCACGGCTCTCTGGATCCCGGTGCCGAGCGCGGTGACCGAGGATGGATCGAGCAGGATGCAGTCGACGCCCTGATTGATCATGTTATTCATCTGGTTGAGTTGTTGCGAGACGTCGTTGTTGCAGGTGGCGACGATGAACTGCTCGAGGCGGCCCTTTTCCCTGTAGATCCGTTCCGCGTCCTCCGCTCGTTCAAGATACTGAGCGCGCCACGAATTGCCGATGTAGGGGTTCAATAGACCGATCGTGTACTTCTTTTGGCCGGCATAGCCATCGGCGGTGGCAAGCCCGACGATGAGCGCGGCGAGAATCAACAACTTGCGTCCCATGGATTTCTCCCTTTCACAATAGAAAACGAATTACCGCCCCAATCCCGCGACGGGATTGCAAATATTTCGCCAACAATCGAGTTCCGGCGTCCGACGCCGGAGAGCCTCTTCGGAATCGCCGCGACATGCATTCAATCGTAATATTCCGGCGGCTTCCTGAGCGATTTGAACTGTTCCATGTCGTGGCCGAAGAGGATGGTTGCGCCGTGTTTCCTGGCGTAGTTCTCAAGGAATTTTGCGGTGCGCTTGTAGCCGACCGTGTCGTGGATGATCCCGGGAACGCGGATCGGCGGGCCGAGGTTTTCGCGCATGTACAATGCGTCGGCGACGAGAAGGAAGGTGCCGCTGTTCCCGAGGTCGACCCTGAGCGCCAGCATGCCCCATGAATGCCCGGAGCCGAGGTTGAGGATGGTCACGCCGGGGGCGATCTCGAGTTCCTTCTCGTCCTCCATGACCGGCCGCCAGTTCAGCCTGGCGGCGATGAACGCCTCGATGTCGACGGGAACGTGGACGTCCAGGTCGTCACCGACGACGTAATTGCGCACTGTCGTCGTGAGCTCGACGTCGCTGACGTAGATCTTTGCCTTCTTGAAGGCGGACAGGTTGCCGGCGTGGTCGACATGGAGATGCGATATGACGACGGTGGCGATATCGTTCGGGGTGAGGCCGAGGTTTTTCAGTCGAGCGAAAAGGGTCTGTTCCTCCGTGACGGTGTAGGGCGAAACGAGGTTGATGAATTCCGGCCAGGCGGTCGCGTGGTGCGGACTGCAGGCAGTGTCGAAGAGAATGCAGCCCTCCGGATGATCGATGAGAAACGTCTGGATGGGTATGTCTATCCAGAGCGCCTTACGGTTCTTGTCGTTCACGTCGGCCGTCGAACTGCCTGCCACCATGAAGGTCCTGTCCTCCGACTGGTACCCGTTGTCAAAAACGTACATTTTCATAGACGGTACTCCTCTGTTTGCGAAACGAGCCTTCCACTGGAGCGCTTCAACTTCATATTTGGAAAGTGTTGATCCTTCGTTGCGTCTCCCTCCCGGCATATTTTCGCCAAAACAACGCGAAAATACGCCTTCTGGTCGACACGCTTCGGCTGAACATTTTCCAAACACAAATTTAACGCGCTCTGATCAACCAAAGCGACGTTTGCCGAACCCACAAACACCGGCGTTTCACGACCTCCTCCTCATCCGGTACACCGCTGCGCCGACGGCAAGAATCAGAAGTGGCAACCCGGCGAGGCTGCTGTAGACGGAAAAATACAACGCCGGAACCCTGCCCCTCGTGATCACAATGGCGTAGCTCGGCACGCCCTTCGCGTAAATGGCGAGGCCGACGCCGTCGTCCCCCTTCGCGAACCAGGCGAACAGGTCGGCCGCCAGGCGGCGGTGAGTGGCGGAGTACGAGCCGAGCCGGTCGAGGAGCGTGTCGGCAAACGTCTCCGACGTCCCGAGGACGGCCAGCTTTGCGCCGGCCCCTCCCACCCTCTCGACCGCGACGCCGATGCCGCGAATCGCCTTGTCTTCCTCGCCGCCGGCGACGCCCTCCGGCTGCGCGACGCTGCCATTGCTGCTTTGCAACAGGTTGTACCGGCGCAAACCCGGCGCGATCGTCTCCGCGACCCGGATTTCCCTCGGCGTCACCGCCACGATTGAAATCGCGCCCGGACTGACATCCGAATCCGGCGACGCCGCCACAAAAGTGAAGGGATCGTCAGCGAAACGCAGCTCCCGATGCGTCTCCATGAGCCGGTTGCCCGTGACCTCCACACCGTATCTCTCGAGTTCGCTGTTCAGAACCGGAAAACGTGCGCGCGAAAAGCCGCACAAGACGAGTAAATGTCCGTCGTTTCCCAGATACGCGGCAAGCCGCTCCGCCTCCGCCTCCCCGGGATCACCCGTCGGCTCGAGCATAACCAGGAGTTCGGCATCCTCCGGAATCGGCTGCCCGAGCGCCAGATCGAACGTCCCGACGTCGTACCCGGCCGCATTCATAATCCCCAGAAGCCGTGAAAAACGCAGCCTGCCCGCTTCCTCGCCGTGGCCGCGCAGGAGGTATGCGTGCTTCGGCTTGGCGATCGCCGCGGAGTGGATGGCACCACTGAATGCCTGCTCGATGCTGAGCATCTGCATCGCTTCCCCGCTCAAGTCGCGCCGTTCCGTCAAAATCTCGGTCGCCTTGATCAGCTTGTACCTGCCGTTCCTCCGGTTCACGACAGCGAAAACGTAGCCGGACGGATCGAGATCGGGAGGAAGTCCCGCCGCCGCCAGGGTCGAGAGGTCACGCTCGGGATTCTCGTAGCGCGCCTCGACAAGACCCCGCCCGTGCGTTACGTATTGCCTAAGAAAAAGCACACTGTCGTTTTCGACCGTGTCCGGGTCTTCATCGAAAAAGCCCCAGATCAGAATGGGATCCTCGAGCCTGGCGAGGATCCCCCTGCTTTCATCGCTCAGGGAAAACACCCGGCTCGCGGTGACGTCCCACTGCAAATCGACGTCGAAAAACCTGTCGACCAGCGCGTTGGCTGCAAGCAGGCAGAGCGCGAAACACAGCGCCCGGAAAATCCCCCCGTCCCTTCTCCCCGCCCTGCACTCGAGGATGGCGCTGGCGATGGCGAGGGCGACGACGACCGCCGACGCGAAAAAGAGGATCGGAACGAGACGGAATATCCCCTTCGTGAACAGGGCGAGCTTGGTCGCCGGATTGATCCAGAGAAGTGCGCCGGTCAGCGCCTCCCGCGCGGCGTCGGCGGTCGCTCCGAGGCCGGCGAACCAGAGGACCTTGCCCGCCGCGTTCCCCGCCGCCAACGCGAAGGATCTTCCCAGACCCTGAAGAAAGAAAAGGAAAATGAAGCACGTTACCGCGCTCGCCGCCGGGGAGTCGGTGGCGGCGGAAAAGCACACCCCGATCGCGAGATAGGCGAGCCCAAGGCAAAAAAACGCGACATAGGCGAAAAACGCCTTGGCGTCCGCCGTGCCGCCTATCCAGACGGCGAAGAGCGGATAGACGAGCGAAGCCGCCACCATGACGAAAAAGAGCGCCGCGACGGCGAAAAACTTGCCCCACACCACATCCTGCGTGCGGCACGGCAGCGAACGGTACAGAAGGTCGACGCCCGCCGCCCGGTCGCCCGCCAAACTTCGCATGGTCAAAAGCGGAGCCAGAAGCACCATGACGACCGGAAGCATCATGACCATGGCGCCGATGTCGACCGACGGAACTTGCCCCGGCGTCATGACCGCCCCCGCGTACAGGACGCCGTAGACGAAAAGAAACGCGGCGACGGCGATATACCCAAGCGGCGCGAGAAAGAATCCCCGCAACTCCCTGACCGCCACCGTCCGCGCCGTTCTCACCAATCCTCCGATCATCCGGCCATGACGCGCCCCAGCGCATCCTCGACGGACGGCGCAACGGCGCGCAGCTCCAGAATAGTCCAGCCCCCGCCGACGGCGGCGCGGAAGACGAGCCTCCGGACATCGGTGCCCCCGTCGCAGGTCAGGACGGCCTCGACGGGCTTGCCGTCCTCGGCGGGGAGCAGTTCGATTTCCGCCACGCCGGGGATCGCCGACAGCGCCCGCTTCATATCGCCCCGTTTCGCGTCCGCCTTCAGGTACAGTCCGGTTCCGCCCGCCAAGCTGGCGACGAAGCGGTCTGGACTGTCAAACGCGGCGAGGCGGCCGCGGCGCAGGATTGCGATCCGGTCGCTTACCGCCAACACCTCGCCGAGGATGTGCGAACTGAAAACGACTGTCCGCTTCGAGGACGCGCAGCGCGAAATCAACTCGCGCATGTCATGCATTTGGGCCGGATCGAGGCCGACGGTCGGTTCGTCGAGGACAAGCGCCGGAGGGTCGCCGATAAGCGCCTGCGCGACGCCGACGCGCTGCCGGTATCCCTTGGACAGGTTACCGAGCAATTTTCGCGACACATCCGTCAGATCGACGCGGGCCATCGCGTCCGCCACGGCGGTGCCGACCCCGCGGGTCGGGATTTCCTTCAACCGCGCGACGAAGCGCAGATATTCCACGACCCGCATGTCCGGATACAGGGGTGGGGTCTCCGGCAGGAATCCGAGGCGCGCCCTCGCCTCGGGATGGGCCGCCACGTCGAGCCCGTTCAGCGTCGCCCGCCCCTTCGCGGGCTGCGTGCATCCGGTCATGATCTTGATGAGCGTGGACTTTCCCGCACCGTTAAGCCCCAGCAGCCCCACCACCTCGCCGGCCTCGAACCGCAGCGAGACGTTGAGAAGCGCGGCCTGGGCACCGTAGAAGTGGGACACGCCGTCGACCTCGATCATACCGAACTCCGGATTCGCATTTCGGGGGGCAGGTAAACGGTCTCGTAACCGTCCGCCGGGCTCTCAATTCGCTTCAAGAGCAGTTCCGCCGCTTTTCTTCCCATGTCGGCGGCGGGCTGATAGAGCATCGTTATCGCGGGATCGGTGGCGCTCGCCCAGGCGTTGTCGTCGCAGCCGATGATCGCCACGTCGCGCGGCACAGAGAGGCCCATCTCCCGGATTTTGATGAACGCGCCAAGGGTCATATTCGCGGACGCTGGAAAAAGCGCGGTGACGCCGGCGCGCTTGATCAGGTCGCCGCTCAATTCGGAACCGGCCTCCACGCCGTAGTCGCCGTTTCTGACCAGGGCCGAATCGAACTCGATACCCGCGTCCCTGAGCGCCCTTTTGTAGGCCCGCATCCGGTCGCGGGTGGTCGAGAACCAGTTCGGGCCCAGCACCATACCGATCCTGCTGTGACCGCGCTCGATGAGATACGTTATCGCCTTGCGGGTTGCGGAGTAGTTGTCGAGCACGACCGCGTCGCTTTCGAAGCGAGTCGGACGGCGATCGAAGAAGACGGTGGGGTAATTGCCGCGCAGGAGCTCCCTCAGCTCGCTTTGCCGGTGTCTGCACGGTGCCATGACGAGGCCGTCGACGAGCAGCGAGTTGAAGACCTGAATGAGCTTTTTCTCCGTCAGCGGACTGTCCTCGGATTCGCTGATGACCAGACTGTAGTGGTTGTTCCTGAGCACGTCCTCAATGCCGTGCGCAGCCTCGGTGAAAAACTGGTTGTCAAGACGGGGGATGATGAGCCCGATCGTCCGCGTGCGCTGGACGCGCAGGCTTCTGGCCAGGGCGCTTGGCCGGTATTCGAGCTTCTCGACAGCCCTGGTGACACGCTGTCGCGTTTCCTCGGAAACGTGATTTGTGCTGTTGATCACGTAGGAAACGGTTGCGGTCGACACGCCTGCAAGCTTCGCCACGTCTTTGATGGTGACAGCCATGGATCGGACGACTCCGTTTGCCCCCGCCCCGGCGCATAGGGATCGCCGCCGGAACGCCCCGTCCCGACGGCGGCGTCTACTGGCGCAGCTTGGCGTCGCGGGCGTACATGACGAGAATGAAAAGCAGGGCCGCCCCCTGGATGAGTATGCGGACGCCGTTAGGGATGCCCACCGCTATGAGAAGGTTGGAAAGCAGGGTAAAGATGATCGCGCCGAGGAAGCCGCTGAACATGTTCCCCTCGCCGCCCGCTAGATTGACGCCGCCGATGACCGCCGCCGGCACCGACAGCATGGTGTAGCCGTTGGCCATTTTCAGGATCGAACTGCCGCTGTAGCCGACGAGGAGAATGCCCCCGAGGGCGGCCAGACAGGCGCTCATGATGTAGGCGATGAAAACGATCCGGTTCACGCCTATGCCGCAGAGACACGCTGCGTTGCGGTTGCTGCCAACGAGAAAGATCTGCTTTCCCGTCCGCGTGCGGCGCAGGAACAGCTCGGCGATGACGGCGATGACGACGGTGATGACGAGTATCCAGCGGATGCCGAAAAACGCGGGCCGTCCCAGGGCGAGCAGAACTTCGGGGAGAAGGCCGGTGGGCTGGCCGCGGGTGAACGACAGCGAGAAGCCGTCCACCGCCGACGCCATGATGAAGGTCATGACCAGCGACGGGATACCGACGATGAGCACGCCGGCCGCGTTGGCAGCGCCGAAAACGGCGGCGAGCGCGAGAACGAGGACGATCGCGACCGGAAGGCGGGACATCTCGCCGGCCGTCACCGCCGGGACGAGCAGCGCCGACATGGACATGATCGATCCCACCGATAGATCGATGCCGCCGTCGCCGGCCATTATGACGAACGATTGCGCGAAGGTGGCAACGGCGACGACGCACGAAATGGTGAGGATGTTGTTGATGTTGGCGGGCGAGGAGAAGCCGCCTGTGATCGCCTGGCCTATCCCGAACATGAGAATGATAAGGGAGACCGGAAACAGGAACTTGTTGTATTCGGCCAAAAGGGCGACAAACGGATTTTTGCCGGCCGTGCGCGCGGCGTCAGGCATGGCTTTCTCCCGGAGCGGCTTCCCGCGACTTCGGTCTGGACTTCCTGAAGGTCCTGAACAGGGTCATGCCGACGACGCCCATAAGGATGATAAGGCCGGTGGCGAGATCCTGGTGGAAGGCGGAAAGGTTGGCGCCGAACACGGTATAGGTGATGAGGCTGAAGAAGAACGCGCCGAGGAGCGCGCCGAGGGCATCGCCCTCGCCGCCGGAAAGCGAGACGCCGCCGATGACCGTGGAGGCTATGGCGCTCAGCGTAAGGCTCATGCCGACGTTGGGATCGCCGCTGCCGATGTTGCCGAGGAACGCCACCGACGCCGCCCACGCCATGAGCGCGGAAAAAACGTAGGCGCACAGCTTGATGAGCCTGGTTCGGCCGCCGGACAGGAACGCCTTCTGCTCGTCCCGGCCGACCGCGTACAGCCAGACGCCGAAGGGCGTCCATTTGAGGAGATACCACACCGTAAGCGGGATGATGAGAAAGAGCGCGCAGTTGGGCAACACGCCGAACAGGTTGCCGGTTTTGAACCAGGAAATGAGCGCGCGGCTTCCGCGCCCCCCCGGGAGCGGCATGACCCAGAGCGCGCACCCTTGGGCGACGGATTGCGTCGCGAATGTGGCAAGGAGCGCATTGACCCGCAGATAGCCGATCACGATGCCGTTGAGCAACCCGACGCCGAGCGCGGCAAGCAGCCCGACGCAGGTCGCCTGGGCAAAGGTGAAGCCGTATTTCCTTCCCATGAGCGTGATGATGATCACGTTCACGAGGCAGACGTTTGCACCCACCGACATGTCCATACCGCCGGTGACCAGCACCATGCTCACGCCGATCGTGAGGCACCCGAGGGGCACCATGAGGTTCAGAAATTCCCGCAACGACGCCGGACTCGCGAACCCCTTCACCATGACCGCATTCCAGATGAGGAAGACGATGAAGAGGACAAGCACCGGCAGTTGCGGCAGCCGCCTGATTCTGTCAAGCAGGTTCATGAAGGACATGACTCACTGTCTCCCTCGGCACTTCGTGATAGGCGATGTTTTCGGCCGTGATCTCTTCGCCCGCTAGGGAATGGACGATCTGCCCCCGGTACATCACGATAACCCTCGCGTTTTCGTACAAGCCGGTGAGCTTGACCAGTTCCTCGCTGTCGCTCGAGACGAACACGACGGCGGCGCCGCTCGCGGCCAGGGCCCGGATGAACTGATGGACTTCGGACCGGGCGTTGACGTCGATGCCCTTCGTGGGATCGTCGGCGAGGAGCAGCGACGGCTTCGCGGACGTCCAGCGCGCGAGGACGACCTTTTGCTGGTTGCCCCCCGAAAGTGTCCGGATCGGCTGCTGGACCGACCGCATGGCGACGCCGTATTCCCGGAGGATGCCCTCTTTTTCCCGGTTGACCTTTCCGAGGACGAGATCGGTGACCACACCCTCGTTTTCGATAACCGAGCGGATGGCGAAGGTGCCCTCGCGCTCGCGGTCGCCCGAGACGAAGGCGAAGCCCATGTGCACAGCCCGCTTCGCGTTGTGAATGGTGGTCCGCCGCCCCTCGAGTTCAGCGGCAAGCGGCGCGTCGAGCGCGAAGAGCGCCCGCACCAGACCGGACTGGCCGTTCCCCTGGAGGCCGGCAACGCCGATTATCTCGCCCTTGGCGATGTCGAGGTCGATCGTCCGGTCGAACCCGTCGAGTCGCAGCCCCCTGATCGAGAGAAAATGCTCGTCGCCGCATTGCGCGGCGTAGGAGCTCGTTCTGCTGCTGACCTTCTGGACGTCCTGCCCCGACATCCTGGCGAGAAGCCCGTCCTCGTCCACATCGGCGAGCGCGCAGGTGTCGATGTGCTCGCCGTTGCGAAGCACGGTTACGCTGTCGCAGATATCGAAGATCTCGTTCATCCGGTGGGAGATGAAAAGAACGCAGCACCCGTCGTCGCGCAGCCTGTGCACCTCCTCCTTCACCAGCGCGACCTCGTCGCGGTACAGGGCAGAGGTGATTTCGTCGATGACGAGGATCCGCGGTCTCTGGACGAGGGCCTTGGCGAATTCGAGAAGATACAGCTGATTGGCGGCGAGGGTGGAGACGTCGGACGCGGCGTGGCGGGCGAGCCCGAAGCAATCCAGCGCCCTGGCCGCCGATCCGCGTATCGCCCTGCGATCCGTGAACACGCCCCGGCGCGGCAGACCGCAGAGAAGGAGATTTTCCTCCACCGTGAGATTGGCGAGAAGGCTCAACTCCTGCGAGGTAACGACGATGCCGTTTCGTTTGGCGAGAATGGGCGTGATGGAACGCAGCGGCATGCCGGAAATGCGCACCTCCCCGGAATCGGCGTACGCTGCCCCGCCGAGGATTTTCGCGAGCGTGCTCTTTCCGGATCCGTTGCCGCCGAGTATGGCGCGGACCTCGCCGAAGGCGACGTCCAGCGACACGTCCCGCAAGGCCCTGACGGCGCCGTACGACTTTGAAATATTGAGGCATTCGAGCTTCGACATAACAGGGCATTCTCCCGGTTCCCGGCGCGACCCGCGACTCGGCGCAACCACGCCCGGCGACGCGCCCGTGAGAGAGGTCCACGCCACAAACACTGTCCCGCCTCATGAGGAGGCAGACCAAGGGAAGGGAGTGGCCGAGTGAACGGTCTCGAGAAGCGCGTAATGTCCTTAATCGTTTAAGGAGTATACGTTGGAAACTCGGAATGTCAAGCCGTTTTTCAAAATTTTTCAACCGACGTTTGCCGGAATACTCCAGAACTTAATCGAATAACGTCCGCCGTATGCGTGGCAGTAATGGCCGCGCTATTTTTTCATTCGCTTCACCCATAATCTAGGGTCTGTTTTTAATTTCGAGCCGCTCTCAGCATTCGGCGCATGGCGCCCAGTTGCACCATTGCCCTATATGTGACCGCCAATTTTTCATAGCGAGTAGCGATGCGCCGATTTTCTTGGAGCCACTCGATGCAACGCTCTATGACATTTCGTTCTTCGTATCTCTTGTTGTCGAAGTCAGGGTCTTCTCGTTCTTCACCATTTGGCTTTTACGTTTTGGGGTTCTTCTGATGGCCCGCCTTGCCCCGGTGACGGTGAACAAGGCGCTGGTTTGTCTCCAGCAGATCGGCTTGGCGAGCGAGTTGACCGAAAGGCGCCGGCATCGTTTGTTCAAGCATGACAAGTTTATGGATATGCTGGAAGGCGGACAATAATTGACACCTGCGAGCGCGTCCCATAATTGAACGCCGGAAAGCCGCTTCGATTTCCGCAGCGGACGAATATTGGGCGTCGACGAACATCTTGTCTGGGAATAACTGTCGCACCGGGGCCTTTAACGAATGCGTTGTAGCTGCGTTT
>JAIRTL010000005.1 GCA_031254915.1 Planctomycetota bacterium
ACGCCCAAGCGGATACGCCGCGCCATGCTCATCGACGAACTGAAACGGTTGCTCCGCCATTGCGCCGCGCACCGGCGGCTGTTGTACGAGGTGGCGGCGTGTTCCGGCCTTCGGGAAAATGAACTGCGCCAGCTGGAACCGCACATGCTTGACCGCGAAGCCTGCGCCATCCGGATTCCCAAGGAAATCGACAAGGGCCGCAAGGAACGGCTCCAGATGATTCCCGCCGCGCTGATGGCGCGTCTGGTGGCGTTTGTGGACTCGGGAGAGGTCTTTACCCACTACAACAAGGCATACAGCCAGCAGGGCAAGCGGGAAGGCAAGAAGCAGCCTCCGGCCAATCCGCTCCTGTACGTGCCGACCAATTCGGCGACGATGCTGAAAAAGGATTTGCTGGCGGCGGGGATTCCTCCCGTCACCGAGAAGGGCTATCTCGATTTCCACGCGCTCCGCACGGCGTACATCAATTTCGTCCTCGACTCCGGGGCGAATGTGAAAACGGCGCAGGAACTGGCGCGGCATTCGACGCCGGACATGACGATGAACGTCTACGGTCGGGCGCGGGATGAAAAAATGCGGGAAGCGGTGGAAACGGTCGGGGACATGCTTTTCAATGACAATATCCCGCAGGAAGCGCCGGATCATGGACGCGAAAATAACAGAGCCACGACAGAACGCGAAAAATCATCACCTTTAAACAAAGACGCATCCCTTGTCATTAAAAGGGATGCGTCAAAAAGTAATTGGTGCGGAAGAGAGGACTTGAACCTCCATGCCCTTGCGGGCACTTGGCCCTCAACCAAGCGCGTCTGCCATTCCGCCACTTCCGCACGGATCGTTTCAGGAGTCGCTAGTGTATTGTTTTCGTTCCGCTTGTCAATCCCTCAAACCAAATGCGTGGAAAATTCCGCGAATCCCGTCGAACGTGCCAAGCCTGCCAAGTCCGCAACGTCTGTCGTGCCCTTCGCGTCATTCGCGCGCGTCGCCGGCGATGCGCGCGAGAATCGAATGCGTCGTGATGACGCCGACGATCCGCCCGCGTTCCTTCACTGCGACGCGCTGCGCATGTTCCTGTCTGAACCGGAGGAGGATCTCCGGCAACGATGCCCCCGACGACACGGTCCCCAGGGACGGAGCGACCTTTGATGCCTGATCGGTCGGTGCGCCCGGCGTCTGAATGAGAAGACTGACCGTCACTATCCGGTCCGTGATCCTCCCAGCCGAATCGACGAGAAGCGCGAACGATGTCTTGCGTCTCGAAATTTCGCTGGCGGCGCGCGATCTGGTGGTCTTGCCCGGCAGGACGAGGATCTTTGCCGTAGGCACCATGACGGCCGAGGCGGTTATGCCTTCAAACTCGATTATCCTCTTGGCCATATGGATCTGTTCCGCCGGCAGGATATTCTCTGCCGCGCAGGCTTCGAAGTATTCGATCAGTCGGGTGCGCCTGCTTTCCAAAATGTCGCCGTCCCCCTTGATGCGCAACAGGCGGCGAAGGACGGCGGATGCGGCGTTCAACGCCCAGACGGCGGGCGCAAACGCATGGCGCATGATGGAAAGCGGCCTGACCGCCGCCAATGCCCAGGAATCCGCGTGATGATAGGCGAGCTGCTTGGGCAACGACTCGCCGACGACGAAAAAGAGTGGCGTGACGATGAGGGTGGTCAGCAGTTCGTACTGCGGCGCCCGAAGCGCCATCAACTGCGTGGTGAGGAAATAGGTCCCCAGATAGTTGGCGATGTTGTTGCTAATGAGAATTGTGGTGACCAGGCTTTCTATCCGGTTGAGCAACCGGCTCACCATGGCCGCCGCCGCCTCGCCGCCGTCTTCGCGGACGCGCAGCCGCACCCGACTGGTGCGGTACAACGCCGTCTCCGATCCGGAGGAGGAAAACGACCAGGCAAGCGCGGCGATAAAGCCGAGGGCATTGAAGAGTGGGATCATGACAGCCCTCCCCCGCCCCCGCAGCCGTCTTTCTTCGCGTCGTCGTGGGCGCTGGCGGCGTTGTCCATTTCCGGAGAAACCAGGCGAAGCAGAACTTCCGTGACCCTGTTTCGCCACACCGACAGGACGGTCATTTCCATATTGCCGAGCGTGACCGACTCGCCCCGCCGCGCCGGCCTGCCAAGCAGCGCGGTGACCAGACCACCCACGGTGACGCTTCGCGGCAACGACTCCGAAACGTTGAACCATTCCCGCCATTCGCGCACGCTTACGCCACCCGCGACCACATAGCCGCCCTCCTGCTCGCGAATGCGGTCCGGCGGGGCGGCGCCGTAGTCGCCGAAATCGCCGAGCACCTCGTCCATGATATCCTGCACCGTGAAGACGCCGACGACGATGCCGCGTTCGTCCACCACCGCCATGATGGCGTCGGGGCGATTTTTCACCGTGCGCAGGACCTGGTCGGCGCGGTCGAGTTCGGAAAAATAGGCGAGCGGCTTCACATAGCCGCCTATGGGACCCGCCGTCCCCGCGACGAACAGCTCCCGCACGTCGACCCAACCAATGAGGTCGTCTTTTTCCGGTTCGAGGACAGGAAGCTTTGTGTGCCTGCAGATACGAGCGAGCTGGAGCGCGTCCCCGCAGGAGGAGTCGCGCTTGATCATGATCGCGTCGACGCGCGGAACCATTATGTCGCGAATCTTAACGTCGGGAAGGTCGACGATGCCATCGATCAGCTCGTACTCGTTTTCGCTGATAACGCCGTCGCTTCTGCTGAAGTCCATCAGGAGGCGCAGCTCCTCCTCGAGGAGAACCGCGTGATCCGGACGTCCAGCGTCCACCAAGCGTTCAAACACTCCGACCATGGCGTTAAGGAAAGACATGGGGCCGGCGAGAAAACGATAACACAACCACACCGGGGGCGAGGTCAGCCTGGCGACGGGAATCCTGGCCGCGATCGCGATCTGCTTTGGAAAGACTTCGCCGAAAAAGATGAGAACGCACAGGCTCAGGACGCTCCAGAGCACCGCCGCGCCACCGCCGTGGCGCTGGGCGATACCGACGCCGATGGCGGCTGATATCGCGAAGATGAACACGTTCACAGCCATATTGCAGAAAAGTATGGTCGGCAGGAGGTGATTGAGGTCGCGAAGGAGCGAGTCGATTATCCGCGCCACTTTCTCCGAACCGGCGCGGACCCGGTTCTGTTCCGGCGGAGACAGGGAAAACAGGGCGGTTTCACAACCGGAAAAGGTGGCGGAAAGAAGCAGCAAAAACGCCGACGCGATCAGGGACAGGGCATGGTCGCGCGGAATGGCGAGTAAGGCGTCGAAAAAAGCGGCGGAAGCCTGCAATTGTATGACCTTGATTGTGCGGTTCCCGTCATCAGGGTCCGTAGGGGCTCACACCTCCAAGCGGGTGCACCCTGCCGGGCACACCAATAAAATCGGCCTTCCCGTGGCGGGAAGGCCGATGGGCAATGCTGGAAAGGCTCTACGCTTCGGCGAGGACCAACGCCTCGACATGGACCTTGCGCTTGGTCATCTCGAATTTCACGACGCCGTCGGCAAGCGCGAACAGAGTGAAATCGCGGGCCTGGCCGACGTTCTTGCCGGGGTGGAATTTATTGCCCTTCTGGCGGATGATGATGGTTCCAGGGGTTACAGCTTCGCCGCCAAAGCGCTTGACACCGCGAAATTTCGGTTTGGAATCGCGTCCGTTGCGGCTGCTGCCCTGCCCGACTTTGTGTGCCATGACAAACTCCTTATAAAATTCCGGGAAGCGTCAGCCCGCGGTGATACCGGTGATCTCGACCTGATGATATTTCTGACGGTGACCCTTCGTCGTCATGCTGTCCTTGCGGTGGCGGAAAAACACGGTGCGCAATTTCTCGCCCTTGACCTCCTTGAGGATCTTGGCGGTAACGGCGGCGCCGTCGACGCGGGGCGCGCCGATCTTCGAATCCTTGCCATCCACAATCATGAGAACATCGTCGAACATGACCTCGTCGCCGGAAGTGGCGGAGAGCAACTCCACCTCGATAACGTCGCCGGGGGCGACGATCGCCTGTTTGCCGCCGGTGCGAATGACCGCTTGCGTGGACATCTGAACTCCTAAAACATCAAAAATAAATGACCAATTACCGCCGCTTCCACGGACTGCGGCATAAAAAACCACTCAGCGGAAACCCAAGGGCCCGCCGAGTCAAGACAAGAGCATTATAGTGAGACCCGTCGAGGTTTCCAGAAAAAAACGGAATAAATAGTTTTTTTGCGGGGTATAGACTTTTGGAGAAAATCAGCCGATCCGCTGTTTGATTTTCTCCAACGTTTTTGGGTTCCACGTTTCATCCGTCAATGCGGCCTTCTTTGATGCAACGTCATGTAATTCTATCGATTGGCAAAAAGCAAGCAAGGTTCTTTCACAATATATAAGAGGTTGTCTGTCCTTTGCCCAACAATATCTGGCGTGAGGTCGGATAAAAACGGGAATTCAATTACCCTGTCTTTGATGGTCGCCACTGGATACGCGGATGATTTTCCCTATAATCGGCAGCAATTGGCTTTTTTCAGTCTTCACGCGAATACGCCATTGTGATGAAGCGCCACGGGAGAACAACGCGCCATGAGCAAATTAATGATAGGCGTGAGCGGCGTCAGGGGCGTCGTGGGCGACAATTTGACGCCGGAGCTTTTGGTCAATCTGGGTCAGGCGTTCGGCACCTGGGTGGAAAGCGGCAAGGTGGTGGTGGGCCGCGACACGCGGACTTCCGGCGACATGGTCAAGCATGCGGTTTTTTCCGGCCTGCTTTCCGCCGGCTGCCGCATCGTCGATGTCGGCGTCTGCGGCACGCCCTCGGCCGCGATGATGATCAAGGAACTGGGCGCGGACGGCGGCATCGTCATCTCGGCCAGTCATAACCCGATCGAATGGAATGCTCTCAAATTCTTCCGCGACGACGGCGTCTACCTCACGCAGGAACAGGGCCGCGAACTCCTTGACATCTATTATGGCGGCGACTCGCGCAAGGTCGGTTACGACAAGCTTCACGCGGTCGAATTTGACGATCGCGCCAACGAAAACCACCTGTCCCGCGTCATGAAGTTGGTGGATGTGCCGGCGTTGAAGAGGCGCAAATTTCGCGTCGCCGTCGATTGCTGCAACGGCGCCGGTTCGCCCCTTGCGCTCGAGTTCATGGACCGGGTCGGCTGCGTCGCGTCGAGCATATACTGCGACCTCAACGGCCTGTTCCTGAGAAACCCCGAACCGACGCGGAAAAATGTCGTGAAACTGCTGGACGTGGTCAAATCCCACGGCGCGGACATCGGTTTCGCGCAGGACGCGGACGCGGACCGCATCGCGGTGATTTCGGAAAAAGGCGAATACGTCGGCGAGGACTACAGCCTCGCCTTCGTGGCCAAATACATCCTTTCGCACAACCCGGGACCGGTGGCGACGAACCTTTCCACGACGCGCATGCTCGACGACGTCGCGCACGAGTACGGTTGCGAAGTCATCCGCACGCCGGTGGGTGAGGTCAACGTCGCCGAGGCCATGATCAAGAGCGGCGCGGTCGTCGGCGGCGAAGGAAACGGCGGCGTGATCGATCCCCGCGTCCATTATGGCCGTGACGCCCTCGCCGGAATGGCGCTCATCCTCCAATACATGCTCGAGACGGGAAAAACCGTCAGCCAGCTCGCGGCGGAGATGCCTGTGTATCACATGAGCAAACAAAAGGTGGAATGTTCCCGGCGGCGGGTCGCTCCGGTGCTCAGGAGGATCGCCGAGGAGGGCGGCGGCAAGGTGGATACGCGCGACGGCGTGAAGCTTGACTTTGAGAGCGGCTGGGTGCATGTGCGGCCGTCAAACACCGAGCCCATCGTCAGGGTATATTCTGAAGCGGAGACCCAGGCGGAGGCGGACGCCCTCGCCGACCGTTACCGTGAAATGGTCGAAAAGCTCGTGGAAGACGAGCGTTGACCCGGACACCATGACGCGATGACGGAAGATAAAAGGATGGAATTACTCAGTGGACTTTTTGGGGAAATCGGGCTGTCCGCCGCTCGATTTTCCCAAAAATGCTCCCACTTACGGGACAAGGGGTTGATTTTTCGTCAGGTCGGGCGATGCCGTCGACCGTGCAACAATTCCCGGCGTACAATGGAACGTCAAGAAACATTGGAAAGAATCAAACGGCGGGATGTTTGATTTTCTCAAAAAGTCCACACTCAGACAGCCGCGAGTTTGACCGGCTGCGGACGAATTTCCGGCTTACCGTCGAACTGGATGGCGATGTCGATGAGTTCCTCCTGGATCTCGAAGAACATATCGGTGAGGTAGGGGTCAAAGTGTCTTCCCCTGCCTTCGCCGATGATGGCCATGCTTTCCTCGTGGCTGAGAGCGGGCTTGTAGCAGCGCTGGTGGGAAAGTGCGTCGTAGACGTCGGCGAGCGCCATAATCCTGGCGGAAATAGGGATGTCGAAGCCGGCGATTCCGTTCGGATAGCCGGTGCCGTCCCATTTTTCATGATGGCCCAGTGCGATCTCCATGCCCATGCGGATGAAGTTGTTGTCGGGATGAAGATGATCGACGTCGGCGAGCAGCTTATAGCCGACCGTCGTGTGGGTCTTCATGGTTTCGAATTCCTCGACCGTGAGCTTTCCCGGCTTCTGCAGGATGAGGTCGGAAACGGCGACCTTGCCGATATCGTGCAGAGGGGCGGCGACACGGATGTTTTCGAGAAATTCGTCCGTGACTTCTGCCTCTTTCGGATTGGGGCGTTTTTTAAGGTTGACGGCGAGGAGAAAACAGAATTCCCTTACTCGTTCGAGGTGTTCCCCGGTGTCGAAGTCACGCGATTCCGCCAGCTTGCACATGGCGAAGATGGTGCCGAGTTGCGCGGCGGTGATTTGTTTCACCTGTTTTTTGACCCGTCCCTCGAGGCGGACGTTCTGCTCCGCCAGTTGGCGTTGGAGCGCGAGTTCGCGGTCGTGCGATTTTTTTCTGTCGATGCACGACGACAGGCGGGCGCGCAGAACCTGGGCGCGAAACGGCTTCGACATGTAGTCGGCGGCGCCGTGTTCGATGCAGTAGACTATCTTATCCATATCCGAAAGCGCGGTCACCACAATGACCGGGACTTCTTTCAGCACAGGATCGGCCTGCATTTTCTCAAGCAGTTCGGGACCACTCATGACCGGCATCATCAGATCGAGGATGATGCAGTCCGGAATCTTGACCGCCATGTCCTTGAGAGCCTCGGCGCCGTTCTCGGCCTCGCGAGGTTCATAGCCAAGCTTCTTCACCTGGTCTTTGATAAGACGGCGAATGATGGCGGAATCTTCAACTATCAATACCGTTCCTTCGGACATTCGGTCATCCCGATAGATAAAAACAAAACATTGCCGTGGCAATATTCGTGCTTTTACCGATAATGTTACCTTTTCCCCGCACATGATGCAAGAGGCGAAAGAGAACCATGCCCAGAACAGCGATGCAAAAAGCCAAGAAGCTCGTCGTCAAAGTTGGGTCCAGCCTGCTGGCGACGCTTTCCGGTGGACTTGATACCGCCTTCGTCGCCAAACTTGTCGGCCAGATAACCGCCCTCCGCGACCGCAACCGCACAGTCATTCTCGTCAGTTCGGGCGCGGTCGCTGCAGGCACAGCCGAGCTCGGTCTTCCGTCCCGCCCCTGCGACCTTCCCGGCATCCAGGCCGCCGCCGCTGTCGGACAGGTCGCACTCATGCAGATCTACCGCCAGCTCTTCGGATATTACAATATTCATGTCGCGCAAATACTGTTAACCCGCGACAACCTGCATGATCGCCGCCGCTTTCTCCATGCCAGAAACACCCTCCTCGCCCTTCTCAAGGCCGACGTCCTTCCGGTGGTGAATGAAAACGACGCCGTCGCCGTCGAGGAGCTGCGCCTGAAGATGGGCGACAACGATTCTCTCGCCGTTTCCGTCGCGCAATTGATAGATGCCGACGCCGTCGTCCTCATGTCTGATGTTCCCGGCCTGTTCGACCGCCCGCCGTCGGAACCGGACGCGAAGTTGATTCCGGAAGTCCGCGAAGTCACGGACGATATCGTCCGCATGGCCGGACCGGCGGCTTCCGGCGTCGGATCCGGCGGCATGGCGGCGAAATTGAACGCAGCGCGCGCCGCCGGCGCCGCAAACATTCCTTTGCTTGTGGCGCACGGCAAGTCGGAGAACGTACTCCTTGACACGATGGGGGGAAAAGAAGTCGGAACCATCTTCATGCCGCCGGGGAGGCGGGAATCGTCATACCGGCAATGGATCGCTTACGGTCGCGGGCCCGACGGTGCGGTCATCGTCGACGATGGCGCGCGCAAGGCGCTTATCGAAAAGAAGAAAAGCCTGCTGCCGATCGGCATTCGCGAAGTGAGGGGAGAATTCGACGAGGGCGACACGATCGCCATCCTCGACCTCGAAGGGCGGGAAATCGCACGCGGCTTGTCCAATTTCGCCACGACGGAAATGCGCCGCATCGCCGGCAAACGATCGGGCGACCTCTCCGCGCTGCTCGGACACCATTGCGACGAAACAGCCGTGCATCGCGACAATCTTGTGATGGTTGGTTAGCAACGGCAAAATCCCGGAAAGCGACGCAAGGCGCCGGTTGGTCGTTCGAGCCAGCCGGCGGGGGAATACGGAATACGGTATAACAAATCGTCTCGTCGCCACGTCTTTTTCATCGTATGTTTCGGAAATGCCTGGCCCGGATTTCTTCCGCGTTACAACCAGATCATGCTAAATCGACCAGGACGCTGTCCGCCACAGGGTAGGCCGCTTTCGTCAAACGGAGGCATTTCCGACCGTTTCGCCTGTACCATTCCAGCAATCCGGCCGCCAAAAGATGCGGTAGTTCACGTTCATAGAGTTTTTCAATACGATACCCAGTTTTTTCAGCGAATAAATCGGCTTCTATCCCTTCAGCCAGGCGAAGCCAAAAAATGGCTGTCTCTTTCGCCTTTTCATATCGCGGCAGGATTTCCCCGCCCTCTGTCGCGTCTTGCCCCTTCGCGATGCAATCAAGGTATTGTTCCAGGTTTTCCGTATTCCAGTACCTTCTTCCGCCGACATGGGAATGCGCCGCAAGTCCGATGCCGTAGTATTCCCCGCCCCGCCAAATCGCACAGTTATGGCGGCAGTGAAATCCGGGTTTCGCGTAGTTGCTGATTTCGTAATGGTCGAGGCCCGCTTTCCGCATCGCGGTTCCTGTCGCGTCCCAAAATGAACGCGCCTCATCGTCGCCCGGCATCTTCAAACCATTGTGTTCCATGATCGCGGCCAACCGGCTTTCCGGATGCAGCGTTAGATTGTAACAGGAAATATGGGCAACGCCAAGATTTGCACCCGTTGCTATATCCAGCCCAAGCGATTCCAGGGTTTGTCCCGGCCAACCGCAGATAAGGTCGATATTGATGGAGTGGAAACCTGCTTTTACGGCGTCGGAAATACTCTGTCTCGCCGTATCCGCATCATGCGCCCGGCCAAGCAACCGCAATCCGTGCGGGGAAAACGTCTGGACGCCGAACGAAAGACGTGATATCCCTAAATCGCGAAGGAGGACGAGTTTTTCGGTATCGGTTGATTCAGGATTCATTTCAATCGTTGTTTCCGACGCTTCCACGATTGGAAGCATGGAAAGCAATCGACGCAATTGCGGTATGGATAAAACCGACGGCGTGCCGCCGCCAATGAAAATGGTCGAAAAGGCGGCGCCCCGCAAACCGGCGCGTTCATATTCCGCCCACAGCGCTTCAATATACGCGTCGGCAGGCATGGCCGAATACAGGCCGCTTGCGAACGCACAATAACCGCAACGTCTGGAGCAAAAAGGAATATGAATATACAAGCCGGGACAATTACCCGCCATGCCGTTTTCCGGGTTGGAATTTGATACGAAGAAGCGGCGTCGCCGCCTGCCAATTATCGCGAAGATCCTTGACAACCGACTCGTAATGAAACTGCCGCAATTCCTGGATCAACGCCGAACTAAAAACATCGATCGTCAGGATGCCGCGTGAAAAGGATACGACTTTACTTTCGCCAGCCACTTCCGCGCCGACGGAGTCTTTCCAAAGGGTGCGAATTATTTGTATATCGGCAATTCGATTCTTGTTGAATTTCCGCACTTCCTTTGTAAGCCAGGTGGAAATCGGTTCCGGATTGGCTTTTTTTCGGACTCTTGTCTCCCGCCCGCCGTCTTTTTCGATTTCGGCGCTGATTCGCTCCGCCGTCTTTCGCCTAGCGCCGTCAAGCCGCCTGATTGTTGTCTCGACGAACCATCGCCGCCATTCCGGATCCGGCTCGTCGCGTATTTTTTTCGGCATTTCCATTCCCCTTGCATCCGTTATTCGCCCCCTCCTTTCATGGGGATACAGGAAGCCGGGGCTTTTTTTCCGGGCTTTCATGCCTGAATCCGTCAGCGATTGATCGGCATAATGACATACAGAAAATCGCCGTTGTCGATTCTTGCCGGGTTTTCCGCACCATTGTACTGCATTTCAACCGTTTCGTCGTCAATTGCCTTGAGGGCATCGATAACGAACTGATAATTGAACTTGATTTCGCATTCATCACCCCGCACCTCGGCGTCGAGGATCACAATTCCCTCGCCGTTTTCGCTTTTGGCGGAAAGCGACAGCGTTCCGGGGGAAACGCCAAAGAGAATGGCCCGCGTTTCCTCTGAAGCGACCAAGCCTATACTGTGGAGGTTTTTGATGAGTTCGTCGCGATTGACCACGAAGCGGCTGTCGCTCTTCGGCGGGATGACGTCTTGATACCTCGGAAACATGCCCTCCACCCGGCGCACCGCCAACGTGGCGGTCGGCGTCCGCGCCAAAAGCTCATTCGGGGTGATATTGATTTCAATCACATCCTTGCCGATGGCGAGGCGGGAAAGGATGTTCATACCCTTTGTTAGAATAATCCCCTCGGAGACGCTCGCATCGGGATTGCGGATCTTCTTCTTCACCAACGACAACCGGTGCGTATCGGATGCGACAAAATCGCAGATGTTATCCTTAATATTGAGAAATATGCCGTTCAAGGCATAACGAGTGTCGCCCTTTGCAGTCGCAAAGATGTTTTTTTGCACCGCATCGTTGAAATCGTCGCCATGAATGAATATCGCGCCCTCGCTCTTGAAATCCGAAATAGCGGGATAATCGATCACGTCGGCACCGGGAAGCTGGAATCGACCGAATTTGGTCTTGACGATCAACTTGAGATCTTCTATCTCGAGCTTCAGATCGTCGCCGCCAATTCCCTTGACGATGGCGTTGAGCCGCGACGCGGGGAGAAGAACGGATATGGGATCCTTGAGATCCGATACCTCCAGATGGATGCGAAGACTGATTTCCAGATCCGTGGCGGAAAGGGTGATTCCAGCTTCGCCGTCGGATTCGAGAAGCAGGTTTTGCAAAACCGGTCGAGCCGAACGTTCCGGCACAATGGAGCTGATGAACGACAGCGCTTCGGAAAACATGATTTTGTTGATGGAAAACTCCATTGAAGCCTCCTATAAAAAAGATCATGCTCCGCGTCATGATGCGCCAGCGGCGCGTTTAAAAGACCACGGGCATTTGAAGGGGCCTATTATGGTCTATACCGCGCGTAACCTAACACTGTGAAAATAGGATTTGGGGGATTGCCTTGTTCCACATTCGCTTCCCGAGTGCGTTGCTCGCCGCATACGGTCCGGGGAATCACGATTTCAAGATGCGAGCAGTCCAATAGCGTATTGTAATCGGTATTTTTGGAAAGGCAACATGAAGTCGATGTTTTTTACTCTTAAATAAAGTAAAAATATAATTATGGATCATTCTTTTGTTAATTGTGATGCAACGTAATTATAACAGATGAGTTACAATAAATTTCCGACAATCGATTCCTTGTTGGTCTTGTTGAAACAACCGGGGTTGTGCATCCAGAGATCTTCGCGGTATTGTCGTCCCGGTTTCCATTGGTTGACATGGATTCGACAGGAATTCGACAAGACGGCATGTTTCACGTGAAACATGCCGTCTCCGGCGGTATGGATATTTAGTTCTCGGTATCCAGTTGTGATTCCCTTACTATGCGTGAACTGTGCGTGGTCTTGCAATGGCTGGCGCATTTTACCCAAATGTTTCACATGAAACATAGGGAAGAAATACATATACTTATAGGTTTTATAGTATGTCTTGCCGCATCCTCCCGCTCCGTTTTCATTCCGGGATCGGCGCATGCTTTATCTATGGAGAATCAGAGTGCGCACAATCATGTTTTTCTGCCTTTTCTTTATCCTCGCAGCAGTTTCAGCCATCGCCATGGAACGTGGCTTCTCCTGGACCTATGCGCCTTCCCAAGGCGATACTATCCCGGCAAACCTGGCGTCGTTTTCCTTGTCGAAGTATCTCGAGTCATGCGAGGTGAACCGACCGGAAATTCTCAACGAAGTGAAGTCGCAGCTTGCGCGAGGGCAGTATTACCGCAAGCGCACCATCGATCAAAAGGGCAAGGGAACGCTGCTTACTATTTATGTCGATAGCGACAATATCCTGCATATTGTCACCCACCGGAATGAAACCTGTCCCGATTGCAAAGGCACAGGTAAGCGCGGCGAATTGTTCAGCGGCGTACCGACGGGGATAACCCGCAATGTCGGAGTCCGCTTCAGATGCCTGAAATGCGACGGCGAGGGCGAATTAAAGAATTACACCAATGAGCGGTATTTCACCCTCTCGCCGGAGGACTATGAGGACATCGAATCCGCGCGGCGCATGTATGCGCAAAAAGCCTATGAAAACGCGCCGCCGCAATCGCACGAGTGGGTGGAGCGCCTAGCGTCCAACAATCCACGCGAGCGCCTTGCCGCCTGTGTCTGGCTCGACCAGAATT
Organism: Planctomycetota bacterium; assembly: GCA_031254915.1. Classification (GTDB taxonomy): domain Bacteria; phylum Planctomycetota; class SZUA-567; order SZUA-567; family SZUA-567; genus JAIRTL01. The sequence goes on from JAIRTL010000005.1 coordinate 12,857, forward strand.
ACGTCAGAGCCGGAACATTCTTTCAGGACATCATGCCGATGCTTCGGAAGGCCCGCTATCACGAAGCGAATGAAAAGCGGGAAATGCTGGTGTGGCAATTCTGGGCCGGCAAGGATCTTCCCAACGAAAGAAAACGGTATTATTATCGCGTATACGCCGACTCGAAATCGGGAAAAATCGTCCGGAAAGGATTCTATCCGGAAAAATAAAGCTGTTGCTTGTTGGATTTTTGCGTGTATATTTGTGCCACACTCGAACTGTTTCAGGTATCCCGTATCTGTAACTCGATGCTCTAAACAGACTTTTCATGAGTGCGTCACTTTGCCCACAACGCCACCATCCAATGCCGCGACGGGAAAAAGTGAAACATGACGCTGTAAAATCGTTTGGAGCCAATATCCTTCGCAGGTGATGAAAAGTGGATTTTCCCGTTCGGAAAAGAAAAAAGGAGAACCCATGTTTGCATTGGCGATCAATGGCAGCCCGAGAAGGGAAGGCAATACGCACGCGCTTCTTGAAGCCGTCCTTGCGCCGTTGCAGCGAGCCGAGTGGAAGACGGAATTTTTTCAGTTGGGCGGGAAAAATATACGCGGTTGCACCGCATGTGGTAAATGCTTCGAGGCGAAGAATCATTCCTGCATGATACCGAACGATCCATTCAACGGACTGTATGCCAAAATTCTTGAGGCTGAAGCGGTGATCATAGGAACGCCGACCTATTTTTCCGGCGTCAGTCCGGAAGTGAAAGCGCTTCTCGACAGAACCGGATTCGTCTCCATTGCCAACGGCGACATGCTTCGCGGAAAAATAGGCGCCGCCGTGGTCGCGGTCCGGCGCGGCGGCGGCATCCATGCTTTTGATACCATCAACCACATGTTTCTAATGACCCAGATGATCGTCCCCGGTTCATTGTACTGGAATCTTGGCTTCGGCCTCGACCGGGGCGAAGTGAAGGACGACGAAGAGGGATTGGCGAACATGAAGAACCTGGGCGAAACAATCGCCTTGCTTGGACTCGCACTTGTGCCGCTGCGCAATCAATGGCCGAAACGCTGACTTTGGCGAAAACGCTCACATGGAACCGAACCTTCTTTTCAAGAAAATTTTCGAATCGTTGCGCTTTCCGGTCATAGCGTGCCGTAGTTGCGCCGGTTTGCCGGTGATGTATATGAACGCGGCGGCGAGATTATTCCTTTCGCCCTCCCTCTCTATCCGGAAATTGAAGGGAAAAACCAGGATAGGCGATCTTCGCGGTTTTCTGTCCTTCAAACACGAAGACGATTATGCCTTTTTTACAGACGCTGTCCTGAAATCGGGCGTTGTCGACAATTTTCATACCTCCGTCTATTCCTTTGAAAACGAACCCACGTCCACTACCGTGATCGCCAACTCGGTGGCGCTCGGCGAAGAAGAGTATGCGATAATTTACCTGGTCGAATCGGATCTCGAATCCTCGCGGGAGGAAGGCATAACCGAGAAGCTGCTTTCGCAGATTCTTCATGAAGCGTATCACGAAGACAACATCGACAACACAATCCAAACCATTCTCGCACTCGCAGGCAGGCATTCGAACGTCAGCCGGACCTATATTTTCGAGGACATTTCACCGGAGATGACGAGAAACACTTATGAATGGTGCGCTCCCGGCGTCGCGCCGGCCATCCAGGACCTGCAAAACCTGCGCAAGTCGGATTACAATTACGATGTGATCATGAGTACGTCCATGTATATCTACAGCGACACCCGCGATCTACCGGAGAGTGACCGCGAAATCCTCTATGACATGCAGGGGATCAAATCCATCGCCATTCTGGCGCTGTTTCATCACAACAAACCGCTCGGGTATATCGGCTTCGACGATACGGTCAATTTCCGCAAATGGACCAGGAACGATATCCGCATCCTCGAAGGCATCGCCAGCATCGTATCCGCCCTCATCGGCAGGCGCAATGCGGAACGCGAGATCGAACGCAGCCGCCAGATGATGCAAACCATCACCGACAACCTCGACGACCTTATCTACGTCAACGATCTGGAAACAGGCGAGTTGAAATTCATCAGCAAATCTCTCGCCCTCATCCTGGGCATGCATCCAAACGATCTTATCGGTGGAAAGTGTTGGGAAGCGCTGCACGAGGGCCAAACCGAGCAGTGTCCGTATTGCCCCATCCCCAAGCTGTACGACGAACACGGCAATTTCGTCAAAGAGAGTTACATCTGGGAGTTCCAGAACGTTATTAACGGCAAGTGGTATATGGTAAAAGACAACATTATTACTTGGATAGATGGCTATCCGGCGCATCTTGCGACAGCGGTCGACATCACCTACCGAAAGCAATACGAGGAACAGCTCAAATATTCGGCCTCGACCGACGCCATGACGGAAGTCTATAACCGCGAGTGGGGATACAACAAACTCAAGGCGATCATGGCCGGACACGACGACGTCGTCTCGACGCAAAACACCCTTGCCTTCATCGATATCGACAACCTGAAAAACGTCAACGACTCCCTTGGCCACCAGATGGGAGATGAACTCATCATCAATATGATCCAGAACATTTCCGCCTGCATCCGCAAGGAGGACGTCATTTGTCGCTGGGGCGGCGACGAATTCCTCCTCATCCTGCGATGCGACCTGGACGTGGCGGAAAAGGTGATGGAAAAAATCCATTTCGCCATGGATCATTTCAATTATACGGAGGGCAAACCCTACACCCTTTCCGTAAGCGGCGGTCTTGTCCGCTTCGATCGCGGCGCGGGACTGGACGTGGACGAAATCATCGCCGAGGCCGACAGGCGCATGTACGAATTCAAACGCTTCAAAAAAGAGACGCAAATCGGCAGTCGCCGCTTTACGCAAATCCATCGCAAGCCAAATCCCTCCTGACGAAGTCCCTTGCCTCGATCGCTGTTTTCTGCGAGAATCCGCTTTCGGGCGCGCGCCGATCGACACCCTTCGCGCGGCGCGGTTTCGCCTTGTCCGCAAGCGGGCGTTACGGCGGCGAATGCTGGGGCGCGTATGAAAATCCTTTACCTTGTCGGCGGTAAAAGCGCGATAGGCGGCGGCGCCACTGTCCGCGACGCCATGTTCGTGCGCGGCCTCGCAGACGCCGGCCACGAGGTGGTCGCCCTTTCCGTCATGGGTCAAGCCAGGGTGGAAGGTTCGGAAGAGGACTCGCGCCTCTTTACGCCGCTTGTCGGCGGCGGCGTATCGCATTTCTTTCCCGCCTTGTCGCGGATGCTGTCGGCGCTCGTTTCGTTGTGGCGACATCCCCGGCCGATACGGAGCCTCACCTCCTTCGCCGTCGGCGGCTATGTCGACCGCGCCGGTCCGGCGCTGGTGGGCATTCTCGCCGGCCGCGACAAAAACCTCCGCGACGATTTCGCGAAATGCATGGAGCAGGTTGAATCGAATCCGCCCAATCCGGACATCGTCGTTCTTTCCTCTCCGGTTCTTTCCGCCCTCGCCGAACCGTTGCGCGCCAATCTCGGCTGTCCCGTCGTCTGCCTTACGCAGGGCGCCGACAGGCATATGGAGTCGCTCGAAGAGCCGTTCCGGTCCGACGCCAGGAAGTTGGTGCGGCGCAACGCGAGGAACTTCGCCATCGCCGTGGCGACGAGCCGGCATTTCGCCATCCGCGCAACCGAATTCATGGCGCTCCCCGCGTCCCGCGTCAAGGTGGTGCCGCCGGGCATCGACGCCGAGGCTTTCGCCAATCCGTCGCCCCGCGTCCGTTCCCCGTTCGTCATCGGGTATTGCGACGGCATACGTCAGGAAAAGGGCCTCGACACCCTGGTGGACGCGCTCGATCAATTGATCAAAAGCGGCTCGACCGACGTGGAGCTGCACATTGCCGGAAAAATCGACGATTCCCGTTACTGGCAGCGAATCAAACGCCGTCTTGAATCGCCGTTGTTGAGCGGCAGGCACAAAGTCTACGGCGAACTCGGCCGCAAGGCGAGAAAGGAGTTCCTCGCCGGATTGAGCGTTTACGCGACGTCGACGCGCGAACCGGAATCGAAAGGACTCGTCATTCTCGAAGCCATGGCGCTGGGTGTTCCGGTGACCGCGCCCTCGTCCGGCATTATCCCGGAAATTTTCCAGCTCGTGAACGGCGGCCTTCTCGTATCCTCGGAGGCGCCGGTATGGATGTATGCGCAGGCGTTCGAGCTGCTGGCATCAATGCCGGAGACGGCGGACAGCCTGGGGAAAAACGCCGCCAGGGGCGTGGCGGAACATTTTTCCATCAGTCGCGCCGCCGAAAGACTGTCGAACATCCTTGTTGCGGCGGTGCGGGCCGGGGAGGCCGCGAAACCCGCATGACGCGACCGGCGCCCGCATGCGGCAAACATGCTCCGCCCGGCCCGGACTTCGGGCCGAAGCGCACAGAGGAGACGTCTATGAAGTATCGCTCCCTCCTTATTCTCGTCGTCATTATGGCGGCGATCGTCATTCTTGGCGTCAACTTCAAGCCGAAACCTCCGGGCGGCGCGGTGAAAAGCGAACCGCGGCGGAGCGGGAAGACGGCCGAAATCGCCTTTGCGCCCGCCGTCCTCGAAGCGGAGGGGGTGGATTCAATCGGGATTTTCGATTCCGCCGGCGCGGCCGTGGCGACATTGGCGAAAACGGGCGGCGCGTGGCGGCTTGTCCATCCACGAGGCATTCCAATCGATTCCGCAAAAGCGGCGCGCCTTGTCGATGATGTTTTCATCGCTCTTGCCGTTCCCGGGACGGTTCCCGGAGAGAATCCGGAGAAAACCGGCCTTGCCGACGGACAAGGCGTTTCCATTGCGCTCGCCGACACCGAGTCCGGCGTTTCCGATAGCGTGCGGATAGGGTTTTCCCCTCCCGGCCAGCCTGAAAAAACCTGGGTCATGCGCAGCGACGGAACGGTTGTTCTTGCGCCGGCCGATCTGCGCGGCGATATCGGTTTGTGGAAGAACGCTCCCGGCGCGAGGCCGAACATCGAGTGGTGGCAGAAGCGCGCCGTGTTCGGCGTCGATCCGGAACGCATCGTCGGGATCGATCTGGAAAGCGCGTCGCCGCGCCTGACGCTGGCGAAGGAAACGCCGGGCTGGAAGGTCGTCGCCGGCGGGCCGGCGGGCCATGCCGCAAGGCTTGACCAGAGCGCGGCGTCGGAATGGATCCGGACGTTGTCGTGGATTGTGCCGGGAACCTCGCTCGCGGACGCGGACGCGCCGAAAACCGGTTCGCGGGGATCGGTCGTCCGCCTGACTCTTGATGACGGCTCGGTGGTCGAATTCGCCGCCGCGCCCGAAGCCGACGGCTCGGCGCTCGCGACTGTTTCGACCGTTCCGGATGTCGTGTTCCGGATGCCGTCCTGGCGGTTTGGCCGCTATTTCAACCGGTTTTTCGCGCTTTTCCCCGATGCGGATCCGCGTTTCGATGTGCGCGAAGTCCGCTTCGTCGATCTTCGTGGCGACGGGGACGGCGTCAAGTTCGCGCTCCAGGGCGGCGCGTGGTCGGCGGTGGGCGTGCGGTATCCGCTGCGCATCGCCAATCTGCGGCGCTGGATCGCCGCGGCGTCGGACTGGAAGCCCGAGGCGTACATCGGCGGCGACCGCCAGACCGGAGCCGGACAGTTCGCACCGACGTTGGAAATCAGCCTCGCGTCCGGCGTGGTTCGCCAGTACCGGTTGTTCGGCGGCGACAAGTCCGGCGCGATGCGCCCTGTGCTTGTCGATGGCGCGAATCTGTTTTCAACCCCGGCGGATAAGGCGGAAAAATTGTTCCCCCCGGCGTCCACGCTGTTTTATCTCGGCGCGGCGATACCCGCCGCCGCTCCGGAAGCTGTGACGGAACTGTCCGTCGCGGGCGCGGCATTGAAATATCCCGCCCGTTTGCATACCGACGGCACGGGTCGCTTCGTGATTGATACCGGCGATGAAACAGCCGCGATCACGCCGGAGACGGCGGCGGTTTTGTTTGAAGGACCGCTCTCCTGGCACGTCGCCGATTTCCACCCCGGCGGTCAGTCCGAATTCGCCTCGCCCTACCTGTCCATAATCGTTCGGACCGCCGACAAATCCCACGGATTGATCCTCGGAGTTCCGGTCGGCGGATATGTCGCCGTCCTTCGCGACGACGGCGTCTCGTTCCGTATCGGCGCAGACAGGGTGGATGCCTGGCTGTCCGTATTTAAAAATGTTACGCCGGTTGAACCGTTCCAACCCGTCGGTGCGGAGATGGAAGCGCCGTCGCCCGGTCCTTTCGGCGAACCGCCGGTTCCAGAACCCGGGGAGCTCGATAGTCTTCCGAACATGATTCTGGAGCGCGACCGGGTAAAGCCTGTAAAGCCTGCGGATTTCGGGGCGGACGACTTGCCGGAGGTCATGGAATACACCGGTGAACCGGAAAATCCGGAAGCTCGGGAAACGGCGGAAAGACTGGAAACGCTGGAACCAAAGGATGACTCGACGGACCAGGACGCGGAAGGTTCTTCATCGGCCGGGGAAATGGAAACAACGGGAAAAATCCTGGAGCTGGAGAATGCCGAAAAGTCTGGCGGCGATGATAGAGAAGCTGACGCCGCCGCCGCGATTGCGACGTCCGCTGTCGCCGGTCCGTCCGCTGCGGCGGATGAAGGTCCGACCGAAGGGGCGATTGATGCAAAACCGCTTGCCGATGAGAATCGGAAAGCGGATGCGGTTGCGGCGCCGGAAGCGATCGGGAAAGACGAAACAGACCAGGGAAACGCCGAAGAAGCGGAAGCAGACGCTTATAATCCGAAACAAGAGACGGCGGAATCTCAAGCGGACGTGGTATACTGACAGGAGTCGATACGCGGTTGATTGCCGGCTGGCAATGGGTATACTCGGGAGGTGAACGGGCGGCGAAACATGAAATTGAGAGTCGCGGCCACTGATCGGGGGTGGGTTGATGGGCGATATAAACCAAGATGACATCGATAAACTGTTGGCCGGCGCTTTGAGCGACGGCGCCGCCCCCGCCGAGCAGGAGAACGCCGCCGGACCGTCCGCCGGCGAACAGGCGGATGGTCCGGTTGGACAGGACGATATCGACGCCATGTTCGCATCGCTCGGCGACGCGCCCGCCGTTCCCGCCCCCGAGCCCGAATCCGCAACGACGGCTCAGGAAGCCGCACCCGGGCATGACGACGGCGGAGCCGGTATCGCCAACCAGGACGATATCGACGCGCTGTTCTCCACCATCTGCGGCGACGACGATAGCCCGGCGCCGAAACCCGAACCGCCTTCCGAACCGACGCCCGAGCCCATGGCCGAAGCCGCTGCGCCGGTTCCCGACGCTCCTGAAGCTCCCGAATTCTCCGATGCCGACGACGCCATGGGCGACCACTCCGACCTGACCGCGCTGCTTGATTCTCTCGACGCCGATGCGGAAAAGGAGATCAACCGAGGCACAGCGGCGCAGGACGCTCCGGACACCGAAGGTTTGAACGGACTTCTGTCCGCGATCGCCGGGAACGCATCGCCGCCCACGCCGTCGTCGGCTTCCGCCCCGCAAGGGACGGCCAGCGACACGGTGCGGGTCGATACGGTCGATATGGACGAACTCCTGCGCCAGATCAGTTCCGCCGCGCCGCCTGAGGCGGAATTGCCGTCCGCGAAAAATCCAGCCCAGAATGCGTCGCCGGGCTTGTCGGCGGAACGATTCGATTCCACCGTCGTCCTTCCGCAACCCGCTTTCCCCGATGCGCATGCCGGCGGACAACCACCGGCGGTCGAACCGACTGCGGTTCCGGCCGCGCCCGCGTCCCCCGCGCCATCGGCGATGGCGGCGTTGCCGTCGTTTGTCCCGCCGGCTTCGCCAGGGCCGGCTCCCGAGAGCCTTTCCGTCATGGCGAGCGCCGGCGAAGTCGAGAGCATGGCGGGACAAATCTCAGGTATGCTAGGCCAGCTTTCCGAAAAGACGCAACGCTATATGCAGGCCTGGATCACGGCCGATGCGGAGGCGAAAGGCCTGCGCGGCAGGCTTCTGGCCGAAGAACGGCTGCGCGCCGCCGTAGGCGGGGAAAAGGACGCGCTCCAGGCGGAGGTCGAGCAATTGCGCGGCAACCTCGCCAAATTGGAAGGCGAGAAGCTTGGGCTCGAAGAGGCGCGTCGCAACGCGGAAGCGTCTCTTCATGCGCGCATCCGGGAGCTGGAATCGCGTGCCTCGATGCTCGATTCCGAGGTCGAATCGCTCAAGGACGAGCTTACCCGCACCCGCACCCAGGCGACGGGGGTCGATATCGAAAGCCGCCGGTCGCGCTTCGAGGCGGAACGCCTCAAGAACGAGGTGGAATCGGAGCGGATGGAGCGCTTGCGCATGCAGCGGGCGCTCGAAAACCGCGAAAAGGAATTGCAGGCGGTTCAGGCCCAGGCCTCCGGTCAGGCGTCCTCCCTGTTCATCGACGAGCTTCACCGCTTGGTGCGCAGGCTTGAAAGCGAACTGGACAGCCGAACGTCGGGCGCGCACGAGGCGCTCAAGCAGCTCGACCGGCTGGATGTTTCCGAAAACATGGTTCCCGCCGTCGCCAATCTCCGCGCCGCCCTGATGCGCGCGGTCGGTGCCGACGCCGACGACGCCGACGACGCGATCAAGTCGCTCGGCCGCGAAGCGGCGCGGGTACAGGGCCCCAACGCCCTCGAACCGGGGAAAACCGAGATGCTCTCGTTCGAGACCGCGCTGTCCACCTACAACCTCGGCGCCGCCCTCGACGTCGCCGGGGCGCTGCTCCGCGAGTTCAAGGCCACGCCAGGCGCGCTTATGCGCCGCGTTTACCAGTGTCCGGCGTTGCGCCGTCCGGAAGTGTCGGAACATCTCGTCGATCTCGCGCGCCTCCTTGAAGGATTGCGCACTGTCCAGGAATCGGCCGACCGGACGCGCGGCCGCGAAAGCGCCGAATCGGAGGTGTTTTACGTCCAGATGTTCGACTTCCTCCACAATCTGGTCAGGCTCAAGATCGTCACCCGGCTGACAGGAGACCCCTGGCGGCTGTTCCTCGATCTTCGCGGCAGGTTCAGCTTCGTCACCTCCGACAAGCAGTGGTCCGAATATCGCGACGGCGTGCTGAATGCGGACAAAACCAGGACGGCGTAATGCCCCCCCCGGCAATGTCGCGGTGCAACCCGATGGTTCCCCAAAGCCATCTTCCGCACGGGAGAGGGCTTTTTTCGCGCCTGACCTTTTCATGGCCGCGCACGGCGGGCAAATTTAAAACGCACTGTCGAATGGGGGACGATGCCGTTTATGGGATAATCACGCCTCTTTTCAAAATGTGCCGGCGGTTTATTTTCCTTTCTCCAAAAGTCCATGTTTTGAAAATAGCATTGAATTATCGGAATATGCGCACTTTTCTTCGCCAATTCCTCCGATTTTAAGAAAGAAACCAGGTGCGACGGGTAAATAAATGGTGCGGCCTGCTTTTTTCGCGGTCACTCCGCGCATGATAAAAGCGGCGCCGCCCAGGCGATAATCGCCCCGAACGCGGCGGATTCTGATGGAGGAAGCACGATGAGAGGATTTGCGATCAAAACCCTGTTGCTCTTTGCGGCGCTGGCGGTCGCCATCGGTGGAGACGCCTCTGCCGCAGCGCGCAAAAAGAAACCGCCGCCGGACGCCAGGGCGAACAAGGACAAAGCCTACTCCCTGGACGACATCATGAAGGCGCCGGAGCAGTACCTCGAGCAGGAGGTATTTTTCTACTGCCGCTTCGCCACCACCACCTCGCTTTATAAGAAGGTGAACACGCCGTTCAACCCGAACGAGTACTCGAATTTCGCGGTCTGGCCCGACAAGGCGATTCTCTGGGACAAGGAAGGGGCGAGGAACGTCCTCCCAACCCTGTACGTTTCGAAGAACGACGCGGAATCGGTCGACATCCTTCGGATGCTCGAAAAGTACGAACTGATCGCCGTCTCGGGAACGGTGAAAAACAAGTACGCCAAATTCCCGTGGATCCTCGTCGACAAGATCGAGCGCGTCGAATTGCCGCGCGACCGACTCTGCGACACGACCGTCCAGCACATGCAGAACGGCTCCGAAGCGCTTGCCTGCGGCAACGGCGGCGCGGCGGCGCGGCATTTCGAAACCGCCCTCAAGTTCGGCCTGCCGCCGGAATACTATATCCGCGCCTACGAGCAACTGGCTAAAAGCTACCTTCTCATCGACGATCTGCCCAAGGCCCAGGAATATCTCCGCCTTGCCACGGAAAAGGGGACCAGCGACGCCGCTCTCCATCTCGCCCTCGCCGACGTCTGCCTGCGCATGGACGAACCGGAAGAGGCGATCGCCCATTGCGTCTTCGCGATCGAAAAGTCGGGCAAGCTTCCCCAGGTCTACGGCATGAAGGGTGAAGCAAGGGCGATCATGGGCGATTTCATCACCGCCTTCAATGACCTCAACGTCGCCGCCGGAACGCCGGGGATCACGCCGAGGGAACGCGCCATGGTGGATGTGCGCCGCGCCCGCATCTATATCCGCACCGACCGGCACGCCGACGCCGCCCGCGTTTACGCCGCGGTCACGGAGCCGGGAGGGCCGCTCGCGGGCGAGGCGTGGCTGCATAACGAGGTCGGTCTGTTTTATGAAAGCATCTACATCAACACCGGCGATCCGCGCTATCTCGACAGCGCCTATACCGCCTACGAACAGGCCGTTTCCCTGAACCGCCTCGAACCCGGCTACATGTACAATCAGGCCGAGGTGGAATTCAGGCGCCAGATCCTGTCGGAAACGCCGAATTTTGAAAAAGTCCATTCGCTTCTCGAAGAGATCGAACAGGTCGAGCCCGATTACGTGCCCGGCCGAGTCCTCCTCGGCAGAGTGCTGTTTCACGAAGGCAGGGGCGACGAGGCGGATCAACTGTACCACACTTTCGCGGACCGGATCGGCGACGACCCGATGGCCCTGCTCGCTCTCGCCGAAGCGTACATAGATCAGGGGGACGGAGGTTCCGCGTCCATGCTCATCGGCCGCGCCTTCGCCATCCAGCCCTGGAATCTGCGCCTTAAAGCGCTTGGCGAAAGCTTGATGACGACCTCGTCGACGGTCAGGACGCCGTGGTCGCCCAAGACCGTCCCCGCGCAATCGCGTCAGGCGGTGCCGTACCAGCAGCAGACGCCCTCCCCCGCCGCTCCCATTTCAGCCCCGCCCGCGCCGGGAATGGCTCCGCAACCGGAAAGCTATTCGGAAGGCTATCCGGAAAGCTATGTCGATTCCAGCGGAGAGGTGATCACCCTCCGGCCGGGCGACGTAATCCGCATCGAAAGAAACGGCAGGGAAATGACCATCGCCGCCGGCGACCTCCAGGCGTCGGCGCCTCCGGCATCGTACGCGGGAGGCCGCATGGGCGGCTATCCGGCAGGCGAAGTGTACCTGGATGAATATGAAAACCATCAGAACGCCCGGGAGCAGCCGGTGCGTCCGCTCCAGCAGCGGTATGGCCGGCGGCAGGGAACGCGCATGCGTCCGGGCGCGTCGCCGCTGGACCTCGGATACTACCCCCGCGAGGAACCGATGGCGCATTCGCAGCTGGACGAGCATGAAATAGGCTACGTCGTCTCGGACACGGCCTACGCCTCCGTTCCCGCCGGCGCAGGAACGGCGAACGACAACGCTCCCCGAATACCGCCGCCGTTTTCGTTTACCCCGGACGAGTCGCCGGTGATCATCGACGGCTATGTCTCCAGCCCGGGGGACGAACTGGCGGCCATGCCAGTCCGGAACGCGAATCTGCACCGCGGCATCCAGAAGCGCCGTCCGGCGGAGATCATCGAGGAAGACGCAGTGCATCTCGCGCCGGGAAACGACGACATGTTCGCGATGGCCGCTCCGGCGCCGACCACGGTCCGGGGCGTCGAATCCGTCCGCCCGCCGCTTCGCGCCGAAGTGGTTTTGCCCCCTCTGGCGCGCGGCATCGGCCAGGACGCCACGCCCCCGTCGGCGCAGTCGATCACCTCGGAAAGCGGTCTCCTGACGCCGAGGTGGTAAACAGGGAAACACTTCATTGTCGATGGTTCGAGACCGAGTCGGGCGGGGATCTCCGTAAAGGAGCCCTCGTCTTTTTTTCACCGGAAAACGCCGACCCCCGCGGCATCATTGCATCAGCGCTTTGTGCCGAACAACATGTCCCGCATATCGTAAAGACCGGGCGCCTGCGACATGATCCACTTGGCGGCGCGGAGAGCGCCGGCGGCGAAAACGTCGCGCGATTCCGCCGTGTGGGTGATTTCGATGCATTCGTGTTCGCTGCAGAAATAGATGGTGTGCTTGCCGGTCACCGATCCCATGCGCAGCGCATGCATGCCGATCTCCTTCGTCCGGCGTTTGCCCACCTGTCCGGCGCGGCCATGCACCATGTCCCTGTCGAGCTCGCGCCCAAGCTCCCCGGCGACGACCCCGGCTATGCCGAGGGCGGTGCCGGAAGGGGCGTCCACTTTCCGGTTGTGGTGGGCTTCGACGATTTCAATGTCGCATTCCCCGCCAAGCACCCTGGCGGCCTCGGCGGCAAGCCGGAACATGAGGTTGACCCCAAGCGAATAATTGGGAGCAAACATGACGGGGACGCTCTTGGCCGCGTCCTTGAGGGCATCCGTCTGCGTCTTTTGCAGACCGGTTGTGCCGATCACCAAGCGGACGCCCAGTTCCACGGCGCGCCTGGCGTTTTGCATCGCGTTTTCGGGAGTGGAAAAATCGACAAGAACGTCGGCGCCGGGGGCGAGCGTATCGGTCCAGCTCACCGTTTTTGCGCGGCTGGCGAGGACGGCGCGCTGATTGACCGGTTCGCCGAGCTCGGGGAATCCGCTCCATTCGATCGCCTGGACAAGCTCGAAGCCGGCATCATTGTCGGATAGCGCGAGCAAACGGCGGCCCATGCGGCCGGCTGAGCCGGAAATAGCCAATTTGACGGTCATTCCGCTTTTCCCTTCCGGGGCCGCAATTCATCGGTATCCAGCAATATCGTCACCGGCCCGTCGTTGACGAGGCTGACGTCCATGTGCGCGCCGAACACGCCGCGCCCGACCGGAATGCCGAGCGCTTCGAGCTCGCGGCAGAACTGCATGTACAGCGGTTCCGCCCGTTCGGGCCTGGCCGCATCGATGAAGGACGGACGGTTGCCCTGGCTCGCATCGCCATACAGGGTGAATTGGCTGACGACAAGCGCGCCGCCGTTGACCTGGCCAAGCGCCAGGTTCATTTTGCCCGCATCGTCGACAAACACCCTGAGGCGGGCGACCTTCGAGGCGAGGAACCTCGCCTCCTCCCCGGTGTCCGCCGTGGTCACGCCGAGAAGGACCAAAAACCCGCACCCTATCCCGCCCGTCGTCTTGCCGTCCACGACGACGCGCGCCGAGGACACACGCTGCACAACCGCGCGCATCATTCAGTCTCCCGCGGGTATTGAGCCGTTTACAGGGCGAACAGCGTCTCGAGCATCCCGGTTCCGGCTGCGGTCTTGAAGATTTTGTCATGGACGCTTTGGATTGCCGGTTTCGCCATGCCGCCTTCGTCGCAGTTGACGAGGAAATCCGCCTCGACAAGTATCCGGTGGTCGAGGTCCCGGATGTCGGCGTATTCGTGGTGGTGGGCGATGAGCCATTTAACCCGGTCGACGCGTTGCGCCGGGCAGTTGTACGTGGCGAGGATGTCCCCGGCTATCGGCGGACCCTCGACCTGCTGGTATTGTCCGCCCGGCGAACCGTGTTTTTCAATGCTCGGCTTAATTCCGATGTCGTGAAGGAAGCAGGCGACGCGCAGCCAGTGCAGATCCTCCGCCGGCATGCCTTCCGCGACGCCAATCAGTTCCGCGTATGAATCCACCTTGAGAAAGTGGTTGGCGCGGCGGCGGTCCGGATCGCAGGCGAGAATGTCTTCGAACAAGGATTCAAGGTTCGGGTTCATGGTCAATCCTCGTAGGGCGCTTCGCGGTCGGGTTCGAGCGGTTCGGCGTCGGGGTTTTTCTTGTCGCGCCAGGCGACGTTGATGAGCAGGTCGCCGCCATCCAGCCCGAAGCCCGGGTAGGCGCGCGTTTCCAGATGCGCGAAGCCGGCGACGCGGGTGACGTCCTTCCAGTGCCGCCAGGTCCAGTAGGCGGGACGGCGCAGGGTGGTCGATTCGAGCCGCGCCTCGCCGTTTTCCTCGCTGACGTAGAGCATCCGGTCGTCGATGTAGTCCGCCGCCTTGGTGCGCAATTTCACCAGCGTGCAGGTGACTTTCCCTTCCCTGACGAACCATTCCACCTTCTCGGGCGGCCCCGACGACCAGTCCTTTTCGACCCGGTCGCGGGGGCCGCTTTCCGGTTCGCCTTCCGTCGCGCCCACGAACATGAGGAAACCGCCGGGATTGAGGGCGTGGTACAGCCCCACGAGCGCAACGCCGAGGTGGTCCCACGACGGCTCGAGGTTGAGGCCGGTGACGAGGATGCCGTCGAAATGGTGCGGCATGTTTTTGGGCAGTTCGTTCCAGGCGGAGCGGAAAAAGGCGACGGAGGCGTTTTCGTCCCGCGCCAGCTCGCGGGCGTAATTGACCGCGACGCCGGAGATGTCGGACCCGACGACGTTCATGCCCTTTTCGGCCAGATACACCGCCCGCCGTCCAAGTCCGCAGGATGCATCCAGCAGCGCCCGCGCGTCCACCATCCGCGCCAGGTCGGCGAAGGCGCGGGCCGGGCCGCCGCCCTGGCCGTGGATGGCGGTGCGAAAGCCGCTCCGCCAGCGCTCGCGCCTAAACCACTCCCACCGGTGGATGAGGTCCCAATCGGTCGTGGTGAATTGGCTGCTCATGGTCGGAGTCCTTCATGCATAGACTTCAGGGGTGCGCCGCCGGCCGGTCGAGGCCGAGCGTCTCGGGGTAGCCAAACATAAGATTGAGATTCTGGACGGCCGAACCGGCCTGTCCCTTGAGCAAGTTGTCGATATGACTGATGGCGCGGAAGGTGCCGGTCCTTTCGTCCGCGGCGACGGTGACGACGCAGCGGTTGGATTCGCGCACATCGCCGGTGGCGACGGGCGAGGCCGCATCCTTGACGGCGACGAACGGCGACGCGGCGTAAAACTCGCGATAGGCGGACAAAAGGCGCTTCTGGTCGATGCCGGGCGCGAGCCGGCCGTACAGGCAGCTGAGGATTCCCCGGCATACGGGCACGACTTGGGGAGTGAAGGCGACGGCGATTTCGGCGCCGGCGAGGTTGGTGAGTTCGCGCTCCACCTCCATCACGTGCTGGTGACCGGACAGCCGGTAGGCGTTCATGCTGTCGTAGCGCTCGGGATAATGATGCGACGGCGAAGGCTTTTTGCCGGCGCCGGAAATCCCCGATTTGCAGTCGCAGACGATGCCGGCCCTTTCGACAAGGCCGTCCCCGACGGCGGGCGCGAGACCGAGAATGCAGGAGACGGCGAAACAGCCGGGATTGCCGACCAGATCGGCGCGGCCGAGTTCGTCGCGGTGCAGTTCGGCGAGTCCGTACACGGCGCGGGGCAGCAGTTCCGGCGCCTTGTGTTGCGGATCCTTGCCGAGGCGGCGGGCGTACTCGGCGTATAGATCCTCCGAGTTGAAGCGGAAGTCGCCGGAGAAGTCGAGGAATTTCCGCCCGGCCGAGAGTTCGCGCCCGGCATTGACCATGCCCACGCCGTCCGGCGTCGAGCAGACGACGACATCCGCCGGAACGGCGAGGAAATCGGGCGCGTCGGGCGCGTGAAGCGGCAGATCGCAATAGCCTTCGAGGTACGGCCAAACGGCGGACAGGGGTTTGCCGACGTCCTGGGTGGCGGCGACGGCGGCGATGCGGAATTCGGGGTGGCGAAGCAACAGTTCGACCATGCCGAGGCCGCCGTATCCGGTGGCACCGATGATTTTTACGTCAGGCATTCCGATCCTCCGTCGCAAACCGGTCGGGCGTGGCGGTCGGGATATAGCCTTCCATCCAGTCGATCCTCGGCGCATCGCCCCACAGGTCTTCGAGGCGGTAGAATTCCCGCGCCGCCCTATCGAAGACATGGACGAGGATGTCCCCGAAGTCGACCAGCACCCAGCCGCTTTCGCGGCCCGGCTGGGTGAGCCGCTTGCCGCCGGACCGCGAAAGCGCCTTCTCCGCCGCCCGGGTCGCGCCCCGCACCTGCGCGACGCTGGCGGCGGAGGCGACGACGAAAAAGTCGGCGTAATCGACGAGGGTGCGCAGGTCGAGGACGACGATGTCCTCGGCCCGCCGCTCGTACATGGCGCGCGCCGCCAGGACGGCGAGGTCGCGGTTCCGGCGTTCGGCGTCGCCGGGCGCCGGTTTTTCGATTTTTCCGCTCATGCCCCCCGGACTTTCCTTTCAATATATTCCGGGCGCTGCCCGAAATTGTGGGGATGGGGTATGGGGGTTGCCCGGTTCCATATTTACTTCCCATAGGACGTTTTCGGAAATGAATGGCCTCCCTGTTGCGTTTTCGGGCTCGACTGCGCCGACCAAAAACACGCCGGGGAAAGGTCAACAATTTACGAAAACGCCGTGGGGGGGGTGCGAAGTTGAATGGACATCCCATTGCGCATTTCGGTTTGTCCCATCGCATCCCAAAACGCCAAGTCTTTCGCAACATTCGGCTAAAATGCGCCAGTCGCTTCATGGCCGCGCGCAGTTGAGGCAATCACAACCCCAGACCGTGAACGGTATAATATTCTAGACAACATCACAAACAGCGCAACGCGGAAATGACCCGCGCGGGAACGGCGCGTTTCACTCCTTCCCGGACGCGAGAAAACGACGCCACGCCCCGTCGATTTTTTTCATGCTTGTCCGCACCTTCTGTCCGCCTTCCTGGGCGAAAAGGCCGATACGCCATTCCTCGGTGAGCCAGCGATACTCGAGAAGCAGCCGGAAGCGGATCGCGTCCGGATCCTCGGCGGCGGCGAGGTCGTAGCGTTTGCGTAGCGGCAAGAATTCCTGAAGCCGCCGCCGGTCCTTGGCGAGGGCGTAATTAAGGCGCTCCATCCGCTTTTCCGCCGCCAGCACGTAGCGGGGAAGCTGGCGGATCTGTTCGGCCGAGGCGTACTCCAGCACTTTCGGCGCCAAAAGCGACTCGACCTGGATCAGAATATCGCGGTACGATTCGGCGTGCGCCGGCGTCGGCGGGCGCTCGAGCCCGAACAGCATCGCCGACGCCGCACTGTACGCTTCATCGACGGCCCGAGACACCGCCATGCACACGGGATAGAGCTTTTCCTCTCCGGCCGCGACGCGCTCGAGAAAACCATGGTGCGTTCGCGGCGGGTGAAGCGCGTCCATGGCCTCGTCCACCGCGGCGCGGACGAAATCGTCCGCCAGTTTTCCGCCGCCGCCGAGCGTCCGCGCCACGGCAGCGGCCGGGGCGGAAATCTTCACGTCCTTGCGCAATTTGACGAGTTGCCTGTCGAGGGTGAGGTAGACGGCGCGGCGAAATCCCGCCGGCATGGCGAGGTCGGCCTCGCGGCGGGTGTGGTACAGGCGCACGCCCACCGTTTTGCCCTCGTCCACGAGCGCCGGGAAAGCGGCCGCGCCGGCGCCGGAGCGGATCTCGATGCGTTCCGGAAGGTCGCCGAAGTCCCAGGCGGTGTGGCCGGTCTTTTCGTATTTATCCTTGTCCATGCCGTCGAAGGCGTTGCGCGCCGCGAGCTTGAGGTCGGCCGCGAGGCCGGCCAGGTCGCGCCCCCGCCCCACCACCCCGCCGCTCCAATCAAGCGCCCTGACGTTTATGACAAGATACGCCGGAAGCGAAGCGAAATTCCATTCCGTCTCGGGAATCCTGATGCCGGAAACTTTCCACGCCGCTTCGGAAAGCGCCGCCCGGAACGGTCGGTCGGGCTTGTCGAGGTGCGGCAGGATCGCGTCGGCGGATTGCGGGATGGGGGTGAATTCGCGGCGAAGCGACTTCGGCAGGCCGCGAAGCAGTTCCGCCACCTTCGCGCCGAGCAGCCCGGGAACAAGCCAGTCGAGCCGCCATTCCGGCAGGTTCGGGATGTCGGCGACCGGCACGGTCATGGTCACGCCGTCTTCCGCCGCGCCGGGGTGGAACCGGTAGCTCAGCGGATAGCGGCGGCCGAGCACATCCAGTTCCGGCGGGAAGCGGTCGGGGGTGATGCCGTGCAGCGGGTGTTCGAGAAGGTAGTCGCGGGTCATGCGGAGCGCGCCTGGATTCTCCCGCTCTGCGCGGAGCGCGAAGTCGGCGAGCGCCTTGTCGTTATGGACGCCGGCGGGAAGGCGTTCGTCGTAAAAGGCGTGGACGGCGGCGTCGCTGACCATCACCGCCTGCCGCGCCTTGTGCGCCAGATCGGCGACTGCCTCCTTCAGCGCCTCGTTTTCCCGGAAAAACGGCGGCTTCGCCCGCAGTTTGCCCTCGACCAGCGCCTGGCGGATAAACACTTCCCGCGCCCCGGCCGGATTCACGGACCCGTAATGCACCTTTCGGCCGACCACAACCGGCAACCCGTAGACCTCGACTTTTTCGCGGGCGCGGACAAAGCCGCCGCGCTCGTCGTAATACGGTTCGGAATAACTTCGTCTGGCGAGCGGCCCGGCGAGTTCCTCGATCCACAGCGGGTCGATTTCGGCGACGCCGCGCCCGAACATGCGGCTTGTTTCCACCAGTTCCGCCGCCATGACCCACGGCGGCGTCTTGCCTTTTTCGCGCACCATGCCCGGTTTTTCGCCTGCCTCGCGGCTGGCGGCGCGGCGGTCCCTGGCGGCGCGGGCTAGTCCCGAACCCGGCCAGAGCAGAAATTTGACGCCGCGCGCGCCCTGGTAATCGCCGTCGTCCGTCCGCTTGCCGGTGCGGCCGAGCAGGCCGGCGAGGAGCGAGCGGTGCAGCCGGGCGTAGCCGCCGTCCTTGTCGCGCCCAAGGTCCCGTCCCGGTTTGGCGAAACGGTCGGGCAGGCTGGCCATGATTTCCCCGGTCTGGCGGCGGATGTCGCGCCACTCCTGCATGCGAAGATAATTGAGGAAATTCTGCCGGCAGAATTTCCTCGCCTGCGACTTGGACGGCAGGGTCGCGAGCGCGTCGTCGTAGAATTTCCACAGTTCGAGCCAGGCGAGATAATCCGACTTCGGATGAAGAAACCGACGGTGCAGCGCGTCCGCCTCGCCCTGCTTGGCCAGAGGCCGTTCCCTCGGATCCTGCACGGACAGCATGGCGACGATGGTCAGCGCCGGATCGAGGGCGCCGTTGCGCTTGGCTTCGAGAAGAATGCGCGCGAACCTTGGTTCCACGGGAAGGACGGCCATGCGCCGCCCGGACGGCGTGATGCCGCCGCCGTCCTCGAGCGCGCCAAGTTCGACGAGTTCGCGGTAGCCTTCGCGCACCCGCGCCGGCTGGGGCGGGTCGAGAAACGGGAAATCCTCCATCGGGCCGAGGCCGAGATGGCGCAGGCGGAGAATGACGGAGGCAAGGGAGGCGCGGCGGATCTCCGGGTCGGTGTACGGCGGCCGCTTCTCGAAGTCGGCTTCGCTGTACAGCCTGACGCAGATGCCGGGCGCGACGCGCCCGGCGCGGCCTTTACGCTGCTCGGCCGACGCCTGGCTGATTTTTTCGATCTGAAGGCGTTCGACCGAAGCGCGGTCGAGCGCCCGACGGACGCGCGCCAGTCCGGAATCCACGACCGCCCTGACGCCGGGGATGGTGAGCGACGTTTCCGCGACGTTGGTGGAGAGAATGATTTTGCGAACATCCGGCTGGAAGACGCGCTGCTGCTCCTCCTGCGTCAGCCGCGAAAAGAGGGGAAGAATGCCGAACCCGCCGGGACCGGATTTGGCGAGCGTATCCATCGCCTCGCGGATGTCGGCTTCGCCGGGAAGAAAGACGAGAATGTCCCCTTCCGGCAACTCGTTGGCCAGTCCCTCGACGGCGCGCAGAACCATCACGGACAGGTCGGGATCATCGTCCTCGTCCTCGGCCGGCGGAACGTAGCGCACTTCCACCGGGTAGGTTCTGCCCTCGATCTCGATCGCCGGAGCGCCGTTGTAATACCCGCTGAACCTGGCGGTGTCAAGGGTGGCGGAACTGACGATGAGCCGGAATTCCGGCCGATGGGGCAGAATGCGCTTGATGCAGCCAAGCAGGAGGTCGGTGTCGAGGTTGCGCTCGTGCGCTTCGTCGAGAATGATCGTGTCGTAGGCGAGAAGGTCGCGGTCGCGCTGGATTTCGTTGAGAAGAATGCCGTCGGTCATGAACTTCACGAGCGTCGTCGGCCTTGTCTTGGCCTGGAAGCGGACCTGGAAGCCGATTTCCCCGCCGAGGGGAACGCCGAGTTCGCGAGCGGTCCGCGCCGACACCGACATGGCGGCCAGGCGCCTCGGCTGGGTGACGCCGATCCTGCCACACACGCCCCGTCCAAGGTCGAGACAGATTTTCGGAAGCTGGGTGGTTTTGCCGCTGCCGGTGGAGCCGGCGATGATCGTCACCTGGTTGTCGCGGATGGTTCCGGCGATTTCGTCCCGGCGGGCGCTGATCGGCAGCTCCTCCGGATAGACGATGGCGGGCACAGCGAGGCGGCGGCGTTCGCCAAGTTCGCGCGACGCCTCGAAACGCCGGAGGAGTTCGCCAGGGGCGTCTCCCGCGTTCAGGCGTTTTTCCGCCATTTCACGCAAACGCACCGCCTCGCGGACAAGCCGAGGGCGATCCTTGATCATGCAAAACCGGATGTTCTCCAGGACAAGGCCGGGGATGTCCCCGACCGTTTCCGCGTCCCGGTTTTCTTCAACCGCCATAAGGGAAACAGACGGGGAACAGGGAAGCCCCCATCCCCCATTTTCGCAATTTCGGGCCGTGCCCGGGATATGTGGTATACAACGCTCCGATTCGCCGACTGCCCATACTCTCTATAGGCGAAATCGACGGCGCGTGGTCAAGAAAAAACCCTCCGGCCGGCCCATACGGCCGACCGGAGGGTCGAGACTGCGTTGCTTGTGGAGAGAGGAGAAAGATCAGGCCAGCGTCAACTCCGCAACCACCCAGTCGTGGAGCGTGGTCGGGGGAACGTGGACGTAATATTTTTGTCGCATGCGCTGCGTCGCCTTCTCGAGCGTCATCGCCTGTTTGATGACCAGGTCCACGGCGGTGCGGCGGACGCGGTTGGTGAAGCGCCCCGATGGTTGCGCCAGGTGGTCCATGGGGAGCGAGAAGTGTTTCCGGCATTTTTCGCAGTAGTGTTTCGAGTACGTCACTTCGAGGACGGTCGGTCCGGAAATGCCCACTTCGCGCAGGCGGCGACGGCCGATGGAGTGGCGCTTGGACATCTCGCCGCATTTCGGGCACGAGGAAGTTTTGCGGGACATGTTGATCTTGCGGTACTTGGTTCCGCGCGGCACCATCACCTTGGCGGTCGTCATGGTTTTCTCGGTCACGGCCTTCTCCTCCGGAAACATATTTATCCTGACGCGTTCCGGTCGCTTCCCATACCGGGGCCTGCCCCGCCCCGCCTTCCCCCCGACCGGCGCGCGTTCCAACTAGCGCTGTACAAATGTTATCGGCGAAAGACACGGTCGCGGTTGAGGCGAAATTGCGTTTTTGCGTTTTTTTATGCGTTTCCAAAAACGTCGCGTGGGGGCGGTTCAATATCGGGAACGCCGTTCCGGGCCGTGAACCGTGAACGATGTATATACCGAAGCCACGTGGAATTTTGGTTCCTTGAACCTGCAGCCGGGAGTGCGCGCACAGGTTATGAAATTGAAAACCGGATTTCCAGCGCGCTCCGGCATAAACGGCGCGGCAAAGTCCGCGCCGCCGGGACGGTGCAATGTTTTTCCATCAAAAGAAGCTGACGGTATGGCGTGAATTACCTTCGTTTAGATCATTCTCGAGAACGGACGGTCCGACCGCCAGTCGCCTCGCATTCATGCGGTCAGATCGCCTCCAGAACGTCGCGGAGGGCTTCGAGGAAGCGATCCATGTCAGGGTCGGCGCCGACGGTCACGCGGAGAAAATCGTCCACCCTCGGTTTGGCGAAATAGCGGACGAGGACGCCGCGATCCTTGAGTCCCTGGAAAGCCAGCTTCGCGCGTTCGGCCGATCCGAAGCCGACGAGCAGAAAGTTCGCGCCGCTCGGCAAAACGGCGAGGCCCATGCCGGTCAGCGCCGCCGCCGTGCGCTCGCGCGTGGCGACGATTTTCGCTGTCGTCTCGCGCAGCCATTCCCGGTCGCGGAGCGCCGCTTCCGCTCCGGCTTGGGCGATGCGGTCGAGGTTGTAATAGTCGCGCACCTTGTCGAGCTCGAAGAGCGCGTCCTCGCGCATGAAGCCGAGTCCGACGCGCAGGCCGGCGAGGGCGTAACTCTTGGACAGGGTCCGCGCCACGGCGAGGTTGTCGTATTCCCTGATCAACGGTATTGCCGACGTCCCCTCGGGGGCGAAGTCGGCGTACGCCTCGTCGATCACCACGATCCCGTTCGGCGTCGCCTCGATCAGGCGGCGGATTTCCGACCCGGAAAACACCGTCCCGGTCGGCGCGTTCGGGTTGGGGAGGAAGACGAGCCTGGCGTCGGTGAGCGGAAGATCGTCCGGCAGCCGGAAATCGTCCGTGAACTGCACGAGCCGGTAGTCGGCGTCGTACATGGCGGCGAGGGTGGCGTAATAGGTGTAACTCGGATAAAACGCGGCCGCGACGTCGCCGGGGTCGCAATAGCCGTGAAACAACAGACGGAGCATTTCGTCCGATCCGTTCGTGGTCATCACCTCCTCCGGCCGCACTCCGTACAGTTCGGCCGCCGCCGCGCGCACGCCGACGCTGCTCGACTCCGGATAGGTGCCGATAGCCGCCGCCTCGCGGCGCATCGCCCCGAGCGCTTTTCCGGACGGAGGATAGCGGGATTCGTTTTGGTTGAGCTTCACCACGTCGGATCCCAGCGCCGCTTCGCCCGGGACATAGGCGGCCATGCGGGCCACGCAGTCGCGAACCTTGATCATGCCTTCTCGAACTCCTCCGCGTTGGGGAACGATTTCTGCGTTCCCGGCCTGGTTGTGGAAATGGCGGCGTAGCGGTTGGCCATGACCATGGCCCTGGCGACGTCCCCGAGGGTGAGGAGATGGCAGGCGAAGCTGCCGATGAAGGCGTCGCCGGCGCCGGTGGAGTCGACCGGCTTCACCGGATGCGGCGGGACGAGATGGTCGACGCCGTCCGCCAGCCACAGGGAGCCTTTGTCGCCGAGGGTGACGATGACGTTTTTCACGCCGTGCGCAAGAACGGCGCGGCCGGCCGCCCTGGCGTCATCGACGTCTTTCACCGGCATGCCGGCGAGGACCTCGAGTTCCGTTTCGTTTGGCACCAGGAAGGCGACCGATTTAACCGCCTTGTAGTCGAGGCGCGCCGCCGGGGCCGGGTTGAGGATAACGGGAATGCCGTTGTCGCGGCCGAAGGCGACGGCGTAGTAGACGGTGTCCAGGGGCACCTCGAGCTGCAGGACGACGACGCCGCACTTTCGTATATCGTCGGCGGCACGGTCTATATCCGCGGGCGATAGGTGCCGGTTGGCGCCCTTGACGATGAGGATGGAGTTGTTGGCGTCGCCGTCGACGAAAATGGGGGCGACGCCGTTGGACGCGCCGGGGGCCGTCTCGACGTATTTGGTGTCGATCCCCTGTTCCGCGAGGTTCTTCTTGTAGCCGGGGCCGAACAGGTCGTCCCCGACCTTGGTGACGAGGAGAACGTCGGCCCCGAGGCGGGCGGCGGCGACGGCCTGATTCGCGCCCTTGCCGCCGAAACCGAGATCGAAGGATGGCGCTTCGACCGTCTCGCCCATTCTCGGCATCCGCTCCACCCTGGTGACGAGATCGATCATGTTGCTGCCGATGACGGCAACCTTCGGTTTGTCCGGCATTGTCTCCCCTTTGCTATACCGTTCACGGCCCGGAATCGTGACGCCCTCAACTGCGCGCGGCAATGAAATGGACAGAGGAAACAGATGCGGAGCAGGGCAACCCCCATCCCCCATTTTCATAATTTCGGGCCGTGCCCAGCATGAACAAGCCAGTGGGCCAGCGGGCGAGTATACCCCGCCCCCGCGCGGGGCGCATCAGGAATTTCGCAGCAACCCGGCGACCGCCATGGCGACTTCATCCGGGGCGACGTCGCGCAGCGCCTTTTCCGCCCGTCGGCGCGTGTCGGCGCGGGAAAGGTCGAGCGTCCGCGTTTCGCCCCTGCCCAGGAGCTTCACGTTCCTGCCGATGGCGCGCGTACGGGTCGGGTTCGTGATCCCGAAGATGACCAGCGTCCGCACGCCGAGCGCGGCCGCGACATGCGCGCCCCCGGAGTCGCCGCCGACAAACAGACGACATTCGGCGACGAGGCCGACAAAATCCGCGAGCGCCGTCCGTCCGGCGAGGTTGATGCCGCGCGGAACGCCGGCGATGATTTCATCGCAGGCCCGGCGCTGGGTTTCGCTTCCCGTGAGAACGGGGATCAGGCCGTGGTCGTTGGCGAGGCGCAGGGCGAGTCGGCGATAATGCTCCCTTGGCCAGTCCTTCACCGGACCATAGGCGCTCATCGGCGCGAGGACGGCGTATCCGCCTTCGCCGCCGTGCTCGCGGTACAGGCGCGCCGCATTCTCGACGCCCGTCGCGGGAGCGGTCAATTTTGGCCCGATGAAGGCGTAATCGATGATTGGCGGCGGCATGATCCTGGTCGCGGGCGCCGCGATCATGGCCGCCTTTTGCGCGATTTCGAGGTAATAGCGGGTGAAGTGGAGCATCTTGACGCGGGCGTCGCAGGGGAGGGGGTCGGTGAGGAGCCGGCGTCTGCCGTTCAGGTTGTAGCCGGCGCGGCGGCGTGCGCCCAGCCGCCACATCCACAGGGCGGACGAGAGCGAATTCGGAAGAAGCGCCCCGACGAGCGGCGGTTCGCCGTTCCAGTCCCCGGGGAGCGCGGCTTTTCCGGCGGCGAGGGCGCGAAGAAGCGGGCCGGTGCCGCTCCCGGGGGCGGCCAGCGTCCCGTCTATCCCGGGCTGGGAGCCGAAGAGGCCGAGAAGCGCCGGGCGCGCCGCCACGTGCAGTCCGATTTCGGGGAGCGTCTCGCGGATATAGCGCAACGCCGGCAACGCCATGACGGCGTCGCCGAGCCAGTTTGGCAACCGCACCAGCATCCGCGCTTCCGGCCCCATGCCGCCTCCGTCCACACGCCTCCCGTCGATCACGCGGCCGGCCGGGCGGCCGGGGCGTCGGCGCTTTCCCCGTTCGCCCGCTCGCGTTCCCGCTTGCGCCCCTTGAGGAGCGGAACCAGTTCGTTGACGTACGCCGCCTCCTCGACGAGCAGCTTTTCATCCTTGAAATATTCGGCGAACGCGTTGGCCATCATGAGCGCGTGGTCGAAGTATTCCTTGTCGATGGCGCGGTACACGACCTTGAAATAATGCTGCTTGCCGGGGAAATGGTCGCGGAAGGCCCCGATCCAGGCCGCGAACGCGTCGAGCGGAATAAGCCCGCAGTAGCTGCCGAAGGTCAGCGCCGCGTCGTCGTAGAGGCTGCTGTAATCCTTGTCCTTCACCTCCGCCATGGCGGCGCGGTAGAGATCGAGATCGCCGTTCAGGAAGGCGAGCATGAGTTTGCTTTTCGGCAGGTCGTCGGAGCCGGCGATGTCGGATCCGAGGCCGGCGCCTTTTTCCGCCGCCCGCGCCACGCACTCGAGCAGACGGCGCGCCGTCTCCGGATCGTAGAGTTCCGGGTTTTCGTCCGGGTCGAGCATTTCCTGCGCGTAGGACAGGTACAGGGTCGGCGCGATCCGCATCCAGGACCAGTCCTCGTCGGTTATCTCGCGGCCGCGCTTGGTGTGGTCCTTCTGTTCCGTGGGGTACGGCCCGTCCTCGAGCAACCTGGCGAGGGCCGCGTCGCGGCCCTCGCGGGCGACGGCGAAGCGGCCGAGGAGATAATAGCGCATGATCGTGAGGTTGTAGTAGTCGTCCGCCTTGAACATCGCCCTGGCGGCGCAGGCCTCGAGTTCGCGGCCGATGGCGCGCATGACGGACGCGTCCCCGTGGGTGAACGCTCCCTTGCCCTTGCCGGACTGGTTCAGGGAGAGTTTATCGTAGAGGATGACGAGCGTCCTGATGAGCGGGTCCGAATTGATGTAGCCGCGCTGCCCCTTGGCGGCGTCGACATCGTATTTGAGGATGTCCCAAGCGCGTCCCGGCTCGCCGAGCATCGCCATGTGCATCGCCCAGTAGGAGCGGAACGACGTGACGCGCATGAACGTGGGCGCGTCCTGGCGTTCGACGATGTCGCGGAACACCGCTTCCATTTCGCCGAGTGCGGCGAGGGAGGCCTCCTTGTCCTTGGCCTCGAAATGCAGCTGCGCGATCTCGAGCAGGGTGGAGAGGGTGGCCTGAACATCGCCCCGCACCAATCCGAGTTCGCGGCGGCGGAGTTCGATCGACTTGTCGTACAGGCTCACGCGCTGGTAGAGGGAGCCCAGTTCCTTGATGTTGCCGACCTCCTGGTCGGTCTCGAGCATCTCCTCCATCTCGCGGATCGCGGCCGAAAAGACGTATTCGTGCCAGTAGCCCTGGACGCGGATCATCGCCTCGGAGTAGTCGCGGTCGGCGTAGATGCGCGAGGAAAGGATGAAGGGCGTGCGCGTTTCCTCGTCCGCGAAGCGGAGGAAGATCGGCACCGCGTCCATGGTCATGTGCGTTTCGCCGCCGCTCCGGTCGAAGGAGCGGTAGGCGGCCTCGACCGCCTCGTTCAGGGTGGATCCCGTGAACTGCAGCACGTTGCCGGTCTGGAGCACGACGAAGCGGTAGCGGTCCTCCGCCAGCCTGTCCGCGTAGCCGCAGGCAGCGTGGGCGGGGAGGTTCATGACATGGGACAGCTTGCCCTGGCGGCTGGTGAGGACCTGGAAAAATTCGGCGAGGTCGTCGCAGTCGCCGATCAGTCTCCCGACCCAGCGCCGTTCGAGCGATTCGTAGACGGTCTGGTGCGTGTCGAGGTGGCCGAAGTGGCTGCCGATGAGGTTGGGCATTTCCGGCAGCGGCGAGTCGGAGCAGTAGCGGAAGAACTGGTGGAAGATCAATCCCAGTCCGCCCGGGTCCGCGAGGACGCGCGCCGCCTCGTCGAGCCATTCGTCCTCGGCCGCGCGGCGTTCGTCGGCGTCCCCGATGCCGCCGAAGTCGGGGCTCGGGACAAGGCCGTCGGGCGTCGCGAGGAAGAGCGGATCTCCCTGGTCGTTCCGGATGAGGACATGAAGCGGGAAGTTCCAGCCCGGCTCTCCGTAGACGGGCGGCAGTTGGCCGCCGACGTCGCTGGCGATGGCGCGCGCCCAGGCTTCGCGGCTGCCGTCCGCCATGTCGGCGCCGGCGTCGTAGGACGCCGTCAGCCCATGGGTCGCGTGCCACACTTCGACGCGCTCGGGCACGCCGGGAGGGCGGATGCGGTGTTCGCCATGATAGCGCTCGGCGAGCGAGAAGGCGTAGACGTAGCGCATCGGCAGGGGCGAATAGAAAACGGTCTTTTCGCCTTCCTCGAGCCGCCATTCGTAGTCGGGGAGGCTTTCGCCGGTGTCGGGATCCTGGTCGTTGGCGGGGGAGGAGAGGGCGGCTTCGTCCTCGAGCCGCGCGGTGGCGTAGAGCGTGCGCCCGTCTCCCAGGTCGGCGACGAAGACGTCGTACCCGGCCTCGAGCTTGCCGAGCGCCTCGCGGTATTCGGCGAGTTCCGCGCGCCGGGCCGGCGAAAGCGGCTCGATGAAATAGTCGAGATAGTCGGCTTCGATAAGCCGGCGGCAGAATTCGGTGTCGAGGTAGTCCCTGGGATCGATCGGGAGATACGCGCCCATGAGCACCGGCGCCAGGGCCTGGCGAAGCGGCTGGGGGATGGATTCGTCGGCCATGATCCCCTCGTGCAGCCGTTGCGCCGCCTTGCGGAACGCATCGCCGTGGGCGTCCGCGTCGCCGGGAGGCGGCAGGTCGGTCGCGCGGTGGACGCCGCCGTCGAAATACAGAAGCCGGTCCGGAGCCGAATCGGCCGCGATGCCGTAGGCGGTCGCGGACGAAACGCCGATGCGCGGCGTGACCGCCGCCAGGCCGCCCGGTCCCTCGACCACCTTCCATTCCGGATATTGTGCCGGATCGACCCCGGACTTGCGCAGGCCGCGCGCGATCCCGGCCAGCCAGGCGAGAGGTTTGTAGAACAGGGGCGACCAGCCGGTATGGAGGGAAAAACCATAGGCGTCGGCGCGCACCGCAGTCTCGTAATCCTCCTCCGACATCGTCACCCGCAGCGGAACGCCCTGGAAAATCATGTCGACGGTCGAGGCCTTGGGGCCGAAATCGGCGGTGCGCGGATCGATCCGCACGCGCGGATCGCCGAAAGCCGGACGGATCAAGCTCCAGGCGATCATCGCGCCCGGGGAGATTTCGCCGCGCCGGTTTTCCGATTGGAGACGGAAGTAGAGGTCTTCGCGAATCGACAGGAGCAGGTCGGCCTCCATTTCGGCCGCGTCGACGCGTCTGGCCGCCTCGGCGGCGAGGGCGGGATTGGGCGTCGTTTCCGTGCCCGCCTTTTCCGCCAGGTACTCGAGCGCGCCGTCGATGGGCGCCTCGGCGGACAGGATGCCCCGTGCGAGCGCCGTCGCCTCGTCGATGATGCCGGTCAATTTCGAGATCTGCTCGATCGCCGGCAGATCGGCTTCGTCCGCCAGCGCGGGAAGATAGGGTTCCTCCGTGTCGAAAAGGAACGCGTGCAACGTCATGGGGAGCATGACCGCGCGCTCCCGGATGGCGGCGTAGCGGTCGAGGGCGACGCCGCCGCTCTCCCGGCCGAGGGCGGCAATGTCCGCCAACTCGAAACGGAACTCTTCCCGGAGGCGTTCGCCCTGCCGGTCGATGTTGGCGTCAAGTTCGTTTTCAAGGCGCTCGCGCGCCGGCGGATCGAGCAGGGGCGAGAGCCGCGTGAGAACGGTCCGCCCTTCGTTCAACGATTCCTCGGGCGTCGTTTCCCCGGAACTCGCCAGTTCGAGCGCCGCATTGACGGCCCGCTCCCCGGCGGCGCGCAAAAGCAGCGGATCGCCGGCGGCGGCGTCGGTGAAGCGCATGAGCGCCGGCGCGATCCCGTCCGGCTCCGCTTCGTCGACGTCGCGGATGAATTGGTCGAACAGGCGTTCCCGCCGCAGGTGCGCATCGATTTTTTGCTCCGCGTCCCGATAATCGGTCCAGCCCAATTGGGCAAGGCCGACGCTCGGTGCGATCCCGTTCCACAGGTTTTCGACCGTCTTCATGCCGGAACGGCCGGCCTGTTCGTCCCGAGCCAGCAGGGCTTCGGCGGCGGCGGCATGGAAGTCGCCGTCGCGGGAGCGGCGGTCCGCCGCGGCCAGCCGTTCGCCGAGGGCGGCCGTGGCCGCATCGAACCGGTGCTGCTGCCATCCGAGGTATCCGGCGCCGGCGAGGATCAGCGCCGCCAGGAAAAGGGCGACCGCCGGTCCCTTGCGGCGGCGCGGCTTGCGCCGCGAGGAAGGCTTGGCGTACCTTCCCGATTCCCACACGGCCCGACCCGAGGTTCCCGTCGCCGGTTCCGGATCGGCGCTTGCGCCGGGTTGGCCCATGGGCGGAGGACCAGCCTGCGCGGCATGGGGCTGTTCCGCCACCGCGCCGGGCGTGTCGGCGTCGGTGAGCCAATCCCGGAGGGCGGCGCTTTTTCCGGTTTCCGCCATCGTTTGGCCAGGCGCTTTTTCAGCCGCGGATCCGGAAGCGGCTTCCGTTTGCGGTTCGCGTGCGGGTTCCGGCTCGGGGGCGGGATTCGGTTTCGCGGCGAATTCCGGCGACGGGCCGGGAGCCGACACGGGTTCGGGCGTCGGCGCCGGTTTGGCGGCTTTGGGCTGCGGTTCCCCGCGTTTCGGGGGATCGCGGAAAAATTCCGTTTTGCGCTCGGACATCTTCCTGTCGATGAAAGGCGCGGCCTGTCCGAGGTCGACGCCTTTTCCCCCGCCCTTGCCGTCGAAAAGGACGAAATCCGCGTCAATGGGTATGTCCACAACAGGCGCATAGGCGCCGGTCGCGTATTTCTTCGGCATGACTGGCTGCGTCTTTCTGACCGCCGGAGCCGCTTCCCCCGGCGTCGAGATGGTGATGGTGACGCGGTGAACCTTTTTACAGGCGGGACAGGTGAACTTCATGTCCATCCGGTCATTGGGGAGATCAAGATAAATGTCTGAATTAGGGCACTTTACACGCATGGACTCATTCCTTGTCCCGTGGCCGGGCAACCGGGAAACGGCAAAACGGGCATCCGTCCGGATCGGCCCGCGCGCACACGATCAGAATTTCCACCGCATTGTCGGTGCCAGTATAAATATACCGCATCACGGTTCGGAGTTGTGATTCCCTCAACTGTGCGCGGCCATGGAATGACCTGGGGAAACGAAGGTGAAACAGGGCGTCCCCTCTCCCCTATTTTCATAATTCCAGGCCGTAGCCGGTATATATGCCGCGCGTCCCTCGCCGCCGGACGCGGGCAAGGAATCAATTGTATGAATACGCGTCTATGGGTGCAATCCTGCTCTTTCGCCTCGTGGCGGATGCGAGCCTGGCCGGCGGCGCCGATAAGGCCCGCATTGCCGCCGAGTTGCGCGGAAAGGATTTCCATGGTGCGGCCGGGGCGCTTGTTCCGGTCGAGGCGGGTGGAGCGGACGGCGTCGAAAAGCGGCGCTCCGGCCTGGATCATGCCGCGGGAGATGACGTAGCGCCCGGGGTTGACCGGTTCCGCCACGTCCGAGGCGGGAACACCGGGGAAGCGGCCCGTCTCCTCGGCGGTTCGCAACGGCGTCGGGTCGCCGTTTCCGGCGGCGGCGAAAATATCGGCTGGGGTCAGGCCGTCGTCCACGACCGCCGCCCGCAGGTTGGCGCCGCCAAGGTCGACCCCGGCGTAGCGTCCGGCCATGCGGGCCCTCCCCGGTCCGCTTCGGCGCGGGCGGCTGTTCCGGCTTCCGTGTCAGTCGCCGATGCCGAGCTGGCGCATCTTTTCCCACAGGTTTTTACGGCTGATGCCAAGGGCGGCGGCGGTCTGCGACCGGTTGCCGCCGTGAATGGAGAGCACTTTCCCGATATGCGCCCGTTCCGCCCGCTTGACGGCGGAGGCGAGGGACAGGTCGCCGTCGCCGCCTGTTTCCGCGCCGGGCGGGAGGAGGTCCCTGGCGCTCAGTTCCTCCGCGCCGCCGCGCAGGGCGAGGGCGCGGCAAACCGCGTTTTCGAGCTGGCGGACGTTCCCGGGCCAGTCGTAGGATACGATCTCCGACATCGCGTCGGCGCCGATATGCGGAAGCGGCCCCTGGTTGTGCTTGGCGACGAAGCTCCGCACCAGATCGGGGATGTCGCCCCGTCGTTCGCGCAGGGGTGGCAGGTCGATGCGCAGGACATGGAGCCGGTAATACAGGTCGGCGCGAAAGCGGCCCTCGGCCGCGAGCGCCCCGAGATCGGTTTTCGACGCGGCGATGACCCTGATGTCCACCCGTCGCGACTCCATGCCGCCGATGCGGCGAAATTCGCGTTCCTGAAGGACGCGCAAAAGCTTCACCTGCGTGTCAAGGCGCATGTCGTCGATGTCGTCGAGGAACAGGGTGCCGCCCTCCGCCTCCTCGAAGCGGCCGGCGCGCTCGTTCTTGGCGTCGGTGAAGGCGCCCTTTTCGTGGCCGAACAGTTCGTCGTCGAGCAGCGCCGGCGACAGCGCGCCGCAGGATACGGCCACGAACGGCTTGCGCCAGCGGGCGCTTTCCTCGTGGATCGCCTTGGCTATCACTTCCTTGCCGGAGCCGCTCTCGCCGACGATGAGCAGGGTCGCATCCGTGATCGCCGCCTGGCGGGCGATTCCGAGAATTTTCGCGAAGCTCTCCGACACCCCGCCGACGACCTGCGCGAAGCCGCGCTTGTTCCGTTCCGGGCCGTCCTCGCCGCGCCAGATGCCGGTCGCGCTCTTGCCGGAGCGTTTTTCGCCGATGCGGTCCAGCACCTTGACGAGCGCCTCGCCGAGGAAGGGTTTTTCGAGAAAATCGTAGGCGCCGTCGCGCATCGCCTCGACGGCGAGGCCGATGCTGCCGTGGCCGGTGATCGCCACCGCGTCGGCGCCGCTCTTCTTGGCGGCGCGGATGACCTGAAGGCCGTCGGCGCCGGGCATGCGCAGGTCCGTCACCACGCAGTCGAAGCGGTGGTCCGCGAGTTGCGCCAGCGCCTTGTCCCCGTCGGAAACGAGGGTCACGGCGTGCCCCGCCTCCTCGAGGTCGTCGCGGAGCGTGATGCGCAAAAGCGCCTCGTCGTCTGCAAGGAGAATCCTCATGCCCTGGTTCCTCCGCTTCGCACGCCGGTCGAGGCGGCCAGGGCCGGCTTGATGGCGCGACCGGAGTCCGCGGCAGGCAGCTCGACCGTGGCCTTGGTGCCCTCCCCTTTGTTGCTGTTCAGGGTCAGGGCGCCGCCGTATCCGGCGACGATGTGGTGGGCGATCGACAATCCGAGGCCGGTGCCTTTCCCGACCGGTTTCGTGGTGTGAAAATATTCGAAGCTGGCCGACACCTCGTCGAGGGTGAGGCCGGTGCCGGTATCGCGGATCTCCACCACGATCCAGTCCATCACCCGCTCCGTCCTGACGGTGAGAGTGCCGCCGCGCGGCATGGCGTCTATGGCGTTGATGAGGAGATTCAGGAAAACGTGCTGAAGGTCGCCGGAATCGGCGATCACCCTGAAGCGGTCCGGCCGTTTCGGGTCGTCCCGCTCCACCTCGTCCACCAGCGTGACGCCGGCGGGTTCGAGCATGTGCCTGATCAGTTCCATCGACTGCCGGACGGCGAGGCTCGCCGAGGTCGGAGCCACCTCCGGCCGCTTCCGGGAGAAGTCGAGGATGCGTCTGACCGTCCCCCGCATGCGTTTGAGCCCCTCCTCGCAGAGATAAAAGTATTCAGCCGACCGTTCGGGGGTGAGACCGCCTTTCTTCAGGCGCGCGAGGGCGTTCATGACGCCGCCGAGGGGGTTGTTGATTTCGTGGGCGACGCCGGCGGCGAGTCTGCCGGTGGCGGCGAGGCGTTCCGTGAAGGCGAGATCCTTCTGCGTCTTCTCGATTTCGGCGGTCGCCGCCCTGACCTTGTCCTCGAGATGGGTGCGCGCCTCGCCGACCTCCGCCGCCATGTAATTGAAGGATTCGGCGAGCTGGCCGAGTTCGTCGCGCCTGCCGGCGACGGGAATGATGGCGCGCTCTCCCGAAGCGAGTTGGCGGGTCGCGAGGACGATGTCGTCCAGCGGCCCCAGCACCAGCCGCTCGAGCGTCCAATACAGGATCGCGGACATGACGGTCAGGCCGATGAGGATCGCCGTGGCGATGGCGAAAAGGCCCGGGGCCCAGATGTCGTCGCCACGTTCCGGATTGAAGGCGTCCCCGGACAGGTAGGCGGCCTCGATCATGATGACCAGCATCAAACCGTTGATCAGCATGAGGCCGATGAAGGAGAAAAGAATTTTTCTGCGTAGAGTCATGTCGTCGTCGGGTGATCTCGGTTAGAGGATGAAAACAACATCACACTCCGCCCGGAGGCGGAGAGAATCTTTCAGTCCCGCAAGGTTGTCCTGGAAAACGCGTCCTTTATTATAGCGATACCCGATCCGCCTGCAAACCTAATGGATAAACCGGGCGCTTTTTTCACGGAACATGTTCAGTGAACTTTTGGAAAGAATCGAACAAACCACCGTTGGAGCATTTATGCCGTTCACGTTTCGGAGCTGTGATTTCCTCAACTGTGCGCCGCCGGGGAATGACCCAGTGAAGCAAACGCGGAACAGGGCGACCCCCATCCTCAATTTTCACAATTTCGGGCGGCGGCCGGCGAAAACTTCACATTTGGAAAGCGTCGATCCTTCGTTGCGTTTCTCTCTCGGCGTATTTTCGCCAAAAACAACGTGAAAATGCCCCTGCCGATCGACACCTTCGGTTGAACGCTTTCTAAACGCAAATTGGGAACGCTCATAGACGCCGCACAGTCATGCCGTCCCCATTCGGCGCCGATGGCGATCCGGCGCGCCGGTTCGTCATTTTCCATATTGCTTCCCGTCCCCCGAATACGGTAGGATAGTACGATATGCTTGGCGCGGCTCGAAATTGTGAAAATTGAGGATGGGGGCCGCCCTGTTCCGCACCTGTTTTCCTTGGGGTGTTTTGCGAAGTTGAATGGACATCCCGTTACGCATGTCGGTTTGTCCCGCCGCATCCCGGAGGCCGGGTCTTTCGTAGCATTTGGGCACAATGCGCCAGCCATTTCATACCCGCGCACGGTCGAGGGAATCACAACTCCGGACCGCGCTTGGCATAGTGTCCGCTCATCATTGAAAACATAAACGCCGTTCGCGGCGGGGAGTCTGGTTTGAAATCGAACTTCGTGGCGAAAATCCGGGAATCGGCGGTATCGGTCATTCCCGTCATGCTGATCGTCGTGGCGCTCCACTTCGCGATCGCCCCCCTCCCCGAGGGGCAATTGACGAAATACATCGTCGGCGGCGTTCTCCTCATGCTCGGACTGGGCATATTTCTCGTCGGCGCGGACATCGGCATGGTGCCGTTCGGGCAGAAGGTGGGGTCGGCGCTCACGAAGAGGCGCAACCTCATCCTCATTCTCGTCGCCGCCTTTCTCATCGGCTTCGCCATCACGATCGCCGAGCCGGACGTCCAGGTGCTGGCGAACCAGGTCCAATCGATCGCGCCCGACCTGAACAAGTTCTCGCTTCTTCTGATGATCGCGGTCGGCGTCGGCATCTTCCTCGTCATCGCCATGGTCCGCGTCCTCATGCAGTGGCCGCTTCCCGTGCTCCTGATCGGCTTCTACATTCTCGTCTTTTTCGTCTGCTCCTTCGTCGACCCGGGGTTCGTCGGCGTCGCCTTCGACGCCGGCGGCGCCACCACCGGCCCCATCACCGTCCCCTTCATCATGGCCATGGGGATCGGCGTCGCGGCGGTGGTCAAAAAGGAGGAGGGCGGCGACAACAGTTTCGGCTACGTCGGCTTGGCGTCCATCGGTCCCATCGCCGCCGTCGCCGTCATGGGCCTGTTTTCCTCCATCCGGCTCGACCGGATCCCGGAGGAGGCGGTCGCGGACCAGGCGAAGTCGCTCATCGGCGCTTTCACGAGCGGAATTCCCCACGTCTCGCGGGACATCGCCCTGGCGCTGTCGCCGCTGATGATTATCTTTTTCCTTTTCCAGATTTTCCTGCTCCGCCTCCCTTCGGAGCAGGTCAAGAGAATGATCCTCGGCCTCGTCTACTCCTTCATCGGCCTCGTCATCTTCATGGTCGGCGTCAACGGCGGCTTCACGCCGGTCGGGCAGTCCCTCGGGCACCGCCTCGGCGCCATCGCCGGCGGCTGGTGCCTGCTGCCGGTCGGCATGATTCTCGGCGCCGTCGTCGTCATCGCCGAGCCGGCGGTGTGGGTGCTCACCGAGCAGGTGGAAGAGGTTTCCGGGGGCCACATCAAGCGCTCGATCATGCTTGCGGCGTTGTCCGTGAGCATCGCCCTCGCCGTCGCCATGGGCATGCTCAGGGTCGTGACCGGCCTGTCGATCTGGTGGATCCTCGTGCCGGGGTATGTTCTGGCGCTCGGTCTCACCCGGTTCGCGCCGCCCCTGTTCACCGCCATCGCCTTCGATTCGGGCGGCGTTGCGTCGGGGCCGATGTCCACCACCTTCGTGCTCGCGCTCACGCTCGGCGCGTCGTTCGCCTGCGGCGGCAATCCCGCCACCGACGCCTTCGGGATGGTGGCGATGATCGCCATGGCGCCGCTCATCACCATCCAGATCCTCGGGCTCGTTTTCAAGCATGTCGAAAAGCGGCAGGAGGAGGCCGAGGCGGAAAGGAAGCCCCGTCCCGCGACGGAAGGAAACGGCAATGAATGACTTTGTGGAACGGCCGGCGAAAATGCTTGTGTGCATGGTCGGCCGACACCGGGGGGAAAAGCTGGTCGAGGCCGCGAAGGGGGGAGGCGCGCGCGGCGGCACCCTGGCCCTCGGAAAATCGGTCGGCGACAACCGGTTTCTCCAGGCGCTGTCCCTCGCCGACATCCAGCAGGACGTCGCCTTCATCGTCATGGCCGACGAAGCCCGCGACGTGGTCAAGGCGGTGAAGGAGGCGGCATTGCGGAACAGGAAGCTGTCGGGGCTCGCGCTTCTCCTGCGGGTTCCCGAACTGTATCTGCGCACGGGTTCCGACAGCCCGGAACCGAAATCAGAAACCAGAACGAGGAGCAGGAAAATGCCGTCCGGATACAAGCTCATCACCGTCATCGTCAATTCCGGGTACGCCGACGATGTCATGGCTGTTTCGCGCAAGGCCGGGGCGGCCGGCGGCACCATCCTCTCGGCGCGCGGCACCGGCACCGAGGAGGACGTGAAGTTCTTCGGCATCACGCTCGTCCCGGAGAAGGAGATGCTCTACATCGTCGCCGAGCAGGAGAAGTTTCCCGCCATCATCGAGGCGATCAAGACGGTGGAAACGCTCAACGAGCCGGGCGGCGGCATCATCTACGCCATGGACGTGGAGGAATTCATACCGCTTGGGCGGTGATGGGGGAACGGGTGCGGAACAGGGCAACCTCCATCCCCATTTTCCCAATTTCAAACCGACATCGGTATAAATTCTTGACAGCCGTCCCGTGTGCCGGTAGAGTTTTTGTAATGAAGGAGCGGGGAAAATCATGATTCAGAGCGTCGGAATGGTCGTCCTTGTCGCGGTTGGCGAGTCGATTGCGATCGACCATATCCGAATGGAGCCCTGAGCTGACGCGTTTTTCGAATCTGTCATCAGCCCCGGGCCTAAAAGGTCCGGGGCTTTTCGTTACCTGGACACAGCGGCAGGAGACGCATATGAAAGGCACTCGCGCCATCATCGAGGTGTTGAAAAGCGAAGGGGTGGACCTGGTGTTCGGCTATCCCGGCGGGCAGATCATTCCCCTGTTCGACGAGTTCTACGACGAAAAGGATGTCCGGCTCGTCATGCCTCGCCACGAGCAGGGCGGCGCGCACGCGGCCGAGGGCTACGCCCGCGTCACCGGCAAGGTCGGAGTCGTGATCGCCACCAGCGGCCCGGGCGCCACCAACCTCGTCACCGGCATCGCCGACGCCTACATGGATTCGACGCCGCTAGTCGCCGTCACAGGACAAGTGGTGTCGCAGCTCATCGGCAACGACGCCTTCCAGGAGGTGGACGTCATCGGCATCACCCGTTCGATATCGAAGCACAACTATCTGGTGAAAAAGCCGTCCGACCTGCCGTCGATGCTCAAGTCCGCCTTCCATATCGCCCGCTCGGGACGACCGGGACCGGTGGTGGTGGACATCCCGTCCGATATCCAGAAAACGGAGATCAACGCACCGATCCCGGATTCGGTGCGCATCCCCGGCTACCAGCCGACCTACGAGGGAAATCCGCGCCAGATCGACCGCATCGCGCAGATGATCAACGCCTCCGAGCGCCCCGTTCTCTACGTCGGCGGCGGCATCGTCTCCTCGGGCGCGTCCGAACACCTTCGCGAAGTCGCGCGCCAGGCCAACCTCCCCGTGACGACGACGCTTATGGGCCTCGGCTGCTTCCCCTCGGACGACCCCCTTTCGCTCGGGATGCTCGGCATGCACGGTTCCGCCTATGCCAACCAGGCGGTGATGGGCTGCGATCTTCTCATCGCCGTCGGCGCCCGCTTCGACGACCGCATCACCGGCAAGACCGCCGCTTTCGCGCCGCTGGCGAAGAAGATCCACGTCGATATCGATCCGACCTCGGTGTCGAAAAACGTCGGCGTCGATCTCCCCGTCATCGGCGGCGCCGACAACATCCTGCGCGAACTTCTGCCCAAGCTCGAACGTCGTGAACGGCAAGCCTGGTTCGCCAGGATTGCCGAATGGAAGGCGTCGTCGCCCCTCGACGTTCCGGAGTACGCCGGCGCGGTCGCGCCGCAGCGGGTTCTCCGCGAGATGAACCGCCTGTCCCGCGACCGCGACCCCGTGCTCGTCACCGACGTCGGCCAACACCAGATGTGGTCCGCCCTGTACTGGAACCACCAGCGCCCGCGCCGCTGGGTCAGTTCCGGCGGACTCGGCACGATGGGCTTCGGCCTGCCCGCCGCCATCGGCGCGCAACTGGGCCTGCCGGACAACCTCGTCTTCTGCGTCACCGGCGACGGCGGCATCCAGATGAACATCCAGGAACTGGCGACGGTGAAGCGCCTCGATCTCCCCGTGAAGATCATCCTCATGAACAACGGCTACCTCGGCATGGTCCGCCAGTGGCAGGAACTGTTCTGGAACAAGCGCTATTCCCACACGAATCTTTCGGACAATCCCGATTTCGTCGCCATCGCCGAAGCCTACGGCATCAAGTCGCTGACGCTCGATTCCGGCGACCGGACCGCCGCGACGCTCGAGGAGGCGATCGACCACCCCGGGCCGGTTCTCGTCGACGTCCGCATCGACCGCGAGGCGAATGTCTATCCGATGGTTCCCGCCGGGGAGCCGCTCGATCAAATCATCACCAGGCGCTGAATCGCGCCCGGCACAGCATACGGAGGAAGCGCCCATGCCCCCCAAAGTCCGCCGTCACGTCTTCAGCGCGCTGGTGGAGAACAAGCCCGGCGTCCTCGCCCGGATCGCGAGCCTCTTCTCGGCGCGCGGCTACAACATCGAAAGCCTCAACGTCGGGGAGACGGACAACGCCGCGACCTCGCGCATGACCATTTCCGTCCTCGGCGACGACCGCACTCTCGAACAGATACGCAAGCAGTTGTCGAAGCTGATCGACACCCTCAAGGTGACGGAACTTTCCGACCTCCCCTGCGTCGAAACGGACTTGGCGCTCGTCAAGGTCAAGGCCGCCCCCGACAGGCGAGGGGAGATTCTCAATCTCGTGACTGTCTTCAACGCCCGCATCGCCGACGTGTCGGAGCGGCATCTTGTCATCGAGATATCCGGGAACGAGGCGAAGCTGCGCTCCTTCCTGTCGCTGGCGGGAACCTACGGCGTGACGGAAATGGTCCGCGCCGGCCGCATCGCCATGAAGCGCGGCGACTGACCGGAAGGGAAAGCCATGAAGGACATTCCGCTCGGCGCCATGCTTGAAACAGCCGTCATGGCGGCCAGGCGCGCCGGCGACATCCAGCGCGACCGCTTCGGCGGCGAGCTGCGCGT
Organism: Planctomycetota bacterium; assembly: GCA_031254915.1. GTDB lineage: Bacteria > Planctomycetota > SZUA-567 > SZUA-567 > SZUA-567 > JAIRTL01. Next base: position 51,964 of record JAIRTL010000005.1, read on the forward strand.
CCTCGCCTTGCTGGAGGGCGACATCAAGCTCGAGGCGGACCAGCTTTGCGAAGCTGCGATCATGGAGACGATACGCTCCCGCTTTCCGGACCACGCCGTCCTGGCGGAAGAGGGGGGCAAAACCGACGGCGCGGAATTCATCTGGTACGTCGATCCGCTCGACGGCACGGTGAACTATTATTTCGGGATTCCGCATTTCTGCTCCACCCTCGCCTGCTATCGTCAATCGGCGGACGCCGCCGGTGGCCTCGGCGTGCCGGTGATCGGCGTCACCTATGCCGTCATGGAAGGGGGGCTGTATTGCGCCGCCGCCGGGCGGGGCGCGACCGCGAACGGCGTCGCGGCGCGGGTTCGCGAGGAAGAATCGCTCGAGGACGCGCTCGTCATCGCCGCGCTCGGAAATACGCCCGGAAAGCTCGTCTTCACGCGGCAGGTGACGCTGGAACTGTCGAAGCGCATCCGCAAGACGAGGAACCTCGGCGCGGCGGCGCTCGACCTGGCGTATGTCGCGTCCGGAAAGGCCTCGGCGTTCGTCGAATACGGCGTCAATCCTTGGGATGTGGCGGCGGGCGTCGCGCTCGTCGAGGCGGCGGGCGGCAAGGCGACGGTCCGGCCGATCCGCGGCCGGCTCGCGATCGTCGCTTCCGGACGAAACATTCACGACGAACTGGTCGACTCGCTGTCGTGGTACGATCCGGAGAAGTGAAGCGCCATGGGGAATGAAAAGCGGGGCCCGGCGCGTTTTTCGCGCTCGTCCTCCATCAGGGTGTTCGTGGATTCGACGCCGGCGAGCGCTTCCGGCGCCTGCGGCATCGGTTCGTACATGGGCGCGTATGACGACACGGACGGCATCTTCATCGATCCCGACATCAGCTTCGCCGCTCCCGGGCCCAAGAGTCCGCCCCGATCGGGGGGGCTGCGGCTCCCATAATTCGGTTCCCTTCCATCCAGCCGCAAATTCGGTGCGGCTCCGGCGCAGCCGACGCGGCCGCGTTTTCCCGCCGCCGCATCGGCATGGCGAATGTCGGGGCGAGCGCGTCGCCGGGGTCCGGGAAGGCGAGCCTCCGGCGGCGCATGGCGTCCTTCGACTCGGGCTGGATCCGGCCGTCCGGGGCGCAGAGGTATGCGAGCGGTATGCGATGGGCAAGCCGAAATGCGCAGTTGGATATCCATTCAATTGCGCAAAACGCCCTATCGGCGTTGCAAAAAAAAGAGGGAGACCCTGAAAAAGGTCTCCCCATGCGGCGCACGCCGATGTTTTTACAATAGGCGCCGTTACGCTTCGCCGCCGAGCTCGCGGATCATCGCGGGAACGACTTCGAAGACGTCGCCGACGAAGCCGTAGGTGGCGACGCCGAAGATCGGGGCGTCCCTGTCCTTGTTGATGGCGATGATGCGGTCGGAACTTTGCATGCCGACAAGGTGCTGCACCGCGCCGGATATGCCGCAGGCGATATAGAGCTTCGGCTGCACCGTCTTGCCGGTCTGCCCGACCTGGTGGCTGTACGGCATCCAGCCGGAGTCGACCGCCGCGCGCGACGAGCCGACCGCGCCGCCAAGCAGTTTGGCGAGTTTTTCAAGCATCCGGAAGGATTCCGGCCTTCCAAGGCCGCGACCGCCGGACACGATGATGTCGGCTTCGACCAGATTGACTGTTTCCGACAGCTCGGGCAGCCAGTCGAGGCGCCTGGTGCGCGACGCGGGGAGCTTTCCCTCGGCGCCGAGCTTTTCCACCTTGCCGCCGCGGCCGCCGTCCTTTTCCGCCGCCTGCATGACCTTGTGACGGACGGTGGACATCTGCGGGCGGTGCTTGGCGCAAAGAATGGAGGCCATGATGTTGCCGCCGAAGGCGGGGCGGGTCTGGAGAAGAAGTCGGTCGTCAGTGATATCGAGGCCGGTGCAGTCGGCGGTGAGGCCGGTGCGCACGGCGACGGCGACGCGCGCCAGGAAACTGCGGCCGATCGCGGTCGCGCCGGCGAGGAAGATTTCCGGTTTTCTCCCGGCGATCAGGCCGGACACCACCTGCGCGTAGGGTTCGCTGGCGTAGTGCCTGAGTTCCGGGTCGTCGACCTGGATGACGCGGTCGACCGGGTATTCGAGGAGTTCACGGCACTGTTCGTCCATGTCGTGGCCGAGCACGAGGACGGAAAGGGGTACGCCGAGCTTGTCCGCGAGTTCCCTGCCCTTGCCGATAAGTTCGTGCACCACACCCTGGACGACGCCGTCGATCTGTTCGCCGAAGACCCAGACGCCCTTGTAGTCGGCGAGGTTGACGGCGGCCTCTTTCTCCGCCTTGACGAGGGAGATGGCGTCGAACTTGCACGACGGCGCGCAGGCACCGCAGAAGGTGCAGTTGACGTTGACGACGGCGAGCTTGCCGTCCATTTCCAGGGCGCCGAAGGGGCAGGTCTTGACGCAGACCCGGCAGCCGACGCATTTTTTCGGGTTGATGAGAAGGGCATTGTCGGACATGGAAGATCCTTGGTTTTGTACGTATGCGAAACGAGACAAAGTCGGGGCGCTTCTCCTACGCGATCCGCAGTTCCTTGATTTTCGCGATCAGAATCTTCGCGGCGTCGCCGGCTGTCTCGGCCTCGATCATCTCGCCGCCGGAGCGGCGCGGCGGGCTGAAGATGCGGTTGACCGCGGTCGGGGATCCCTTGAGGCCGATTTTTTCCGGATCGGCGTCGATCGCCTTTTCGTCCCAGATCGTGATTTCCGCTTTTTTGGCGCGCATCTTGCCCTTGAACGACGGCAGGCGCGGTTCATTGATTTCCTTGACGACCGTGAGAACGGCGGGAAGCCGGACCTCGAGCACCTCCTTGCCCGTTTCCATCAGGCATTCGACGACCGCCCCGCCTTTTTCGATTTCGCGGATCTTCGAGACGTAGCAGGCCTGGGGCCAGTCGAGGTGGCAGGAGATGCCGGGGCCGACCTGCGCCGTGTCGCCGTCGATCGCCTGTTTGCCGGCGAGGACGACGTCGGGCCGGAGCTTGCGCATGGCCTGCGCCAGCGTCAAGCTGGTCGCCCAGGTGTCGGCGCCGGCAAAGGCGCGGCTGCAGAGAAGGACGGCTTCGTCGGCGCCGACCGAGATGGCTTCACGGAGCGCGGCGTCGGCCTGCGGCGGCCCCATCGTCACCACCGTCACCTTGCCTTCGCCGAGACGCTCCCTGATGCGCACTCCCTCCTCGATCGCGTAGGCGTCGAAGGGGTTGATGATGGATTCGACCCCGTCGCGCACAAGGGTGTTCGTCTCCGGATTGATCCGGACCTCGGTCGTGTCCGGCACCTGCTTGATGCACACTACGATATGCAAGGTTGACTCCTTCATCTGGGCATCCGTTGGCCGGTTCTCCAGTCATTACGGTGTGTTCGCAAATAGTTGATCTTTCCCCGGCGCGTTTTCGGTTGGCGCAGTCGAGCCCGAAAACGCGACAGCGAGGCCAATCATTTCCGAAAACGCGCCAGGGGCGAAAGCGGGAATCCGCTCCGATCGCCTTGCCGCCGCGCGTAGATAGCCGCGGCGCGGCGGACGCGGGAGGCGGATCCTGAATGGGAAAAAATCCGCGCCGGCCGACGGGTTCGCGTGGTTCCGGCCGGAAAGAAACAGCCGACTTACTTGCGCGCCGCCTCCTTGATGAGCGCCAGGGCGATCTCGTCGCGCTGGATCTGGTTGGTGCCCTCGTAGATCTGGGTGATCTTGGCGTCGCGGGCGTACTTTTCGATCGGGTATTCCTTGGTGTAGCCGACGCCGCCGAAGACCTGGATGGCGTCGATGGCGACCTTCATCGCCACATCGGAGGCGAAGCACTTGGCCATGGCGGAGGGGCCGGTGGGGCGTTTGGCGCCGGAATCGATCCAGCGGGCGGTGGCGTAGATGAGGGCGCGGGCGGCCTCGACCTGCATGGCCATGTCGGCGAGCATCCACTGCAAGCCCTGGTTGGCGATGATCGGCCGGCCGAACTGCTTGCGCTGACGGGCGTATTCGACCGCCAGCTCGAGCGCGCCGGCGGCGATCCCAAGCGCCTGGGAGCCGACGCCCGGACGGGAGTTGTCGAAGGTCTTCATGGCGGTCATGAACCCGGAACCCTCGCGGCCGAGCATGTTGGCGGCGGGAACGCGGCAGTCCTGGAAGATGAGTTCGCGCGTCGCCGAGGCGCGGATGCCCATCTTGTCCTCCTTTTTGCCGAACTCGAAGCCGGGCATGCCTTTCTCGAGCACGAAGCAGGAGCAGCCGCGCGCACCCTTGTTTTTGTCGGTCATGGCGAAGATGGAGTAGATTTCCGCCTCGCCGCCGTTGGTGATGAACATCTTCGAACCGTTGATGATGTAGTCGCCGCCGTCCTTGACGGCGGTGGTGCGCATCGACGCCGCGTCGGATCCGGCGTCGGATTCGGTGATCCCGAAGGCGGCGAGCGTGCCCGAGGCGACCTTGGGAAGCCAGCGCTGTTTCTGTTCATCGCCGCCGGAGAGGATGATCGGCAGCGTTCCGAGCGCGCTGCCGGCGAAGGCGAGGGAGATGCCGCCGCAGGCCTTGGAGAGCTCCTCCGTGACCAGGCACATGTTCATGATCGGGGTGTCGCCGGAGCAGCCGCCGTATTCCTCGGGGATGTAGACGCCGGTGAGGTCGGCGTCGGCGATGGCCTTGAAGACGTCGTTGGGGAAGGTCTGGTTCTCGTCGTACTCGGCGCGCACCGGAACGATCTTCTTTTCGGCGATCTCCTTTGCCGTCTCCACCATCATTTGCTGTTCTTCGGTCAGAAAATACTCAAGCATTCGTGTCTCCTCTCGCTGTCGCGTTTCGTTCCGGCCCGTCGGGCGCACCCGATGAATCCGCGAAAAAAGTCTTTATTCACGCGCTTTCAGTGACGCCGCCCGCCGATTCATTCGCGGCGGGCGGGTGTATTGTTCAAAATTCCCCAGGCAAGCCGGGCCGAGGCCCGGGGCGCTCAATCCTCGTACCTGCCGAAGCAGATGGTGGCGTTATGGCCTCCGAAGCCGAGGTTGTTGGACAAGGCATACCTGATGTCCCGCCGTTTCGCCGCGTTCGGCGTGACGTCGATTTCGCACTCGGGATCGGGGACGAACTGGTTGATGGTCGGCGGCACGACGCCGGTGTCGATCGCCTTGACGGTGAAGATGGCCTCGATCGCGCCGGCTGCGCCGAGCAGATGGCCGGTATGGCCTTTGGTGGAGCTCACCGCCACCTTGATGTCGGGGCCAAACACCTTCTTGATGGCCAGGGCCTCGGTGCGGTCGTTGTACAGGGTCGAGGTGCCGTGGGCGTTCATGTAGTCGATGTCGCCCGGAGCGAGGTCCGAGTCGGCGATCGCTTTCGCGAAGGCGCGCGCCGCGCCGTCGCCCGTTTCCTCGGGGGCGGTGATGTGGAAGGCGTCGTCGGTGAAGCCGTAGCCAAGCACCTCGGCGTAAATGGCGGCGCCGCGCGTTTTCGCGTGTTCGAGCTCCTCGAAAACGAGACTGCCCGCACCCTCGCCCATGACGAAGCCGTCGCGCTCCTTGTCGAATGGACGGGAGGCGGTTTTGGGGTCGTCGTTCCTGAGGGACAGGGCGCCCATGGTGGCGAAGGCGCCCAGGCCGAGGATGGAGATCGCCGCCTCGGAGCCGCCGGTGACGACGATGTCCGCCTCGTCGTGCTGAATGTGGCGCAGCGCGAGGCCGAGCGCGTGGGTGGCGCTGGCGCAGGCGGAGACGGTGGCGTAGTTGATCCCGCGCAGGCCGAACTCGATGGCGATCTGGCCGGGGGCGGCGTTGATCATGAGAAGCGGTATCGTGAAGGGACTGATGCGGCGCGGTCCCTTCTTGACGAAGCGCATGTATTGTTCCTCGATCGACATGATGCCGCCGATGCCGGAACCATAGACGCAGCCGGCGCGCTCGGAGTCGAACGCCGCGCCGGAAAGGCCGGATTGTTCGAAGGCCATGCGCGTCGCCGCCATGGCGAAATGCACGAACCTGTCGGCGCGCTTCGCCTCCTTCGCGTCCATGTACCCGGTGGGATCGAAGTCTTTGACTTCATTGGCGAAATGAACGTCGAAATCGGCGTGGTCGAACAGGGTGATGACGTCGGCGCCGGCAGAACCGGCGACGATGGCGTCCCAGGTCGTTTCCAGATCATTGCCGACCGGCGTGACGCAGCCCATACCGGTAACGACGACTCGGCGCTTTGAAGCGTCGGGCATCCGCTATTTCCTTTCCTGAGTGGCTTCGGCGCGATTCCGGCGCCGGGATGCGCCGGGCGGGCCCGGCACATCCCGGTTCGCGGGAGGCGGCGGGCGCTTGGCGCTCCGGGACGTCGGCTTATGTCGCGACCGTCCGGCCCGGAGAGCGCGCCCGTCGGATCCAGCCGGGGGGCTCGACCCGATCAGCCATTGACTTTGCCGTAGATGAAATCGACGGCGGCGTTGACAGTGCGGATACCCTGTTCGTTCTCGGGAATTTCGAGATCGAACTCGTCCTCGAATTCCATGACCAGTTCGGCGATGTCCAAGGAATCGGCGCCAAGGTCTTCGACGAAAGCCGATTCATTCTTGACCTGGTCGCGGCTGACCTTCAGCTGATCGCAGGTGATGTCGATGACCTTTTCCTTGATTTCGTCGCGGCTCATGCTCATGACCGTGTCCCTTCTAAAACCGTAATGTGAACGCTTTCAAGCGGTGAATTGCCTCCGCCCGTCCTGTGACAATTACCCCTCCCATGCCAACGGCGAAGCCGCGCATGGATGCGATTCCGCTCTATAAAAGCGAAAACGCAAAAAAATACAAGCATTTTCCGAAAAGAAATGCCGTCCGCGCGGGACGTACCGATTACATGACCATCCCGCCGTCGATATTGATAGTCTGTCCCGTGATGTACCGCGCCCTGTCGGAGGCGAGAAAGGCGACCGCGTCGGCGACATCGTCGGGCGTTCCCAGTTCGCCGAGCGGAATCATGCTTTGCAGCCTGCCGCGCTGCTCGTCCGACAGCTTGTCCGTCATGGCGGTGCGAATGAAGCCGGGCGCGACGGCGTTGACGCGCACGCCGCGCGCGGCGAATTCGCGCGCCGAGGTTTTCGTCAAGCCGATGACGCCGGCCTTGGAGGCGGAGTAGTTGGCCTGGCCGGCATTCCCCATGACGCCGACGACGGACGCGATGTTGACGATTGAGCCCTTCCTGGCCTTGAGCATGACGCGAGCGACCGCCTTGGTGCAGATCCACACCCCCTTGAGGTTGATGGAGAGCACCAAGTCCCAATCCTCTTCCTTCATCCGGATAAGCAGTCCGTCGCGGGTTACGCCGGCGTTGTTGACGAGGATGTCGATGCCGCCGAATTCCTTGACCGCCGCGTCGAGGGCCGCTTCAACCGACGCTTCCCTCGTCACGTCGGCGGCGGCGCCGAGCGTCTTGACGCCGTGATTCCTGGCGATGGCGTCGGCGGTCGCCCTGGCCTGGTCCTCGAGAACGTCCCAGATTATGATGTTGGCGCCCATTTTCGCCAGCAGCTTGGCGATCGACTCGCCGATGCCGCGCGCGCCTCCGGTGATGACGGCGGTTTTTCCCCGCATGACGACTCCTTGAACGACAAGTATGAATTACGCATTTTGTTTGTTTCACTGGTCCGGGAGCGCCTCGATGTCGGCGAGGGTGTTGATGGGGGTTGCCCGCGCTTCCGGCGCTATCCGCTTCATGAGCCCTGTCAGCACTTTGCCGGGGCCGATTTCGAAAAAGCGCGTATCCCCCATGCCGACGATAAGCCTCGCGCTCTGTTCCCAGCGTACCGGCGACGTGAGCTGCCGGGCGAGCGAGTCGCGGATATCCTCGGGATCGACAAGAGCCTTGGCGTCGGCGTTGTTCACGAATTTGGCCATCGGACGGCGGAACGAGGTCTCGGCGAGCGCCCTTTCGAGCCCTTCCCGCGCCTTGGCCATGAACGGCGAGTGGAAGGCGCCGGAAACGTTCAGGCGCATGACCCGGCGCGCGCCAGCCTCCCTGAAGGCGGCCTCCGCCGCGTCGAGGCCGGCGGCGTCTCCGGAGACGGCGACCTGGCCGGGGCTGTTGTAGTTCGCGGGGTATACGCGCCCGAGACCGTCGGAAACGATCTTCGCGCACGCCTCCTCCACCGCCGGGCCTTCAAGCCCGATCACCGAGGCCATGCCGGTATGTTCGCCGCGCGCGGACGCCTCCATCAATTCCCCGCGCCGGCGGACGAGCCTGACGGCGTCGGCGAAATCGACCGATTCGAGGGCGGTAAGCGCGGTGTATTCGCCGAGGGACAGCCCGGCCGCGCCGGTGATGCGGATCTGCCGCCGCTCGCGGAGCGCGTCGAGGAGCGCCATCGAGGCGACGAAAAGCGCCGGTTGGCAGTTCTCCGTTCTCGCGAGCGTCGCTTCGTCCTCCTCGAAGGTCATCCTGGCGAGGTCGAAGCCGAGTATTTCCGACGCCTCCTCGAACAGCGCGACGGCGTGGCCGCCGGCGTCGTATGCGTCCTTGGCCATGCCGACGACCTGCGCGCCCTGGCCGGGAAACAAAAGAAAACCGTTAAGCATGGTTAGCGCCAATCAAACTGTTTCCCGCTGAAAGCGTTCCAACGTTCTTCGCGCTTCCCCGCCCACGGCGCCCCGACCGCCCTGGGGGCGATGGACGCGGTGGGAGAACGAAAACTTTCAACCGGAATAGGTTGTGAAGCAATCGGCCGGCCGCGCAAGCGGCGCGCGGCGCGCCGAAATATCAGACGCGCGTCAGTTCACCGAGCAATCCGCGCAGTTTCCCGGAAGCGAGCCGCCAGCGCCATAATGCGCCGTGCCGCTTCCGATCGAACCCATGCCGCTTTCCGTTTGCGCGCCGTCGTCGCATCCGGCGGCGAAAAGAAGAAGAAAACCCAGCGCCAAGACTGTTACGGCGTATTTGATCATCGGAAACCGCCAATCGGGAAAACAAGAATACGGGACGCACCCCTCCACCGTTTCCGCAATTTGCGAAAACACGGCGTCAATTTTAGCCGAAACTATGGCGAAAGGGAAGAAAAAACCGCGATCCGCTTCGCTTTGCCGAAGCGGGCCCTGAGGATGGACGGAAAAGGCGTCGGCCTCCTTTTCCCGTCATGGAACGCCGGATTGGCGGACATGTTGCGGGAATACGGCGTCAAACTATTTCGTCCGCGCCTCGTAGATTGCGGGCAGCGTGCGGAACCGCTCCGCATAATCCAGGCCGTAGCCGACCAGAAAGCCGTCATGGAGCGTGAAGCCGACATAGTCGAGCGGCACCTGCGTCTCCCGCCGCGCCAGCTTGTCCACGGCGACGGCGACCTTCACGGATGCGGGATTCCGTTTCTTGAGAAATTCGATCAGCCAATCCAGGGTCAGGCCGGCGTCGGCGATATCCTCGACGACAAGCACATGCCGGCCGCTGATTTCCTTTTCGATGTTTTTCGTCATCACCACTTCGGCGGACGAGGTGTCCTTTTCCTGGTAGCTGGACAGGCGGACGAAGTCGACCTCCACCGGGAGGTCGCCCATGGCGCGCACCAGATCGGCCATGAAGATGAACGCGCCGTTGAGGACGCCGACGGCGAGGAGCTGTTCGCCCGGGGCAAGGATCTTTTCGTAATTCTCCCGGACCTGCCTGCCCAATGCCGCCACACGGGCGGCGATTTCCGTTTCCGTGAACACCATGGTTTTGTCGGACATCGCTACGCTCCCTTGCCGACGACAAGCGCCGAATTGATGCCAAGCATGCCGAAGCTGTTGTTGAGGATGACCCGGACCGGCCGGTCCGCCCTGGCCGTCTCGTTCACGACCAGACGGGGCAACGCGCATTCCGGGTCCAGGTTGTCGATGTTTACGGACGGATGGACGAGGCCGTCGTCGAAGGCCGGCAGGTTGCCCGCCAGTTCCAGCGCCGCCGCCGCGCCCATGGCGTGGCCGATGAAGCCCTTGGTCGCGTTCACGTAGGCGGGGCAGTCGTCGCCGAAGACGGATTTGATCGCCCGCGTCTCGCGCGGGTCGCCCTCGGGGGTGGCGGTGGCGTGGGCGTTGATGAGGTCCACGTCCTCCGGCCGCAGGCCGGCGCGGTGGAGCGCGAGGCGCATCGCTTCGGCCTGGCGGACAGGATTCGGGAGGACGAAATCGGTCGCGTCCGAGTTGACCGCCCAGCCGAGGATCTCGGCGACGATGTTCGCGCCGCGCGCCTTGGCGTCGTCGCGGCGTTCAAGCACATACAGGCAGCCGCCCTCGGCGATCACGATGCCGGAGCGGTCGCGGTCGAAGGGGCGGCAGGCGCGATTGGGATCCGGATTTCGCGCGAGCGCGTTTTGCGACAGGAAGCTGGCGAAAATGCCGAAGGTTCGGATCGCCTCCGACACGCCTCCGGCGACGGCGTAGTCGACTTCGCCGAGGATGAGCTGCTGCGCGCCGTAGACAATGCCGTAGTTGCCCGCCGCGCAGGCGGCGCCGACGGTGCAGTGCGGCCCGGTTATGCCCGCGTTCAGGGTCAGTTCCCCGGCCGGATTGTTGGCGATGGAACGCGGATTGTGGTGGTGCGACCAGTACTTGACGTCGTAGTCGTATTCCTTGATGGCCGCGACCTCGTTTTCCGTCTCCACGTTGCCGTGTTCCGTGATGCCGATGAACACGCCCACCCTGGACGGATCGAGCGCCGCGACGTCGAGCCCGGCGTCGAGAAGCGCCTCGCGGCCCGAGTAGACGGCGATCTGTCCGGCGCGGGTGCCGCGCCTGGCGTCCTTCCGGGACTGGTGTTTGTTGACCGGGAAGTCGCAGATGCCGGCCGGCCATTCCTCCATGTAGCGCGGGGTGAGAAGGCCGATTTTGGGCGTGCCGGCGAGGAGTGCGGCGCGGTGCTCCGCGAGGGTGTTGCCGAGGGGCGAGGTCAGGCCGACCCCGGTGATGACGATGCGTGGGTTCATGATGCTCCTTGACGGTTACCTTCTGAGATATTCCTTCAGCGCCTCGATTTCGATGTCGACTTCGGCGTCGGTGGAGACGAGCTCCCTGATTTCGGAGCGGAGAATCTTCTGGAAAATGTTCCTGCCGCGGTAAAGGAAGTTGGTGACGTCGATTTCGGTGACGCCCAGCTCCTCGCCGATCTCCCGGTAGCTGGGCGGGTTCGGATCGCCGCTCGACTCGATGTACCGCCGGAAAGCGAGGTAATACTGCCTGCGGCGGCCGTCGGCGCATTCCGCCTCCATCCGCTCCAAGGTCGATTCAAGAAGCGACAGCGCCCAGCGCCGGTTGAAGTCGTCCTCGGCCGTTTCGCCCGTGGCCAGTTCCTGCAGGGTGATTTCGTCGCCGTTCTTGTCGACGGTGATGAAATTGAGCGACAGGGCGTGCTCGCGGCGCGCCTTTTTCGCCAGTTGCTTCGAGAGGAAGCGGTTGGCGGTCACGAGCACGAAGGTGCGAAAGCGCCCGCGCTCGCGGTCGGCGATGGAGACGTAGTCCTTCTCGAGGAAGGTGGCGAAGTATTCCTGGGTGAGATCGATGGCGTCCTCGTGGTTCAGGCCGCGGCGGCGGATGTAGTAATACACCGGCTTCCAGTAGTTGCGGCACAGGAAGGACAGGCACTCCTGCCGGTTCGGGCCCGCGTCGGCGTTCTGCGCGCCGAGCACGACCGACCAGGCGGTGGTGCGAAAATGGCTGAATCCGGAATCGGCGTCGGAGGAGTTCAAGCGGGTCACCAACTTTCCGTCAAGGGGATGTGTTCACCAAATCGGACATCGAGGGCACGGTCGGCGGCGGATCGGCCGTGACGCGGTCGGGCAGGCGCTTGGCGTCCTCCTCCCGCGAGGCGATGCGCTGGGCCAGGATCCGCGCCATGTTGTATTCCATGAAGATGTGCATCCCGGAATCGAGCGACTGCCGGAAAAAGGCGAGGGCGTTCACCGTCTCCCCGCGCACCCACGACCGCGCCCCGAGATAGAACGCCGTCTCGCACAGCGCCTCCGGGGCGTCGGCGAGGGCGATCGCCTGGTCCTCGCCGTAGGGATTTTCGCCAAGGTACATGCTGGCGACGAGGGCGAGCCAGGGTTTGTCCGGGCCGACCTGCATCTGGCGGGCGAAATCCGCGGGATCGGGCGTGACGCCGAGCCGGGACAAGGTCAGCCAACGCATCAGGGCGGGGTAGGCCTTGCCGTCGGCGCGAAGCTCCAGCGAGCGGTCGAAGTCCTTTTCCGCCTCCTCGTACTTGCCCCGGAGGAACCGGACCACGCCGCGCCGGTGGATGCGGATACCCTGGTCGGCGCGGCCCGGCGCCTTGGGGATGGCGAGGCTGAGGTTTTCCTCGGCGCCTGCGAGATCGTCCATATACAGGCAGAGCATGGCGAGACGGTAGTCGATGTTCCGGTTCTCGGGCTGGATCCGGCGAATCAATTCGTAATCGCTTTTCGCGCCGGCGAAATCCTTCCCCACCTCCCTGATGGCGGCGCGGTCGAACAGGGCGGCGATGTAATGCGGGTCGATCTCGAGGGCGCGCTCGATGTCGCGCATGCCGGCCTCGATGTCGTTCTTGTGCTTGAACAGGGCGTAGCCGCGGTGTTGCAGCGCCCACTTGAATTCCGGATTCACGGCCAGCGCCTGGGTGTAGTCGGCGAGGGCTTTGTCAAGTTCCGCCTCGGCCGCGGCCGGGTCCTCGGCTCGCAGCCTGCCGTGCATCTCCTGGTGGAGGATGCCCCGGTTCAGATAGGCCGACGGCTTGTCCGGCTGGTAAAGAATGTAATGGCCGTAGGCCTCGATCGCCTCCTCGGGATCGTAGAACTCGCCGCCCCGGCGGCCGTGCACCAGCCCGCGTATGAGCCAGATTTCATAGAGCCCGGGATTGCGCCAGGATTCCTCGCCCGCCGTCTCGCCCCGCGAGGCGCGGTCGGCGGCCTCGATCCGCGCGACGCGCTCGAGCGCCGGGCCGTCGCGGCCGGTGTGGGCTTCGATATACGCCCTGCCGAGTTCGGAGAACTCGTTCCCCGGATCGCTGTAGTTCATGGCCTGGAACTCGGCCATGGCGCGCTCCGGATTGCGGTCGATGTCGAAATAGATCCGCCCGAGATAGTAATGCGCCATGATGTACGATTCGTCGCGCAGGTACGCCTGGCGGTAGTCCCGGGCCGCGAGGCCGATTTCCCTCGCCTGCTCGTAGGCGCGGGCGCGGGCGTAGTACGCCTCGGCCGCGTCCGGCGAGTCCTTCCGCCCGTCCTCGAGGAGGGTGACGGCCTGGGTGAACAGGTCGATGGCGGGCTGAAGGAGCTGCAGCTTCTTGACGTTGTCCCGTTCCTTGTCGACGGCGGATTTGGATTTGTCGAGAATCTCCGTGCCTTTCTCGAGCGGCACCCGCGCGGTGGCGCGGCGGCGGACAGCCTCGCGACGCTCCTCCTCCGCCATGGCGAGGCGGAGGTTGGTCTGCATGCGGCGTTCCGTCTCCTCCTTCACCAGCCTTTCCGCCTCTTCGGCCTGGAAAGCGGCGTGCCGCGCGCGCAGAAACGCGCCGCCCGTGAGGAGGGTCGCCATGAGCATCACCGTGCCGGCGATCACCGGCGCCTTGTGGCGGCGATAGAACTTGAGCGCCCTGCCGCTCCAGCCCTCGCGGAAGGCGGTGATGGGAAGGACGTCGAGGTAGCGCTCGAGGTCGTCCGCGAGGTCCTTGACCGTCTGGTAGCGGTCGGCCGGGTCCCCGCTGATCGCCTTCATGACGATCGCCTCGAGGTCGCGCGGCAGGGACGGGTCGCGCTCGCGCGGCGGAATGACGGGGAAATCCCCGATCCGCTTGCGGAATTCCTTGAAGCTCACCTTGCCGACGTTGCGCGGAAGCTGGTTGACGAGAATGCGGTACAGCATGACCCCGAGGGAATAAATGTCGCAGCGGGCGTCCGGCTTTCCCGGCTTGAAGCGCTCCGGCGCGATGTAGAGGGGCGTTCCGGCGACAACCCTGGGCAGGTCGTCCTCGCGGGCGGCGAAGCCCCAGTCGAGCACGTACACTTCGCCGAACGGTCCCAACTTGACGTTCTGGGGCTTGAGGTCGAGGTGGCAGACGCCGCGCGAATGCGCGTATTCCATGGCGTGGCACACCTGGAGAAAGACGTTGATGAGCCGCCGGCGGGAAAGCTCGCCCCGGTCGCGGTCGGAGCGGATCGCGCCCCCCTCGGCGTGGGCGCGCTTGAGGAGGTCGTCGAGGGTGACGCCCTCGACCTTTTTCATGACGAAAAAGGGACTGCCGGCTTCGTCGCGACACAGGTCGTAGGTGGGAAGGATGTTCGGATGCTCGAGCATGCCGCCGAGCCGGGCCTCGTTCTCGAGCTGGCGCTCGCGCTCCCCCGTGTACGGCGGCTTCACCACCTTGATGGCGACGTCGCGGTCCAGCACCGAATCGTGGAAACGGAGCACCTTTCCCTGGCCGCCCTCGCCAAGTTCGTCGATGTAATGATAGCGGTCGCCGTAGTCCTTGCGGGAGGGGTCGTCTTCGCCCTCGCCGCCGAAGAGGTCGGCGAGGAAATCGCCGTCCGCCAGGCCGAGCGTCCTGTTGAGGCCGGATTCGAGCGCTTTTTCCATGCCGTCGACGGTGGGCGGGGAAGCGGCGCTGTCCAGCCGCCGGGATCGGGAGGCGGAGGCTGATATGGAAACGGAATCCGCCAGCGCCGCGCCCGTCTCCCTCAGACGCGCCGATAAGGAATCGATCAACGAGTCGACCGGTTCGGCCGGCCGCCTGGAGTCTGCCATGCTGTGTATTGTGTTCCCTTCGCCTGATCGCCGCCATTGAATGCGACGATTCAATCTATATCGTATGCAAGCGGACGGGAAAATACAACACCCTCATGCCGGGGTCATTTGCTTCTCGATTTTTTATCCGATCCCGCGCCGGATATTGTTGGGCAAAGGACAGGCGGCCTCTATATACTGTGCGCGGGTCGAAATTGCGAAAATGGGGGTTGGGGCAGCCCAATTCCACATTCGCTTCCCGGGCGCATCGCTTGCCGCGCACGGTCCGGGAAACCACAATTTCAAGACGCTGCCAGTATATATATTTGGAAAGCGTCGTGCCCGCCCTTTGCCAACCGGCGGAATTACATGACCCTGCCCTCATGCGAGTTCGAATGTTTTCCTTTTTTTTATGAAAGGAAATCCGATAAAACGGAAAATGGGTGGGGAGTTCCTATAAACCCGTTTCGCGACGTTTATTTCGCCGCGATCTTGCGATGCGCGTCAACTCCAGCGTAGGAGCCGTCATGAATAAACGTCTTTCGGTAGCGACATTGCTTCTCTCCTGTCTTGTCCTGGCCGGTTGCCCTGGTGAGCCTGAACCGCCGCCGTCACGCGGAGGCGGTCCGAGGCAGGGGCAGGGCAGGCCGAACACCGGCCAGACGCCGCCGTCCCGCCAGACCGCCGGGGCGCCCATGTTCCGCCTTCCGGCGCTCGACGGGCGCGAAGTGGCGGTGCGCGGACCGGCCGCGCTGTTCTTTTTCACGACCTGGTGCGGGTATTGCAAACAGGCTCTGCCCGAAGTGAACCGCATCGCCGACACGGCCCGGAGCAGGGGCTGGCAGGTGTACGGCATCGACGTCGGTGAATCGCCCGACCTTGTCATGCATTTCGCCCAAACCTATCGTCCCGGCTTCCCCGTCCTTCTCGATCGCCACAGCCAGGTCGCCGGGCGCTTCAACATCGCCGGCTTTCCGACGTTCGTCGTCATCGACGCCGGCGGCAGGGTCACCTATCAGGGGCATGACATCCCGCGCGGTTTCTGACCGTCGGGGAGAATGGCCGAGATCGCGATCGCCGAAAAACCACGCATAACGAATGCGCCGCATCCGGATGAACGGATGCGGCGCACCTGTATGCCGTGTACTGTCCAGAGCCGCAATTCCCCCGACTGTGCGCGGCCATGAAAGGGCCAAGGGAAACGGACGCGGAACAGGGCGGCCCCCATCCGCCGTGTTCCCAATTTCGGGCCGCGCCCGGCATATGTGGCATTTCCTGTTCATGTGGACTTTTGGAGAAATCCCCGGGTCCCCGCAAGTCGATCGAATTTCAACTGTTGAATCAATGGCCGTCGGCCGGCTTGCCGCCGGTCGCCTTCTTGACCTCCCTGAACGCCTTGTCGCGGATATCGGCGGCGTCGGCCTCAAGATTGAGGCGCAGCACCGGTTCCGTGTTGGAGCCGCGCAGATTGAACCAGTAGCCGTCGAAATACATCGACAGCCCGTCGAGGTGGAAAATCTCCTTCGCGTTGTCCTTGAACGTCGCCTCGACCTTGTCCATGGTTTTTTGCACATCGTCGACCACGAAGTTGATCTCGCCCGTCGCGAAGTATTTCTTGAACGGCGTGATGAGTTCGGATAGTTTTTTCCCGGATTTGGAGACGACGGAAAGGACGGAAATCATGGCCATTTCCGCGTTGTCCGTGAAGTGGAGTTCGCGGAAATAGAAATGACCGGACAGTTCGCCGGCGAAAATCGCGTTTTCCCCGCGCATCATCGCCTTGATGAAAGAATGCCCCACCCGGCACATCTCGGCGACGCCGCCGAGGCGTTCGATCTCCTCCTTGACGACCTTGGAACTGCGCAGGTCGTAGAAGATGGTCGCGCCGGGCTGGCGGTCGAGCATTTCGCCGGCGAGAAGCGCGGTGATGAAGTCCGCCGGGATGATCTCGCCGTTTTCGTCCACATACATGCTGCGGTCGCCGTCGCCGTCGAAGGCGACGCCGAGGTCGGCGCCGACCTCGCGCACCTTGGCGACGAGATCTTTCATGTTCTCGGCCTTGATCGGGTTGGCCTCGTGGTTGGGGAAGTCGCCGTCGGGCTCGAAGAAGAGCGGGATCACCTCGCAGGGGAGCTTGGCGAACAGGTGCGGCAGGAACGCGCCCATGACGCCATTGCCCGCGTCGACGACGACGGTGAGGGGCTTGATGCCGCCGGCGTATTTGAGCAGGTTGGCGCGGTATTCGGCTTCGACGTCGCCGGTGGCGATGGCGCCGGTCTTTTCAGACGTGGAGAACGAGTTCTTTTTGACCAGCTTTTCGATGTCCGCCAGCCCGGAGTCGTAGGCGACCGGGATGGCGTCCTCGCGGCACCATTTGCAGCCGTTGTAGGCGGCGGGGTTGTGGCTGGCGGTGATCTGGACGCCGGCGCCCGCCTTGTAGAAGGCGGTGGCGAAATAGAGCATGGGAGTCGACGCCATGCCGATGTCGACGACGTCCGCACCCGCCTTCGTCAACCCCCTGATCATGGCCTGGGAGAGGGAAACGCCGGAGGCGCGCATGTCGCGGCCGACGACGACCGGATTCGCCCCGAGCACTTGCGGCGCGGCCATGCCGATCGCCTCGAAAAGCGTTTCGTTGACCTGGTCCGGATAGGTGCCTCTGACATCGTATGCCTTGAAAATACCCATTCTCGTGCCTCCCCTGTGCGGCGATCCCCATGGCGGCGCATCGAAAACGACGCCACATCCGCTTAATTAAACCCCTGCCGGAAATCTTGTGCAAGCAGAAAAGCCATTTTCCGCCGCGCGCCTTCTACCTGGACGGGCGCGCATTCCCCTTTTTTCCACCCGGCCGTTTTTTCACCGACCACCCGAACCTGCCGCGCTTTTTTCCGAGTTCGTGATAAAACCCGTGCGCGAAGCAAAGCAGGTTCGCATGGTCGAGATTCAGCGCGCCCCGCGCGTCGAGCAGGCTTTCGTCCACCGCGACCGACACTATGCGGGCGAGAAAGAGGTCGTGGCTTCCGAGGGGGATCGTCCGGTCCACGACGCACGCCAGGTTGAGCGGACACTCGGCGATGGCGGGAACGCCGACGCCGGCGATCGGTTCGGGCGTCAGGCCGAGGATCGAAAACTTGTTCTCCTTGCGGCCGGAGACGGCGCCGCAATAATCCGCCGTCCGTTCCTCGCGCACGGACGGCAGGTTTACCACGAATTCGCCGTCCCGGGCGATCATGCCGTATGACAATCGCGAGGGCCGCACCGAAATGGACAACATCGGCGGCTCGCTGTTGACGTTCGCGCACCAGGCGATGGCGAGAACGTTCGGAGGCGTCGGCGGTTTGCCGCAACTGATGAGCGCGGCAGGCGCGGGAACGACCAGATTGCCGGGCGGCCAGACCGCTTTTTCCCTGCGCGGCCGCGCGCGGACCGATGGCGGCTCCCGGTGTCGACGTTCATGCGCCGGCTTAGCGGAGCGGCGTGGCTTGGGCATGCGCTCGATCCCCTTTATCCATGGAAGCGTACCCCTCGATGAGCTTCCAATTCGGGAAAACACCGGATTGCGGGCGGTAAAACGACGCGGGCGCACTACGGGAAGCCGCTCTACAGCAGCGGCGGCATCAGGACGGGCGCCGGCTCGCCGCCGCGTGTTTCCGGATGAATCTGCGCGGCCGGTCGTCTCGGCGCTTCGCCGACGACTCGCGGTTGCGCGGGCGGGGCGGGGGACAGCGGCTGCGGCATCGCCGCGATTGGTTCGAGCACAGGCATTTCCGTCGGCGCGGTGCCGGGCGCGACCGGCGTCACAGGCGGCGGCCGTAAATGGCTGGCGGGAATGTCGGGAGCCGGCTGGACAGCGCCCGGTATGGGGACGAGCGGTCCCAGCGCCCCGGCGGTTCCGGATTGCGGCATTGTCGGCAAGGGCGCGAGCGGCTCGATGTCGGTACGCGGCGCCGGCGTTTGGCGCGTTTCCGCATGCGCCCTCGGAAGCGGCTGCACCGGTCGAGTCGGCGCGGTCGGGGTCGTCGGCAGGGGCGGCGGCCGGATGACTCCCGATTGATGCTGGAGTTGGCGTTCCGGCGGCGGTTGCGGCGCGCCAGGCGTTCCAAACACCTCGATCACCTGATGCGATGTCCCCCGGACGCCGGCGCGGTCGAGCGCCGTCAAATCGAACACGTATCTCCCGGGAAGGGTGATCACCAGGCCCAGACTGCGGCCCTCGACCTGGTCGAGAACCCGCCCCGGGCCGTCCGACTGCCGCCACAGGAAGGTCAGGTCCTCCCGAGGCTCGTTTTCCACCACCGCCTCGAGGACGAAACGCTCGTTCGTCTTCGTCACCTGCGGGCCGGCGATGGCGATGGACAGCGGCCGGCGGGCGGCGCCGACCTCGATTTCGATTTCGACAGGCCTGCTGCGCATGCCGCGTTCGTTCGAGACGACGAGTTCGAAACTGTACAACCCGTCCTGCGGCGGGTGGAAGGCGGGGGCGGCGTCGCCGAGGGATTCGTCCATCAGGTAGCGGGTCACCTTGGGGCCGCCGGTCTGCCGCCAGTGGTAGGTCAATTTCGACCCTTCGAGGTCGAAGCTGCGGGTGGCGTCCATTTTCACCAGCGCCCCCGGCATGGCGCGGGTCGGCGCCTCCACCACCGCGACCGGCGGTTCGGGTTCGTTGACCACCTTCAGGCTGTGCACGTTGGGATCACTCTCGAGGCGGCCGTCCGAAACGCGAAGTTCGAATTCGTAATCGCCGGCCCTCGGCGGATCGAAGCGCTGCGCCGCGCCATCGTACACGACTTCGTAGTCGTTGACGAAGGGGCCGGATTTTTGCCGCCAGAAATATTTGAGCCTGGCCGCCTGCGATCCGCCGCTGCCGCGCGCGTCGAGCATGACTTTCTCGCCCACCATCGCCACGGCCGGGCCCTGGATCCTGGCGACCGGCTTTACGCCTTCCGGAGGCGCCATCGCCGCCTCAGCCTCCGGCGGCGGCGCGGTGGGGATTTCGCGCGGCACCGCCCGCGCCCGCGCCACGGGCGGAAGCGGCCTCGGCTTGATGTAGAGCCGGGTGAGGACGGGTGGGCTCACGTCCTTGCCGTCCGATACCACAAGTTCCAGTTCGAACACGCCGTCCTGTTTCGGAACGAACGTGATCACCGGCTTCGACAGTTCCGCCGGCGGGATATCCAGGTTGCCGCCCGAAAGAAGCCGCCACCGGTAGATCAGCGCCTCGCCTTCCAGGTCGAACGAGGCGGTCCCGTCGATGACCATCTCCTTGTCCACCTCGCCGAACACCTCGGGGTCGATTTTGGCGACAGGCGGCAGATTGTCCCGTTCGATCATGATTTCGACGACGAACGGTTCGCTGTCGAGTCCGTTGGCGGTAACGACAAGCTGGAACCGGTACAGGCCTGGCGTTCCGGTGCGGAAGTAGGGTTTGGCGGCGGAGGGATCGGACAGTTCGACGCGCGGGCCGTCGATTTGGGTCCACTTGTAGGAAAGTTGGCCGCCGTCATGCGCTTCCGAGGGTGTGCCGTCGAGTTCGATAAGCGCGGTGGGTATCTGCCCGGAGACGGGAACGACGCCCGGATACTCCGCCGCGCGTGCCGTCACCGGCGCGAAAATGAGGCATAACACCACCCAACGCCAAACCGGCTTCGACCGGCGGCGTGATTCGGGCGCTTTGGCTGTTACCGGCAGCATCGGCAAACTACGCTCGCGTTTTCGCCGCAATCCCCTATGGACGGGAAGCCCCCCAGCAATTATTCTATACGATGGTATTGACGGTTTTCCCCTGATTCTACGGTCTCAGTTGTATTCAGGGCCGGAAGAAAAGCAAGAGCCGAGGGGAAACATTATCCGACAATCCGAAAAATCCGGAAATTATCGGCCCCCGGCTGGAGGACGCCATATGTTCGCTGATTACGCCGACCGCGTCGCCGAACGCGAAGCCCTTGGCTTGCCGCCGCTTCCGCTTACCCGGGAGGACGTCCGCGATCTGGCGGCGCTCCTGACGTCGGGGAAGGAAAAGGCGCCCGGCGAATTCGCCGTGTTTCTCGCTCTCCTCTCCGACCGGGTTCCGCCCGGCGTCGATCCGGCCGCCGGGGAAAAAACCGCATTCCTCGCCAAGGTCGCCAAGGGCGAAGCGATGGTGGAAGGATTCGCGCCCGCCGAGGCGATCGCCATGCTTGGCGCCATGCTTGGCGGCTACAACCTCGCGGCGCTCGCCGGGTGTCTCGAAATCGAAGCGCTTGCCGATCGGGCGGCGGAAGCGCTTTCCGGCTGCCTGTTCGCCGAAAGCGTGCTGCCGAAGCTGGAAGCGATGGACAAGTCCGGCAACCGGGGCGCCAGGCGTGTGCTCGAGTCCTGGGCCGGGGCCGAGTGGTTTGTCCGCGCGCCACGACTGCCCGAAAGCCTGGAACTCGCCGTTTACAAGGTGGATGGGGAAGTCAACACCGACGACCTCTCCCCCGCCAGGCAGGCCCCGACCAGGCCGGATATTCCGCTCCACGCCCTGTCGATGGGCGAGACGCGTTTTCCCGGCGGAATCGCCGACATCGCGCGGATGCGCGCCGAAGGCGGGCGGGAAGGCTGCTGCGTCGCCTTCGCCGCCGATACCCTCGGCACCGGGTCAAGCCGCAAATCGGCGACGAATTCGCTTGTGTGGATGCTTGGAGACGACATTCCCCACGTCCCGAACAAGCGCCGCGGCGGCACGGTGATCGCGTCGCGGATCGCGCCCATCTTCTACACCAGCTTCATGGACGCCGGCGGCTTGCCGATTCGGGCGGACGCGTCGAATCTCAAAAGCGGCATGCGCGTCCGGCTCGAATTCGATCCCGAAGCGGGATCGGGGCGGATCGTCGAGGGCGGGCGCGAAATCGCCGCCTTTCCCTTCACCCGCGACCTCGCCGACGCCAGACGCGCCGGCGGCAGGATCAACCTCATCGTCGGGCGCCGCCTCGCCGATCGCGCGGCGGAAATCCTCGGCGCGAAACGGGCGGCGGTCTTTTACGAACGCCCGGCGACGCCCCGCGCCCCGGGACAGGGCTATACGCTGGCGCAAAAAATGGTTGGCCGCGCCTGCGGCAAAGACGGCGTTCTTCCCGGCGAATACGCGGAACCGGCCATGACCACGGTCGGTAGCCAGGACACGACCGGGCCCATGACCCGCGACGAACTCAAGGACCTCGCCTGCCTGGAATTCGCCGCGCCGATGGTGATGCAGTCTTTCTGCCACACGGCCGCGTATCCGACGGACCGCGACATCGCCATGCAAAAAACGCTCCCGGCCTTCATGATCGAACGCGGCGGCCTGGCGCTCAAACCCGGCGACGGCATCATCCATTCCTGGCTGAACCGGCTGCTGGTTCCCGATACCGTCGGCACCGGCGGCGATTCGCACACCCGCTTCCCGCTGGGCATATCCTTCCCGGCCGGTTCCGGGCTGGTGGCGCTCGGCGCGGCGATGGGCTTTATCCCGCTCGAAATGCCGGAATCGGTGCTGGTCGAATTTTCGGGAACGCCGCCGGACGGCATCACGCTTCGCGACGCGGTGAACTATATCCCGCTCAAGGCGATGGGGATGGGCCTCCTCGACCGCCCCGGCTCCGGATCGAAGAACGTTTTCAACGGGCGGATCATGGAAATGGAGGGTCTTTCCGGCTTCACGCCGGAGGAGGCGTTCGAGCTCGCGTGCGCGAGCGCCGAGCGCTCCGCCGCCGCCTCGACGGTCGCCCTCTCGCGCGACAGGGTGGCCCGGTACGTCGGCGAAAACGTCAAGCTCATTCAGTCCCTGATCGACGGCGGGTACGAATGCCGCGAGGCGCTCGAAAACCGCAAGGCGGAGCTCGAACGCTGGCTGGCGGAGGGGACGCTTCTGGAACGCGATCCGAACGCGACGTATGCCGCGATCGTTCCGGTTGATTTCGCCGAAATCGCCGAGCCGGTGATCGCCTGCCCGAATGACCCCGACCTCGTTTCCCGGCTGTCGGAACGGGCCGGCGAAAAGGTCGACGAGGCGTTCATCGGATCGTGCATGGGCAACCTCGCCCAGTACCGAGCCGCCGCCGCGATCCTGGACGGCGCGAGCCTCGGCGTCAAGCGGCTGTGGATCGCGCCGCCGACGCGCATGGACCGCGAGCGGCTCATGGAAGAGGGCGTGTGGGACGTGTTCGAAAAGGCGGGCGCGCGGCTGGAAGTCGCGGGATGCTCGCTGTGCATGGGCAACCAGGCAAGGGTCGCGGACAACGCGGTCGTGTTTTCCACCAGCACGCGCAATTTCAACAACCGCATGGGCGCGGGCGCGCGGGTGTTCCTCGGGTCGTCGCCGCTGACGGCGGCGGTCGCGCGCTTCGGCCGGATACCGACGCCGGACGAGTATTTCGCCCTGTACAGGGAAAAGGTGTCCCCGCGCCGCGGGGAATTTGCCAAACCCCTTCGCTTTGGATAAAATGGGGGCGCATCGCGGTACGCGGGGGGCCGTCCGCCGCGGCGACAGTCTTTGGTTGAACAAATACGCAAATGGCGTCTGTTTGCGTCGGGAGAGCCAAGCCATGTACAGCCAGAAAGTGATGGAACATTTTCAAAATCCCCAGAACATGGGTGAAATAGAGAACGCCGACGGCGTCGGCGAAGTCGGCAATCCCCAATGCGGCGATATGATGCGCATCACCATCAAGGTCGACGGCGACAAGATCACCGACGTCAAATGGAAGACGCTCGGCTGCGGCGCGGCGATCGCGACGAGTTCGGTCATGACCGGCCTGGCGATGGGAAAGACCCTCGACGAGGCGATGGCGCTGTCGCGCGACTCCATCGCGGATGCGCTCGACGGCCTGCCGGCCGCGAAGATGCACTGTTCGAACTTGGCGACGGACGGGCTGCGCGCCGCCATCGAGGATTACATGAAGAAACATCCGGAGGCGAAAATCCGCGGGCGCGACGGCTAGCGCGTTTACAATGAGGCCAATCATTTTCGAAAACGCCCTGGTACGCGTTCGAGGGGGCCGCATGCCGGGCGGGCAAGAATAGGATCAGCGCAACCATATCCACACCAACAAGTTAAAAAATCCCCGGCATCTTTGTGGAAAAGGCTTGATTTTTCGTTAACGGCGGCTTATAGTTTTATGTACAAAACTTTTCGCGGTGCGACGCGCCAGTCGGGCCGCCGGCTCGGGACGGGTTCGTAGTGACGACGCAGAAAAAGGCACAGCTGACGCCGGCTTTGGAGGATTACCTCGAGGCGATTTACAACCTCTGCCGGTTCAATAAGGCGGCGCATTCCCGCGATATCGCGGAAGCGCTGAACGTACATAAATCGACTGTGACCGCGGCGTTGCGATCCCTGGGGAATATGGGCCTTATCAACTATGCGCCGTACGAGGCGGTGACGCTGACCGCCGAGGGGCGCAAAAAGGCCGAGAATGTGGTGTGGCGGCACAAGGCGCTGCGCGATTTCTTTGTCGACGTGCTCAAGGTCGACGAGGAAATGGCCGAGACGGCGGCGTGCGGCATGGAGCATTCGGTGCCGGCGGAGATCGTCGAGAAATTGGCCGAGTTCGCCGCCTTTATCGAAAAATGCCCGCGGAACGACGGGGAATGGCTGAAGGACGCCTCGTTCGCGTGTCACGGCGGGGGCGGTGAAGCCAACGAATGTCTGCTGTGTCTCGAGGATTGCGTCCGCGACTTCAAACGCGAAGGCATAAAGAAGAGGAAACATCACATGGAGGAATCCATGACCCTGGATGCCATCCCGGTCGGCGGCAAGGCGGAAGTCGTTTCGCTCAAGGGCGACGGCTCGTTGCGCCGGCGAATCGCCGAAATGGGCATTACCAGGGGCTCCCTGATTCAGGTGGAGCGGGTGGCGCCTCTGGGCGATCCCCTCGACATCCTCGTCAAAGGGTATCATCTGTCGCTTCGCAAGGACGAGGCGGCCAATGTCGTCGTTACAAGGGCGTAACCGCCCATTATCATAGAGGAAGCGGATCATGATCATGGCAAAGGGGACAGGCATGCCGGCGATGAGGCTTTCACGGGCCGGAGCCGGATTCCCGCGTCGCATCGAGCGCATCACCGGGCCGGAAGCGCAAGTCAAGCGGCTTACCGAGCTTGGGCTGGTTTCAGGCGCCGAAGTCTCGGTGCTCGCACGCGGCGGCACCGATACGATCGTCCTGAAAGTCGGCGGCAGCAGGCTCGCGCTCGCCAGCGGCATGGCCGACAACGTCTGGGTGAAATAGCGTCATGGCGAATCCGGCGAAATATGCCGGGCGCGGCATATTTATCTTATCGTCGACTGTGTGAAGTGTAAAGCGTTTGGAATCCGCATGCCCAACATCGTCGTCGCTTTGGCCGGCAATCCCAACTCGGGGAAGACCACGGTCTTCAACGCGCTCACCGGTTTGCGGCAGCATGTTGGCAATTATCCCGGCGTGACGGTGGAGAAAAAGGAAGGCGCCGCCAGGCGGAACGGCGGAACCTTCACGATCGTCGACCTCCCCGGCACCTATTCCCTTTCCGCCTCCTCTCCCGAGGAGGTCGTGGCGCGGAATTTTCTCGTCGACGAAAAGCCGGACGTGGTGGTGCAGGTTCTCGACGCGTCCAACCTCGAGCGCAATCTGTATCTCGCCGTGCAGATGATGGAACTGGGCGTCAAAATGGCGTTCGCGCTCAATATGTCCGACGTCGCCAAGGCGCGGGGCATCGAGTTCGATCTCGACAAGCTCTCCGGCTTTCTCAAGGCGCCTGTCGTGCCCACCGTCGGCAACAAGGGCCAGGGCACGGACGCGCTTCTCGACGCGGCCGCCAGGGTCGCCGGGGAGCCGGTCGGCGAATACGAGAAAATCAAATATCCGCACGGCGTCCGGGAGGCGATCGAGCGCATCGAATGTATGCTTACCGGCAAGGACGGCGAATACGCCGCCCGCTTCCCGGACAAGTGGCTCGCCGCGCGCATCCTCGAGGGCGACAACGAAATCGTCCCGGCGTTGTGCAACCGGGAGGTCGCCAAGGAGGCGCTCCGCCTGCGCGAAAGCCTCGAGGCGGAAAGCGGCGATTTCCCGGAAATCACCATGGCGGAGGCCCGATACGGCTGGATTTCCGGCATGTGCTCCGAAGCGGTGCGCATGACCCCGGAATCACGGCACGAAGTCTCCGACACGATCGACCGGGTGCTGCTCAACCGCGTTCTGGGCCTGCCGATCTTCCTGATCCTCATGTACATCGTTTTCCAGCTCGTCTTCACCCTCGCCGAACCGCCGATGGAATGGATCGAAAACGCCTTCGGCGCGCTCGGTTCGCGGGCGGCCGGCCTCTGGCCGAAGGCGGCGGACAGCCCGCTTCGCGAACTGCTCGTCGACGGCATCATCGGCGGCGTCGGCGGCGTGCTTGTGTTCCTCCCCAACATCATCCTCCTGTTCCTCGCCATCGCCTTCCTCGAGGGCACCGGCTACATGGCTCGCGCCGCTTTCCTTATGGACCGGCTGATGCACAAGATCGGCCTCCATGGCAAGAGCTTCATCCCGATGCTCCTCGGGTTCGGCTGTACCGTGCCGGCGATCATGGGGACGAGGACGCTCGAGAACAGGCAGGACCGCCTGACGACGATTCTCGTCCTTCCGTGGATGAGCTGCGGCGCACGCCTTCCGATCTACGCCCTGATCATCCCCGCCTTTTTCCCGGAAGCGCTACACGCCTGGATGCTGTGGCTGATCTACGTCATCGGCATCGTGTTCGCGGTCGTGGGCGCGAGGCTCCTGCGCACCTCCGTCTTCAAGGGTGATTCCGTCCCTTTCGTGATGGAGCTTCCCCCGTACCGCATTCCGACGCTGCGCGCCGTCATCACACTGATGTGGGACCGCGCCGGCGAGTACGTCAAGAAGGCCGGCACCATCATCCTCGGCGTCAGCATCGTCCTCTGGGCGATGACCGCCTACCCGAAGAAGCCCGAATTCGACCGGGATTACGCTGCGGCGCGCGAGGCGGTCGTCGCCGGGCATATGGACGCCGTCGCCGAACTCGGAACCGAACTCGGTCTTGGCCAGGAGGGATCGTTTCTCAGGGAATGGGAAGAGGCGAAGCTGGAAATGGCCGGCGTCCGCGACGAATACTGGGAAAAGGAATCCGGCTACGTCGAGGGTGAACGCGTCTATGAAGCGAAGCTCGAGCAGCTCTTCAATCAGCCAGGCGGCGCCCGCCTGCGCGAATTCGCCGACGCGGACGCGAACCTCGAGGAGATGGAAGCCGCCTTCGCCGAAGAAACGGAGGGATTGGAAGAGGGATCCCGGGAATATCGCGAGGCGGAACGCCGTCGCGAGGCGGCGATCGCCGCGATCGCGATCGAGCCCGGCCTCTTCGCCGGCGTCGCCGCCTACCGCGACGACATCGCCGCCGGCTACGGCGAACGGATGGGGGAAATCGACAACGCTGAGGCGGGCGAGGAACTCGCCCACTCCATTTCCGGACGCATCGGCAAATTCCTTGAGCCTGTCGTCCGCCCGATGGGATTCGACTGGCGGATCGCGACCGCGATCATCGGTTCGTTCGCCGCCAAGGAAGTGTTTGTCGCCCAGATGGGGATAGTCTATTCGGTGGGTGAGGCGGACGAGGAGTCGGACAGCCTGCGCGACAAGCTGTGCGGCAACTATACGCCTCTGCAGGGGTTCTGCATGATGCTTTACAGCCTCCTGTCCCTGCCCTGCGTCGCCACGATCGCCGTTGCCCGCCGCGAAACCGGCGGCTGGAAGCTCCCGATCGCAATGATTGTCGGTTTCACCCTGGTGGCGTACGTCGCGACGACGATCGTGTACCAGTTCGGCAGCGCGTTCGGGATAGGGATGTGAGGCGACGGGGAGAAAACCAATGGAAGCATTGATAACGGCGGTCGTGGTGTTGGCGGCGTTCGCCTTTGTGGTGAAAAGGATGTTTTTCCCCGCCCCCGGCAAGGCCGGCGGCTGTTGCTGCCGCGACTCGTCGAAAAAGACCTGTCCGTTCAGCGCCAAGAACGGTTCGTGCGATTCGTGATACGCGTCATGATCTTCCTCGAGTGGTGTGTTCCGTGCTGCGCCTCCCTGTGTGCGGGGAGGCGTTTTTTTACCGTTTTGGAGCGGGGACGCCACACTAGCGCGGAATTTCAATTTATTCAATGAATATAATAATATAACATATTAATAATTAATATGGTTAAAATATATTTAAAATTGGGGTTGAATTTTTCGTTTTCCTGCCGTACTATCCGAGACAAATTCCATTCGCATGCAGTGGCGCTCCCAAGTCGCCGAGGGATGCCGGTCTCTTGGCCGTCTTCCGGTTTTTTGCCGCATTGTCGGCGAATGCCTGATTTCATGCCCGAAGGATGTGGAAAAATTTTCCGCCGAAGCAGACGGCATTTTGTTTTGAAAGGCGTGGTTTTATGGAGCCCTTCGCATTCCAGTTGCCCAGTCGAATCGTCTACGGGAGCGGCGGATTCAAGGAAGCGGGAGCGCTCGCGGCCGAGCTCGGCAAAAAGGCGCTTATCGTCACCCACGGATCGGCCAGAGGCAAGCTGCTCGCCGACAGGCTGACCGCGATTTTGTCCGACGCCGGCGTCGAATCCGCCGTCTTTTCCGGCGTCGTTCCCAATCCCACCACCGAGAGCGTCAACGCCGGCGCCGAGGCGGCGAAATCGTTTGGAGCCGACATGATCGTCGGTCTCGGCGGCGGTTCCGCGCTTGATTCCGCCAAGGCGGTGGCGATCGGCGCGACCCATCCGGGCGAGGCCTGGGATTACCGGCTCTGGCAAAAGCCGATCGATTCCGCCAAGGTCCCGCCGATTTTCGCCATCACGACGACTTCCGGCACAGGCGCGGAAATCACCGCCGTCTCGGTCGTCACCAGGACGGACGAGCACTGCAAGTTCGCCCTCGTGGACAAGAGCCTCCATCCCCGGATCGCGCTCGTCGACCCCGAATTGACCCTCTCCGTGCCCGCCCACGTCACCGCCGCCACCGGCTTCGAC
Source organism: Planctomycetota bacterium (assembly GCA_031254915.1). GTDB lineage: Bacteria > Planctomycetota > SZUA-567 > SZUA-567 > SZUA-567 > JAIRTL01. The sequence goes on from JAIRTL010000005.1 coordinate 80,638, forward strand.
GCCTACTGCCACGCGTTTGAGTGCACCATCAACAAGGCCAGGAACGACTATGTCGATGCGCAGGCGCTTTTCGCCATGCGTCTGGTCGTGGACAACCTCGAGAAGGCGATCGCCTCTCCGGACGACCTTCCGGCGCGCGAGGCGCTGGCGCTCGCCAACACCGTGGCCGGCGTCTGCATCGCCAATGTCGGCGTCACTCTGCCCCACGGCATCGGCATGGCCATCGGCGGCAGCGCGCCGCGGGTCGCGCACGGTGAAGCGCTCGCCATCATCTACCCGGAGATCGCCCGCATCACCTGGCGCGAGGCGATCCCGCAATACGCCGCCGCCGCGCGGCAGATGAACCCGGAGCTTGTCGGCGTCCCCGACGCCGAAGCGGCGGAGAGGGCGGCGGACGGGTTCTCCCGCTTCCTCAACCGCATCGATCTGCGGATCGGCCTCGCCGACAAGGGCGTGGCGAGGGAAACGCTCGCCGTCATCGCCAAGGACGCCTTCGGCCTGCCGGACTACGGGTCGCATCCGGTGGTGCTCGACGAACCGGCGGTACTGGAGCTGTTGAATGCGTGCTATGCCGTTTCCGGCTGAATATATCCCTTTTTCAAAAGCGTATGCCTGCGTGGAGGGGCGAATATGAACGAAGGATTGCTCAACCGGGGGTTGGCCAACGCGGTGGCGCGCCAAGGTCATGGCGATGAATTGATCGTCTGCGACGCCGGCTTCGCTATTCCGGACGGCGTCGAGGTCGTCGACCTGTCCCTTGGCGTCAACCTCCCGACGGTGGAGACGGTCCTCGCCGAGCTGTTGAAATATCATTCCGTCGAAAAGCTGGTCATCGCCGACCGGACCGGGGAGCACAGCCCCGCGAAGCTGGCGTCCGTGATGGAGTTGCTTCCCGCCGGCATTCCGGTGGACGTCATCGGCCACCCCGAACTCAAGGCGCGGGCGCGCACCGTCAAGACCGTGGTGCGCACCGGCGATTTCACCGCCTTCTCCAACTTCCTTTTGGTCTCCGGATCGGGGGATCGCTGGTATTCCGAAAGGTGACGCGATGGACGAGACAAGCGCCAACATCGATCCCGAGTTTCGCCGCGAAATCGCCGCCGGCGCGCCGTGGGTGAAGTCGCGGGAAGCGACGCTCCTGATCGTGATCGCCGCCGTCGCCATCGTGCTTTCGATAGTGCGGGCGGAGGCGTTCCTCGACTGGAAGAATTTCGAGGCGATCGCCAACGGCATGGTCTACGATCTCCTCATGGCGACGGGGTTGACCCTGGTCCTCATGGTCGGCGGCATCGATCTCTCGGTCGGGTCGGTGCTGGCCCTCACCGGCGTCGCCACCACGCTGATGATGAAGGAGGGGATGGCCGTCTACCTCGCCATTCCGCTGGGTCTTCTCATCGCCGCCGCGATCGGCGCCTTCAGCGGCTTCTTCGTGGCGCGGGCGAAAATAGCGCCGTTCATCGTCACCCTCGCGGTCATGTCGATCGCGCGCGGGGCGGCGCTGGTGATGACCTCCGGCTACTACGTCTCCGGCCTCCCGGAGAGCTACCTGGAGTTGAGCCGCGACAAGGTGCTCTACATTCCGCTCCCCTTCCTCATCACGGTCGTGTTTCTCGTCTGCGTCGAGGTGCTGATCCGCTACTGGCGGCCGCTCCACCAGGCGTTCTACATCGGCATGAACTACGAGGCGGCGCGCCTCGCCGGCATGCCGGTGCGGCTGGTGATTTTCGCCGTCTTCATCGTCTCGGCGGTCGCGGCGGGGATGGCGGCGCTGTTTATGACCAGCAGGCTCGGCATGGGTTTTTCCGGCTTCGGGATGTCGTCGGAGATGCGCGCCATCGCGGCGGCGGTGATCGGCGGCGCGAGCATGTCGGGGGGCAGCGGTTCGGTGATCGGCGCCGCCCTCGGCGTGATCCTCCTCGCCCTCATCAACAATGGCTTCGTGCTCCTGAACGGTTCCCCGAACTGGCAGCAGGCGGTCAGCGGCCTCATCCTGCTCGCGGCGGTCGCCGTCGACGCCTACCGCCGAAGGAAGGAGAGGAAAGAATGACTTCCGCCCGGGACGCCTCGCCCGTCATGCGGGTCGACGCCATAACGAAAAGCTTCGCCGGCAACACCGTCCTCCACGGCGCTTCCCTCGACGTCCGCCCGGGTGAGGTGCATGCCCTGGTGGGCGAGAACGGCGCGGGCAAGTCCACGCTCATGAACGTCATGACCGGGAACCTCCAGCCCGATTCCGGTGCGATCGTCCTCTCGGGACGGACCGTCCGCTTTTCCGACCCCAAAAGCGCCAACGACATGGGCGTCGCCATCGTCCACCAGGAACTGTCGTTGTCGCCGAACATGACGGTGGCGGAAAACATCTATTGCGGCCGCGAACCGACGCGCTTCCTCGGCTTCATCAACAAGCGGAAGATGCGCGCCCAGGCGAGGGAGCTGTTTTCGCGGATCGGTCTCGACATCGATCCGGACGCGAAGGCGGGCTCGCTGTCCGTCGCCTGGCAGCAGATGGTGGAGATCTCGAAGGCGCTGGCGTTGAACGCCAAGGCGCTCATCATGGACGAGCCGACCTCGGCTCTCTCCGACAACGAGATCAAGCACCTCTACGCCATTATCCGCGGCCTGCGCGACGCCGGCGTCGGCATCATCTACATTTCGCACAAACTGTCCGAAGTGTTCGACATCGCCGACCGCGTCTCGGTTCTGCGCGACGGCAACCTCGTCAAGACGCTGGCGGTCGCCGACACGGACACGGAGGAGATCATCCGCCTCATGGGCGGGCGGGTCATCAACGACTTGTATCCGCCCAAGGCGAGCCGCATCGGCGGGGAGATCTTCCGGGTCGAAAACCTGACCCTCCCCGGCAAGGTGGACAACGTCTCATTCTCGCTGCGCGAAGGCGAGATCCTCGGCTTCGCCGGCCTCGTCGGCTCAGGCCGGACGGAAACTGCGCGCGCCGTCTTCGGCGCCGAACGACCGTCTTCGGGCAAAATCGTCCTGCGCGGCCGCGAAGTCGATA
>JAIRTL010000031.1 GCA_031254915.1 Planctomycetota bacterium
ATGAACTTACGCATGCTCACGCCGATACAGGAAAAAACGCAATGCATCAAGTTTATGAATAACTCCGGATTATACACTTGTAGTATTAACGCACTCTTCTTCAAGTTTTTTCGAGACGACAAAAAGGAGTACCTGACACGGGTGTGGCTTATCGATCCGGAGGAAGCGGAAAGCATAGTTGACGAGAAACGCGGGCAGGCATGGAATGGGGAATATTACGCGTCCTTCGGCGAGAGTGAGCACCGGCACTGGGCCGATGCGGTGAAATATGGTTATATTTCGGCCGGCGGCCAGCCGTGGTACCGCAAAACACTCGACATTTTGGAGGTGGACGGGAGAGTATGGGTCAATGTGCCTGGACGAGGGTATAGTGGTGTTGGGCGAGTGAAGGAGAAGACGAAGCCAATCACAGAGTTCATGGTGCGCGACGGAACGGGAAATATGGTCCCGATCACACAGATTCTTGATTATCTTTCTTCAACAGACAAGCCGGCGGATCAACTCGAATATTTTGTGGAGGTTGAATGGATAAAGACGATGCCGTTATCCGAAGCGGTTCGGGAAAAAGGGTTTTTCGGTAATCAAAATATTGTGTCCCGACCGAAGGACAGCCGGTGGCGACACACTATCGAACGCCTGAAAACGCGCTGGGAAATCAAGGAATAGCGGCAAATGAAAGCCAATTTAAGCTTAGGGATACACAACCAGACTTCTGGGGGAGCTGTCCGGATGGAAGCTGCGCAAAATGCGGTAAGGTGGCGCGTCTGGCTGAAGCTACCAGCACATCCATAAGAATTTACAGATAGGTTGAACTTCACGCTCAAAGAGAGGCAACAGCAGTCCTTGAAAGCCGTAATACGTTGTAATGAAATACCTTCCATTGATAATAATAATCATTTGTCGCATCTACGACTGCGTATTTTTATGATTTGCGGAGAATGGTATCCGTAAATTTTTATGGATAGTGAAATACAGCGCGCTTGACCTTTTGCGCGAGTGCAGCTGTCCTTCGACAGGCTCGTGGCCTTGGTCGGCGAGGTCTGCGGCCAGTCGCCGTGTCGGGGCGCCTGTTCGTCTTCCGTTCGCGCCTCCGCGACAGCGTCACGCATGCCCGGGAATTCATTTCCTTTCACCGACACACTGCCCGACGACGTCCCCGCCGAAGAGCTTGTCTGCCAGCCCTGCGGAAGCGAAAAGGTGCGCATCGGCGAAGAGACCCGCCGCGAACTCGAGCATATCCCCGGCTCCATCCCGGTCCGCGAGTATGTTCGTCCCGTTTACGTCTCCCCCATTGAAAAGGGCCTTCCCGGTCCGGGGCTTCTCGCCTATGCGGCGACAAGCAAATACGCCGACCATCTTCCACTCAACCGCATGGAGGCCATCCTCGCCCGGCACGGCGTGGACATCCACCGCGGAACGAAGGAATCCCCGCCGCCGTCCGCACGCGCGCCCCGACCGGCGGCGTTGCCGCTCCGGCGGCCGGGCGGTACACGCGCCGATGGCGCACAACAACCCGCGGGCGGCCAATGCCGCCGCACGCCCCAGCCCCCGCCGCCGCGTTCCATTTCCATGAAGCATCGCGATCCTCTTGTCGAAACGATGATATTGAATCGATATGGTCGCTTCGTGCGGAATGTCGTCGCCCAGGCGTCCCGTCCCGGATTCGGGAGACCCCATCACGAACCTCCCGGCCGGGATCCGCCGCATCCGCGGCGATACGCCATCCCCCAGGGGAATGTCCGGAAGGTCTCGCTCGGCCGGGGACTCCGCCCCGCCGATCGCCTCCCGCGGTTCCATGGCGGCGTCGCCATGCCGCCCGTCACGGCGCGGCGCCCCGCAGGCACGGCAGCGCGGCAAACGCCGCAATCGGACAGAATCTCCCGGCGACGCCCATGTTCACCTCGACCGTCACTCGCGCCCGAACCGGGTAATCGTCATCTCCCGATCGAGGCGGCGGCCATCCCGCGCGGCGCCGTCCGCCGAAGCTTCCGCTTCCGCGGGTTCGATGAATGCGCGTCCGTATACCGCCCTGAAAATCTGGTGTGAACCCAATTCCTCCACACGGAGAATGTTCCCCACCCTCCTTCCCGACGGCGTTTCCCAGCGGGCGAATTTCCAATCGCCGTGTGTTTCCGGCGCGGAAATGGTCACGCTTTGCCCGTAATTCGCCTTGGCGCTGAAATAACCGACGCCGAGAACGCTCCCGTCCCGTGTCCCGACCTCTATCGGAACGGGCAACTCGGCGATCTCCCCTTCGCCTTCGGCTTCGATCCAGACCATGTTCTGGAGACGGGCGTCTCCCCGATCGCTGTATTCGTAATCGACGAAAAGCTGCAGGGATTCGATCTCGTATTCGAAGTCGCCCATGCTTCCGGAAGGAATCAGACTCAGCGTCAGAATGCAGTTGCCGCCCGGCGTGACGAAAAGATCCCACTCCGGTGTGCGCTCCTGGTTCATGATGGCGGTGAGCAGCGACATGTCGGAGGGGGCGTTCCGGTTGAAACCGATGTATTGCCGCCTCGGCCGATTTTCGCCGATCGGGGCCTCGCCGCCGAGATAGACGGTGCTTTTCCACACGGAAATCTGATTTTTGTCCCCCTGCGCGTACCTGAAGTAATATGATTTCCCGTCCCTGTCGATGAGGCTGGTTCCGCCATGCGTCATTTCCACATCCAGCCTGCTGCCGCTTGGCGGGGTCCCCCGGCATTTGAGCCTGATTTCATGGACGCCGATATCGTGTATTCTGATGCCCTGTTCATCCTTCCTGAACGGGCCATGCATTCCAAGATCGATGATCGCGGCATGCCGCTGGGATTGCAACCGCCGCAGATATTCCGGATGGACGCGGAAGGTGAGATTGTTGCGCATCCTGAGCGGGCTTCTGGACATGGCGTCGACGACGCCGTGCACGATCTCGCGGCAATTCTGGTCGTAAACGGCCTCCAGCGCCCGGTAGTTTTCCGGGGTGAGTTCCCACGGCTTGTCCAGGTCGACCCCGGCGGAGGCCGCCCCGTCCAGCATCGTCTCGATTTGCCTGAAAAGCCGGTCCAATTTGAAGGGGTTCACCGCGATTTTGCCGTCGCGGGAGAAACCGTAGGGCTCGAGCATCCGATGTTCATACGCCTTGGCGAGGATATACTGGTACCTGATCAGCCTGTCCATCGCCCGTTGTTCCATATCGTTGACGCTTTGCGCCAATTCCATGCTGTACAGCCGGTGGACGTCATACAGGGAATTGTACGCCTGATCGATGGCGCGATAGGCGGCCGCGATGTCGTTGAGCCGCTGGCCCGCCGCGCCGCCGTTGACGGCGATGCGCTCGGCCAGCGCCTTCTTGCGTTCCCGGATGTCCTCGAGCGTCCTGGTTACCTCCAAAAAGGCGGGGTCGGCGGCTTTCAGGCGGTTGAGTTCCGCGTTCACGTCGCCCTCCGGCACGCCGATTCCGGCCAGGCGCCTCCCCAGCGAATTATACTCCTGCAGCGCGCGCTGCATGCCCGCGACGGTCTCCGAACTCGCGTACTCAATCTCGTCATCGACGCCGGCGGCCCTGCCTTCCATCAGGAGCACCGCATCTTTCAGATACCGTGAAGATTGCTTCCAGCCGTTTTCGGCCTTTTTCCCCATCGCCGCAATGGCATTGTCGATATCGGCGATTTTGCGTTCGTTCATTTCCACCGCTTTTTTGGCTTCCAGGATCTTCCGGTCGTGTTCCACCCTCCCTTCTTTTCTTCCCAGGCCGGCTTCGACGGAAGCTTTATACTGCTCTATATTTGCGTCGCCGGCCGCTGTCATCTTATCCAATTTCTCCTCGAATTCCCTCCGCTCTTCCCGCAATTTCCCGTCGGCCGCGTCGAGGGCGTCCTCCTCCCTCTTCCATTCCTCCTCCCGTTCCCTTCTCCTCTCCCGCTCCTCCCGCGATTCCCGGTCCTCGGCCAATGCTTTCGCGTGAACCTCGTTTTTCTCTTCCAATCCCTTCCGTACCTTGTTCAATTCGGCGACTTCCGCCTTGAATTTGTTCTCCTCGTATTGCGTCCATATATTGGCGGCGGCCACGACCGTCTCTTCCCAGTTCTTTTGTCCCGTCGAGGCCTGACCGATCAGGCGGACGGCCTGGCCCGCCGCCGCCAGGGCCGGCTGCGCGCCGGGTATGGGGAGGACCGTCATGATGGTCCCGACAATCTCGGTGAACTTGGCGAAGAAGCTTTTCGACTTCCGCTCCTCGACGATGTCCTTGGCGCGGCGAAGAAGCCGCTGTTCCGCCGCCTCCATTTGGGCCAGCAAGACGGGAATGTCCCTCGCCAGTTCCCCGGCCAGCCGGCCGAGCTCGCGGTTCTCGTCATTCAGCGCATTGTACGCATGCATATGCCCCACCATGTCGGCGGCGGCGGTTTCCGCGAACTCGCGCAAGCCGACCTTGCGGTTTTCGACGGCGTCCCGCGTTTTATTGATCCAGCGCGTGAGGTACAGCAGCGACATGGCGGACCGCACCTCGTCGCGGAACAACTTGAGGGACGTCTCGAAGGAGAGGGTAGGCACCCACCCGCCGGGATTGCCGAAATAGTCGAGGTTGTTGTTGAGGCGGCCAATATACGTTTCGCATTCGGAACGGGCCTGGGCGAAATCGTCGGCGAACGCCTGGGGCCACGGATAGGCGTCGAGAGAGGCCAGCAATCCTTCGAGTTCGTGCCGGGCGCGGCCATACAGCCCGTGCAGATAGAGATCCCGGATGTACGCCCGCATTTGCCTCACCGCCGCCGGATGCAGCCACGCGGCGGCGTCGCCCGGCAATACCCGCATCCCCCCGGAATCGCCGCGGTCGCGCTCGGGGTGAGGCGCCGGCCCATTCAGGCCGAAATGCTGATGATG
>JAIRTL010000120.1 GCA_031254915.1 Planctomycetota bacterium
TATGGGGTGAAAGAATTATGGCCATGTCGTCCTCACGCTCCGACCTTACGATAATTCAGGAAATACTTGTCAATGCACTCGTTTGGGCTGCATAATTTCTAAAAGTCCACTAATAGGAACTTGCTATAATTATTTCCTGACAGGATCTTACGGTTCGCCATTCATAAGTGTCCACTGCTATTAGTGGACTGTTGAAGGAAATCGGGCTAACCGCCACCCGATTTCCTTCAAAGATATTACTGCTTACGGGCCAATGGGTTGATTTTTCGTCAAGTCGGGCAACACCGCTGACCTTGCGATAACTCCCGACGTAAAATGGAAGCCCAAGAAATTTCGAAGAGGATCAAACGGCGGTTTATTTGATTCTCTCCAAAAGTCCACTGTTAGGGTTCGTCCCAAAATAACTGCTCCAAACCATGCGGGATGAACGTTGCCAGAGTCACTATCCGAGCGTCTTGGTTGTAGCATTTATTCTGAGGCGGGTCCTGATCAGGATCCCACGCCCCCCAAAAAAGACGAACCCCCGGTCACCGGGGGTTCGAACTTGACGAACCTGGTGGAGCTGAGGGGATTCGAACCCCTGACCCCCGCATTGCGAACGCGATGCTCTACCAACTGAGCTACAGCCCCAAATGGAACCGGCGCGGGCGTTACCGCGCCGTTCAACTTTGAAAAACTATATTCGCCGACAATCGGAAGTCAAGCGGAAATTATCCGTTCTGACGGCAGGTCGCGCCGACGGCGCAGTCGCGGCAGTGCGCCTGGCGGCGATCGCTCTCGGCAAGGGCGTGCGCGAACGAGTTCGCGGTCTGGCAGAGGAAATCGAAGTGGTTGCCGATGATGTCCTCGGCGCCGTCGTGGGTCGGGAACATGCCGTGCTTGTCGACAAGTTCCCGGAGGATGTGCGGGTGGTCGATCTGCGGGCATGGCAGGCGGCGGTCCTCGTGGAACGGGGCGCGCTCGCGCATTTCCCGGAAGGCGGTGGAACGGACGCATTCGCCGAGGCTTTTTTCGTGGATGGAATCCTTGGCGAAATGGACGAACACGCACGGCTCCACATAGCCGCGCGCCGTGATGTGCAGATACTTCCTGCCCCAGGCGATGCAGCCGTCGACGGAGTCGCCGTCGTTCCAGAAATCGAACACGAGAAGCGGCTTGTTCTTGCGCGCGGCGAGGATGCGTTCGCGGCGCTCGACGCGCTGGGCGCCGGTGGGGACAAGAGACAGGTCCGGATCGCGCCCGATCGGAATGTACTGGAACACCCAGCCGAAGGCGGCGCCGTGCCCGATCATCGTATCCATGAATTCCCCGGAGCAGGCGACGTCGTGGTTTTGCCTCGTGTGGGTCAGACTGTAGCCGAACAGGACGCCCGCGTCCCGCAAGTTGTCCATCGCCTCCAAAACGCGCTTGTACGCACCTTCGCCCCGGCGCGCGTCGGTGAAGACTTCGTCGCCTTCGATAGAGACGGCGGGATAGATGTTCCCCAATTCGGCGAAGCGCTTCGCCATCGCCTTGTCGATGCGCTGGCCGTGGGTGTAAACCATGAAAAAGACGTCGTCGAACTCGGCCGCGATTTCCTCGAGGGGCGGCCAGCAGGTCGGTTCGCCGCCGGTGACGGCGATGAAATAGATGCCCATGTCGTCGCGAGCCTCGCGGATGATCTCCGCGACCTTTTCACGCGACAGCGACTGGTCCTTCGGGTATTTCCAGGCGTAGCATCCCGGACAACGCAGGTCGCAGGCCATTGACGGCGACATGAGGAGGAAAAACGGCGGCGTTTCGCCGTATTGCGCGCGATACGTTTCCCGCACTTCGTCCCCGACGCAGATCGTGTTGAAGAAAAAATTGAACGCCAGCCTGCGCTGCGTCCCCTTCGACAGGCGCGGGAAAGCGCGCTTCGCCATTTCGAAAAAGCCGCGCGCCGCGTCGATCCTGCGTTCCAGATCTTCCGGCGTGCCTTTGTGTTCTTTGGTCATCTTTTCGATGCCGACGCGGCTCATCCGGTCCATCATGGCGATGAGGGTTTCGGGGGAATGCCTGGAGAGGGCGGGAAGGAACGCCGCCATCCCCTTCCCCATCAGGTAATTCTTTATTTTGGAAATGCTCGCCATCGTATCGTTCCTTCGTTTGGGAAAGAATGCGCGCGGCAAAACACCAGTTTAAATTAGACCGACGCCGAGGGTGGTTGTCAAGGGTGGGATAAAAATTCATCCGCCCCGGCGTCGCGCCCGGGGCGGAACAAAAACACCGTTTGGCCGCGCCGCGGAAACGGGCGTCGCCGGCACGTCGCCTTACAACACGTAGCCGGACAGATCCTCATTGCCGGCGATCGCCTCGAGGCGATCGCGCACCATGTCACCGGTGACGACAACGGTCTCGCCCCTGAGATCGGGGGCGCGGAAGGAGACGTCCTCGAGCAGCTTTTCCATGATGGTGTGCAGCCGCCGCGCGCCGATGTCCTGGGTGGCGCGGTTGACGTCGGCGGCGTATTTGGCCATGGCGGCTAGGGAGTCGTCGGCGAAGACCAGCCGAACCCCTTCCGTTTCGAGAAGAAGCTGGTATTGCTTGCACAGCGCGTTCTTCGGATGGGTGAGAATGCGCCGGAAGTCCTCCTCGGACAGCGACGACAATTCCACCCGGATGGGGAAGCGGCCCTGCAGCTCGGGGATGAGGTCGGACGGCTTCTTGCCATGAAAGGCGCCGGCGGCGATGAACAGCATGTGGTCCGTTTTCACCGGGCCGTATTTCGTCACCACGGTCGCGCCCTCGACGATGGGCAACAAATCGCGCTGCACGCCTTCACGCGAGACGTCCGGGCCCTCGTTCCGGTTGGAGCCGATCACCTTGTCGATCTCGTCGATGAAGATGATGCCGCCCTGCTCGGCGCGCTCGATCCCCTCGCGCTGGATGGAATCCTCGTCAACCAGTTTTTCGGATTCCTCCTGCTGGAAGACGGCGAGCGCCTCCTCGACGGTCACGCGGCGGGTCTTCTTCCTGCCGGGAAGCATTTTCCCGAGCATTTCCTGCATCTCCATCGCCACCTCGTCGGAGCCGGCGGCGCCGAAAATGCCCGCCATCGGCGTCGGCGCGGCGGTGTCGATCTCGATCATGCGTTCGCGGAAATCGCCGTTCCCGAGGCTGGTGCGGAGTTTTTCGCGGTTCCTCGCGTAACGTTCCTGCGTCGCGCGTTCCCCCTCCCCATCGCCTCCCCTGCCCTCGGGACGGGGAAGAAGACAGTCGAGCACCCGCTCCTCGGCAGCTTCGCGCGCCGATCCGGCGACGCGTTCGATGGACTCCGCCTGCACCTGAGCGATCCCCGCCTTGGCGATGTCGCGGACCATGCTTTCGACGTCGCGGCCGTGGTAGCCGACTTCCGTATACTTGCTCGCCTCGACCTTGAGGAACGGCGCGCCCGTCATGTCGGCGAGGCGGCGGGCAATCTCGGTTTTGCCGACGCCGGTAGGGCCGATCATGATGATGTTCTTCGGCGTCACCTCGTCGCGCATGTCCGGATCGATCCGCTGCCGCCGCCAGCGGTTGCGGATGGCGATGGCGACCGCCTTCTTCGCCTGCTCCTGGCCGATGATGTATTCGTCCAGAAGCTGGACGATACGCACCGGAGGCAGGTCGTCCATGAGTTTTTTCGGTTCGGGGGCGCTCATCTACTTCTTCTTTTTCTTCTTGGCCTGCGAGACGATCTCGGCCGCGCCGACGCCGGCGCCGGCGGACCGCGCCCCAGCCGCGGCAGCCGCCGGATCGTCCCCGAGACCGAGCCTCGGGAAGAGGAACTTGCGCATCCACCAGTTCTCGATGACGCCGAACAGGGCGGAGACGGCGAAGTAAAGGACCAGCCCGGCGGGCATGGCGTAGAAAATGAACACGAACATCAGCGGCATGATCTTCATGATCTTCTGTTGCTGCGCCTGCTGGGGATCGCTCGGCTTGGGTTGAAGGCTCATCTGGAAATACTGCAACCCGAGATAGAGGATCGGCAGCAGGCTGATGTGGGACGAATTGAGCAGCGGAATCGTCCAGCCGATATCGTAGACGCTGTCGGGCTTCGACAGGTCGACGATCCAGCCCGGGATGAACATCGCGTGGCGGATCGAGAAGCCCTGGGAAAACGCGCCGTAAAGCGCGAAGAAGATGGGCAGCTGGATGAACATCGGCAGGCAGCCGCCAGCCATGCTGACATTGTTCGTCTTGTAGAGCTTGCTCACCTCCTGCTGCATCTTCACCTTGTCGTTGGCGTACTTCTTCTGGAGCTCCTTCATCTGCGGCGCCAGCTTCTGCATCTTGTTCATCGACACGAACGACTTGCGGTTGAGCGGATGCATGATGCCGCGGACGATCAACGTGACGACGATGATGGCGAGGCCGTAATTGCCGAGGAAGCGGTCGAGGAAATTGAGGAGGCGCACCAACCAGCGGCTGATGAAGTCGAAATAGCTGATCGTATAGGAGATGACGTCGCTGAAGCGATCGTCGACCCCCTCGAGAAGCTGCGTCGCGGCCGGACCGGCGTAAAAGATATAGCCGGCCTGGTAGATGCCGCCAGCGGAGATCATCCCCGTCTCGACCGCGAGGGCGGCGTCCTCGAACACCGGTTCGTCGCCCCTGCCGCCGTTAACCTGCGGCTGGCGCTTGAGGTTTTCCAGAATGTCGGGTTGCGTCGGCATGCGGCCCTGATCGGCGAAAAAGAGCCGCCGTTGACCGCCGTTCGAATTGCCGACCGCGTCCGGGAAGGCGGCGAGCAGCGAGACGAAGAAGCGATTCTTGGCGCCGACCCATGCGAGATTGGCCCGGTTGTCGGGTCTGGACATGTTCTTTTCGGTCGAGACGCCCGACAGGGCGACGCGCTCGATCTCCACCGAGGGAGACGTCGCGGAAGGCTGCCGGGCGGTCAGGAAATTCATGACGCCGAACTGCGGGGAATCGTCGTCCGGAAGCATCCCGGAGGGGCCGGACAGGCGGTAGAGTAGCAACCGGCTCACGGGCGCCAGGTTCCGCCAGGAAATATCCATGCCGATCGTGAATGAGGGATCGCCGGTTCCGGGGAAGGTGAAGGTCTTGGTCAGTTCCCATTCCCCGACAATGGTGCGGAAGACGAGGTTTTCGCCCCGGCGCACGGCGTCGTCAAGTTCCGGTTCGACCGTCGCGCCCGCCGGAATTTCGACCAGATGGAAGCGCGCATCCCCAAGCCCGAGGGTGGTGAGTTCGGCGCGCGACGGCCCGAAGCTGGCAGCGTCGATGCGCATGCTTTCCCTGCCCATGGCGAGGTGGTCGAGAAGGATCACTTCATCCCCGGGTTTCCGATTTTCCTTGCCCGCGAGCCGGTAAAAGCCGAGGAGCCGGTATTTGGACAGCGCGGCGCCGACCGACTGGAACGTCGCCTCGAAGCCGTCGCCGCCCACTTCCGCCGTCCCGGTGCGGACGGTGATGACATAGTCCTCCGTCGGGGCGAACGCCTCGATCCCGGCCGATGTTGACGCCGATGCCTGGGCAGCGGGCGTGGTCGTCGGTTGCGGCATGGTCACGGCTTCATTCGACACGTCACGCCGCATTGCCGTCGGAGGCGGCGGCATGATGAATTCCATAATGACCAGAAACGTAAGGCCGATGGCCACCATCAGGACGAAGCGCTGTTTGGCTTCGGCTTTGCTCGTTTCGTTGCTCACGTCGGCAACCCCGTCATTGACAAAAAGAAAGATTACGGGATGCGCTCCGGATCAGACGCCGCCCCAGATTCCATTTCCCCGACCGCCTCTTCGTAACCCGGAGGCGGATCATATCCGCCCTTCGCGAACGGGTGGCAGCGGAGAATTCGCGCCGCTCCCATGGCGATTCCGACGATCAGGCCTTTGTTCTTGATTGCGTAGGCCATGTAATGGCTGCAGCTTGGCGCATAAATGCAAATGTCCGGCCAGAACCTGCTTAACGTCCCCTGATAGACCTTGACGGCGGCGATGGCGAGCCACGACGCCGGCCGGCGCAGGAAGTTCACGTTCCGGATGGGAGGGGCGGCGGGCCAGCGTCCGACCGGGCAACCGCTTTCCGGACCGCCTGATCGAGGTCCCGCGTCAGATCCGCCCAACTCGCCTCCAGTACGCCGCGCCGCGCCACAAGCGCCAAATCCCAGCCCTTGGGAAGGGAGGCCTTGAGCACGCGGTACGCGGCGCGAAGGCGGCGTCGCTGCCGGCTTCTTTTGACTGCGTTTCCGGTGACCCGGCCTGCGATGGCCGCGATCCGGTTCCGGTCGAGCCCGTTGCGCAGCGCCCTTACGGCCGCCACTCCCACGGCGACCCCGCTTCCGGAATCGAACAGCGCGCCGACACTTCCCCGACCGCGCAACCGCTCGGCCCGCGGGAGATCTTCCATACCGTTTCGACCTTCCAAAGGCAAAATTTCCAATTTTCCCGGCAATGCTCGGCAAGTCAAGCACAATTCGGAAGGCGAATGACGCTGCCGATCTCCAGCGGCGCACCTCCTGAAGCCTCGCGCCGCCGCGAACGATCCGGAAAAAACGGTCCACAATCGCCGTGCATACGGTTATACTCGATCTTGAAACGGAGGGACCGAAAAATGCCCAAAGCCATCGCCCTTGTCATCGCCCTTGCCATTGGAAGCGTTCCGCTTCCGGCTGCGACGTCCGCGGGCGAGACGCGTCCTACCGATCGCGATTACGACGCCCTCGCCCACGGGGTCAAGGCGTACGCACTCTACGACCAGGGCGAATACGCCGATTTCATGGATGTCAGCGGCGATGTTCTCGAGAAATACGTCGACGAGAGGAGCAGACTTATCGACGAGGTCAAGATCTGGATGCACAGCCTCAGGATCACGAGCTTGAAGAACCACCGCGAATACGCGGCCATTCCCGGCGAATACGACCACCTTATTGAGGTCAAACCCGACCTCGACAACCCCGTATATCTGCGCACCATCACCGCCGCATTGATCGATCGCGCCATGGCCTATTCCATGCTCCACCGGACGAAGGATGAAATCGACAGCTATCACGAGGCATTCGATCTCTATAAGCGCCTGCCGGAGACGTCGACGGAGCGTTATGTGGTCGAGGCGATGTACGACCTTATCCTTCTCCACCTGGACAACGACAGGCCCGAAAGCAGCACTCGAGTTTTGCGCGAGGTTCTCGGCGCGTTCGAAAAGTCGACCGTACCGACGAATATCCGCTTCATGGGATCGGCGGCGATGCAGACGTTGTCCGAGGCGACTGCAGCGGGCGCGATTCCGCGTGACGGCGGGACAGCCGACTCGCAGGCGATCAGCAAAAGCCTTGACGCGATCATCGACAACAACTCCGGCGTCGATCACCCCATCACCCGGGAAGGCATCGAATACATGATCAGGGCGCGATCCATGTTGGCGCGGGAGGCGGACCAGGAAATCACCCCGTAAGATACGCCACCGTGCGCCTCAACCCCTCGTCGAAGTCGACGATCGGCTTAAAGCCGAGCAGTTCGGCGATTTTCCCAATGCCGGCCTGGCTGTGTTTGACCTCCCCCGGGCGCGCCGGAGCGTAGCGCGCCGGGACATCGAGGCCGAGAAGCGTATTCAATTTCAGGACAAGATCGTTCAGGGACACCCTGTTGCCGCAGGCGCAGTTCATCACTTCGCCGTTCAGCCGCCCTGGATGGAGCAGCGCGAGCATATTCCCCTCCACAACGTTGTCGATGTAGGTGAAGTCGCGCGTCGTGAGGCCGTCGCCGAAGATGGTGGGAGCTTCGCCGGCCACGAGCGTCTTGACGAATTTCGGAATGACGGCGGCGTACTGGCTGTCCGGATTCTGGCGCGGCCCGAAAACGTTGAAATACCGTAACGACGCCGTGTCGAGACCGTACGTGGCGGAAAAGACTTTGCCGAAATACTCCTGCCCCAGCTTGGACGCGGCATAGGGGCTCAGAGGATTCGGGGGCATGGACTCCACCTTGGGAAGCGTCGGGCTATCGCCGTAGGCGGAACTGGATGATGCCTGTACGACGCGCTTCACCCCCGCTTTGCGCGCGGCGTCGAGGAGGGTTACCGTCGCCATGATGGACGCCTTGACGCTTTCCCCGGGGTTCTCAACCGAGCGGGGAACGGAGGGAACGGCCGCGAGATGGACGATCCGATCGACTCCCTCCACGGAACGCGCCGCAACGGCGGCGTCGCACAGGGAGCCTTCGATGAAGTGGATTTTTCCCTCGCGAGGCGGCATGTTTTCGCGCCGGCCGGTGGAAAAATCATCGACGCCCACCACGTCGAAACCGTCACCGACAAGCCGCTCGAGCATGTAGCCGCCGATGAACCCGGCGCAGCCGGTGACAAGGATCCGTTCCCTGGGCATTGGGCCTCAATTCGTGCAGTGGGACGCCTTCAGGGGAGCCATCCTGGCGCGGACGTGTTTTCCGGGGAGCGCCCTCGCCCGCGAGACGGCGCGAAAATGCGGCGCTTCCGGATCTATATAGCTCCAGCCTTTGCGAAACAGCCCTATCGCCCTGATTTTTCCCGCAGATAGACGGCGCGCTCGCGCCCGGTGCGAATCGAAACCATTTATCGCTTTCCTGATTCTTTTATGGTCGCCTCTATTCATGCATTCATCCCGGAATCGGGCTCCATGTTTTCCCTGAGTCCACGGGCCAGTTGGTCGGCGCACGACGTGCCTTTGCCCTCGCAGTCGACGCCCCTCAGGATCCCCATGGCCTTGTCGGCCGGCATACCGGCCAAAAGCCTTCCCAGCGCCTTGCCGTTGCCGTCGCAGCCGCCTTCAAAAATGACGTCCCGCAACATGCCGTCCTCCACCTTCACCAGAATCCGGTCGCAACAGACGCGTTCGGGCAAAATGACCAATTTTTTCATCCGCCGTTCCTCCGATGCCAAGCGGAGCACATGTCGAATTGTACTCGACCCCCATCGTAGCACAAGCCCCTTTCAGACGCGCCTCACTGCATGGGGCCCCCAAGCTCGTCGAGGGTGAGGGAAAATCCGGGCGCGAATGTTGCGAAAAAATACGCAACCTCCGGCATGGCGAGGTCGTCCAGTTGCCGCCGGATCGCCTCCTCGGCGAGGAGGAATTCGCGGTTGCCGCCGCGCCGCTCCTCGACGCACTTCAACCAGGCGCACAATTTGTCCGCGGCACGGACGAAAAGCCGGCTTTCGTCGTCCTCTCCGGCGGGAAACAACGCCGGTTCGTAGGTGGAACGGAATTCGGGCGGGAGGAAGCCGAGCAAGCGCCGGTTGGCGGCTTTTTCAATCATGCGGTAACGCTCGCGGATCTCCGGGTCGAAATACTTTACAGGCGTCGGCAGATCGCCGGTCATCACCTCCCCCGCGTCGTGCAGCAGGGCGAGAAACGCCGCCCGCTCCGGATCGGCGTCGCCGCCGAAAACGACGTTGCGGATCGTGGCGAGCGCGTGGGCGAGAAGCGCGGTGCGGTGCGAATGCTCCTGGATGTTCTCCGGCTGGTTGTTCTGCATCAGGCTCCAGCGGCGGATAAGGCGCATACGCGAAAGATAGGCGAAAAAGGGACTGCCCGGGGCGGCGGGAGCGGCGGGGTCGTTCGACAAGTATGCCTTCCTGGGAAAAATGCCGGCCGGATTTACACTTCAATGCCGAGAAAATACTTCGCGATCAGGCCGATGACGAACGACACGGCCATGACGCTGAAGCCGATACCGGCCATCTCGAAAAACCGGCCGGCGAACGGAACCGATTTGGCGACCGCGATGTAGCAGTTGAAGAACAGAATGATGAGCAGCACCACAACCAGCATGGCGACGAACGCGCAGAGATACATGTCTTTCGGGAACAGCAGAAACGGCAGGACGAGAAAGAACACGGTGACCAGATAGGCAATGCCGGTGTAGAGGCTCGACCTGAAGGCGTTTGGGTTGTTGTCGGCGCGTTCGGCGAGATAGTTCGAGGCGGCCATGGACAACGTCGCGGAGACGCCCGTGATGATCCCGGCGAGCGCCACCACCCGATTGTCCATGAGGGCGAAGGTGAGCCCGGCGAGCGTACCCGTCAATTCGACCAGGGCGTCGTTCAGGCCGAGGACCATCGCCCCAACGTAGTTGAGGCGCTCTTCATCGAGCATGTCCCGGAGTTCCGCTTCGTGCGACTGCTCCTGGTCGATAATCGTCTGCGCCTCGGGGATCTCGTTGATCAGGCCCTGGTAGACCTTGCCGGTTGTGTATTCGCCCCTTTCCATAAGCTTGATGACGAAGGTGTAGCCGAGGAGCCAGCTCATCAGCCCGTACCACAATACCTTCAGGCGGGCCGGCTTTACTTCCTTGCCGGTGTAGTAGCGCCAGATCGCGGCGTGATCCTTCTCGTCCTCGGCGATGCGATAGAGAATCGCCTTGTTCTGGGCGTTCTTTTCGCGGTCGGACATGCGCATGTATATGCGGTGATCAGTCACTTCGCAACGCTGATAGCCAAGAAGCAGCTTCCTGGTCGCCTCGCTCAAGACCCGCTTGGTTGTCGCCATGCCTGACTCTCCGTCCCGCCGGCGCCGCAGGCGGGCCGGCTCGAACCCGACAGAACGCCGTGGTATACCGTTACGACACGAGCGCCTTTTTACCGATGTCCGTGCGGTAGCGCATGCCTTCGAAAGAAACGTCGCCGACGGCGGCGTAGGCGCGGCCGATCGCCTCCGCGATCGTCGATCCAAGCGCGGTGACGCCGAAAACGCGACCGCCGTCAGTCACCACGTCGCCCCTGGGCGTCAATTTCGCGCCGGCGTGGAACACCACGGTATCGGGATGCTTGGCCGCCTTGTCCAGCCCGGAGACGACCTTCCCCTTCTCGTAGGGGCCGGGATAGCCGCCCGAGGCGAGCACCACGCACACCGCCGCGTCGTCAGTCCATTTCATCTCCCGGTCGACGAGCTTGCCCTGGGCCGTTGCCATGAGAAGGTCGAACAGATCCGACTCGAGGCGCATGAGAACCGGTTGCGTCTCCGGATCGCCGAAGCGGACGTTGTACTCCAGCACCTTCGGACCGCCGGCGGTGAGCATGAGCCCGGCGTAGAGAAGCCCTCGAAACCGCCTGCCCTCCTCGTTCATGGCGTGGACGGTCGGGACGAGAATGCGCCCGACCACCTCGTCCATCAGTTCGTCCGTGAGCACCGGCGCGGGCGAATACGCCCCCATCCCGCCGGTGTTCGGGCCGGCGTCGCCGTCGAACGCCGCCTTGTGGTCCTGCGACGACGCGAGGGGCGCGATCGTCTTGCCGTCGGTGAGGGCGAGGATCGTCACCTCCTGGCCGCGCAGAAGCTCCTCGATGACCACCCTGCGCCCGGCTTCGCCGAATTCGCCGCCGTCCATCATCCGCCGCACCGCGTCCTTGGCTTCGCCGAGGTTCCGACAGACGATCACGCCCTTGCCGGCGCAGAGGCCGTCCGCCTTGACGACGACCGGGCCTTCCGGACGCGAGTCGAGATAGCGCAGCGCCGGCTCGATTTGCTCGAACTCGGCATAATCGGCGGTCGGAATGCCGTGGCGGCGCATGAGGTTTTTGGCGAAAATCTTGCTCCCCTCGAGTTCGGCCGCCGCCTGGTCGGGACCGAAGGTGGAAATGCCGGACCCCTTGAAGGCGTCGACGATGCCGGCGACGTAATACGCTTCCGCTCCCGGCACGACGAAGCCGATGTCGTGTTCGCGCGCCCAGCGCACCAGCAAACGGAAATTGTCAACGTCGATGTCGACGCATTCGCCCGCCTGCGCGCAGCCCGAATTGCCGGGCGCGATATAAACCTTGTCGACCTTGGGACTTTGGCTCAATTTCCAGGCCAACGTGTGTTCCCTGCCGCCTGACCCCACCACGAGCACGTTCATCTGTTATTCCCCGTTTCCGTATTGTCCGCCGCTGCCTGGCCAAATTAATGAATAAAGAATAATACAAAAATATTATGCACCAGATCACCGAAAATTACAAGAGGTCCCGGCCGGCACGCCGGCGGCGTTCACCCGGCCGCGCGTTCCGTTCGCCGCACCATCATGGGTACAACCGCCATGAAGAGGCAGAAAAGCGCTGCCACAACGCCGACGGCGTTGCGCGGGCTCGGCCAATCGCTCGCCAAGCCCACGACCCACGGCCCGAACATGCCGCCAAGGCTGCCGCAGGAGAAGAAAAGCCCGAGGATCGCATCCTGGTTCCGTTCATGCATGACGAAGACAACCGCCACGGAACTCGGGAAAATAATGGGGAAAAAGAGACCGGTCGCGGAAAGAAGTCACGCGCACCACGCCGGGCCGCACACGCCCGCCGTCGCGCAGACGCGGGCGGGGACGGCGGCGCCTTCATACAGCGGACCAGACCCGAACGGTCGACGAAAGGATCGGACTCTTGGAGTTGTCGACGGCGCCGAACAGGAAGTGGCCGGGAAAACCACCCACAGTCAAAAGCGTTATCCGCCGCGCCCGCGTCCGTTCCCCCGAGTCCTCCGTCGTCACTCCCACTCGATCGTCGCCGGCGGCTTCGGGGAAATGTCGTACACGACCCGCCCGACGCCCTCCACCCGCGAAATGACGGAACGGCTGATCCGGTCAAGAAGATCGTACGGCAGGCGCGACCACTCCGCCGTCATCGCGTCCCTTGATTCGACGGCGCGGATCGCGACGACGTTGCCATAGTGACGGACATCGTCCTTCACGGCCGTGGAGGAAATGGGCAAAAGGATCGGGAACGCCTGCCAGATCTTGCGGTCCCAGCCGGCTTCGCGAATCTCCTCCATGACGACCGCGTCAACGTCCTGGAGAAGCCGCAC
>JAIRTL010000134.1 GCA_031254915.1 Planctomycetota bacterium
TTTTTTCATTCACTTCACTTATTGGTCATGGCATGAAAATTTACCTAAAAACCCCTGGCGTCTTCGCCTGCCTGCTCGTCTCCGCTGGTTTATCCGCCACCGTCGTCCTGGCCGCCGACATTGACGTCCTGGACAAGCAGCAGAGGGAGATTCCCGCACCCAGATCGCAACCGCCCCTGCGCATCGTCGAGGATGGAGGCGAGACCGCCGGCCCGGACGAAAGTCTGCGCTTCGTGCTCGACAAGCTGACGGTTGTTGGAGCGGGCACCTTTTCCTCCGATGAACTCACCGCGCCCTACCGGGAGCACTATGGCCGGGAAACGAGTTTTGCGCGCATCGGCGCCATCGCCGGCGAGATGACCCGGCGCTATCGCGACGCGGGCTACCTTTTCTCGCGCGTCGTCGTTCCGGTCGACCAGGGCGCGCTCGATCCGCAGCACGCCGAGGTGCGCCTGATGGCTATCGAGGGCTTCATTTCCCGCGTCGACTACGAAGGTGATGCCGATCTCATTGAACGGCTGAAGGCGTATTGGGGTGGAGTCGAAGCGCGGCTCACCGAAATGAGACCGTTGCGCCACGCCGATTTTGAGCGGGAAATGTTGTTGCTCTCCGACGTGCCGGGGCTTTCCGTTTCTTCGCGTTTCGAGGAAGGGGCCGGCGAAGGCGCGACCGTACTGGTGTTGACTGCCCGCCAGCGCCTTGTCGAGTTTTCGCTGAACGCGGGCAACACCGGCACCGAATCGGCGGGACGGGGCCTCGTCACGGCGAACGCCAGCCTTAATCATCCGTTCTTCCTCGGCGGACGCACCACGCTTGGCTTTACGCAGGCTGCGCACCGTCGGGAATACGCTTCGGTTTCACTCTCTCACGCGCACCGCTTCGCCAATGGTCTTACGGCGAGTTTTTCCTGGACCAAGAGCGACAGTCCCGAGCCGGACAGCGACTTCGCCCGCCGTTTCGATTACGAGACCGCCAGCGAAACCGTCACTGCCGGAGTAGATCATTCCTTCATCCGCGGTCGCGACCTGAACCTTTCCGCCGGGGTGAGTTACGAGCACCGCGACAGCCGGTCCGATCTTTCCGGCGAGCGCTATACCCGCGACCGCCTGCGCGGGCTGACCGTCGAGGCCAATCTCGACTTTTCCGACGGCTGGGGCGATGGCGGCGTCACCCAGATCGTGCCGACCTATACCCGCGGACTCTCCTGGGCCAGCGCCACCGACCGGGATCCGGACGCCAGCGCGTCGATCGCGCCGGCCCGGTTCAATCGCCTGAAACTATACCTTTCCCACAACCGTTCCCTGCCTGGCGATTTTAGTCTTTTTGCCGCCGCCGAGGCGCAGTTCGCGGATGAATCGCTTTCCTCGTATTACCGCTACGCGCTGGGCGGCAGCCAGTTCGGGCGCGGTTACGCTTCCGGTGAAGTGGAGAACGACGAGGGCTACGCCTTCAGCCTTGAGGGACGCTGGAACACGACGCTTGCCGGCTGGAGCGTTTCGCCCTTTGTCTTTTTCGATATTGGCAAGGTTTGGGCGCGTCATGGACAGGGCCGCGACCGCGTTGCCTCGCACGGCATCGGTTTTCGTCTTTCCGCCGATTCGCTGTCTTTTGCGGCGGGGCGTTTCAGCCTTACCACCTTTGCCGCCCGCGCCGACAAGGACGCCGGCGAGGTCGACGCGGGCGACGTCCGCTACATGCTGCAAGCCGTTTATGGTTATTGAAAGATTTTTCCGCCCGCAGAGGCGGCCCCTGTGGTCGCCCGCGTATCCGTTTTTCTCCGTATTTCTGTGATTAAAGGTTTTATCAAAGATTTTTATTCTTCATCACTATTTTATTTGGGAGCCTGTCATGAAAAAGACCCTTGTTTCTCTCGCCATTACTTCTTTATTCGTTCCGCATGGCATCGTGTTTGCCGCGCCGGAAGACGGCAGAGTCGTTGCCGGCAAGGCCGACATCCGGCAGCAGGGGAAGACCACGGTCATCGAGCAGACCAGCAAACGTTCCATCATCAACTGGAAGCGCTTCGATATCGGCGCGAACGAGCGTGTGCGGCACGACATGCCCGACGCCGACAGTCACGGTCTGCACCGCGTGACGGGCGGCGGCGGGGCGAGCCAGTTGGCGGGCGAGTTGAAATCCAACGGTAACGTCTACCTCGTCAATCCGGCGGGCGCGGTCATCCATCGGGGGGCGAAGATCGACGTCGGTGGTTTTCTCGCCAGTACGCGCGACCTCGCGGACGAGAATTTCATGCGGGGGAGGATGCTGTTCGACAAACCCGGCCAGCCGGGAGCGAGCATCGTCAATCGGGGGCAGATCAGCGTTCGGGACAGCGGCTTTGCCGCGCTGGTGGCGCCGACGGTCCGCAACGACGGCGTGATTGTCGCGCGTCTGGGCAAGGTCGCGCTCGCTTCGGGCGAGGGCTATGCGCTCGATTTTTACGGGGATGAACTGATCACTTTTACGACGCCGGAAACTGCGGTCGAGTCGCTTTACGATCTGCAAGGCAGGGCGTTGGGGGTGGAAAACACCGGAACGATCAAAGCCGAGGGCGGGGTGGTGCTGCTCACCGCCAGCCAGATGGACGGGATCGTCGGTTCGGTGGTGAACAATGGCGGGACGATCAGCGCGGCGTCGGCGGAACTGGACGGTGGAAAAATCGTCTTCAAGGGCGAGGGCGCAGTGAAGGTCGCCGGCGGCACGCTCGACGCTTCCGCCTCCGGAAAAGGGAACGGCGGCTTCATCGAAACCTCCGGCGCGAACGTGGAAATATCGGACGACGCCCGGATCACCACACAGGCGGCAAACGGCAGGACGGGAACCTGGCTGATCGACCCCAACGACTACATCATCGCGGCGAGCGGCGGCAATATGACCGGCGCGAATTTGAGCAACCACCTTGGCAGCAACAACGTCGAAATCGCCACCGCGACGATGGGCACGCCGGGCGGCAACGGCGACATTTTTGTGAACGACGCGGTGAGCTGGAGCGCGAATACCACGCTGACCCTGACGGCGGAGCGCGGCGTCATCGTCAATAGAGCGATCACCGCGACGGGCGCGAACGCCGGGCTGAGCGTGAATTACGACCGGGGCGGCAGCGGCGAGATCGAGGCCAATTTCTATGTTTATGCGTCGGTGAATCTTCCTGCCAGTGGAACGCTCGCCATCAATGGTATGAAGTTTACGCTGATCGACCGTCTGGAAGACATTACCAACCTTGATGGGCGCTACGCCTTACGAAAGGACATCAATAGCGACATCGATGAGCCGATTGGTTCTTATTCAAATCCTTTCGCCGGCACGCTGGAGGGCCTGGGACATATGGTGAACGGGCTGACGATGGATCGGGGAGGCATGGGTTACATGGGGGGTTATTATGTGGGCTTGTTTGGCATGATGAGCGGTACGGTACGCAATCTGGGTCTGGAGGGCGGCGGCGTGACGGGAGGGAATTACGTCGGCATGTTGGCGGGCGAGAACCGGGGGGGCGAGATCATCAACAGTTACGCCACGGGCGATGTCAGTGGTGACTACTATGTCGGCGGGCTGGTGGGGAGTCTCGGGGATAGTACGATCACGCAGAGCTACGCCACGGGCGAGGTCAATGGTGATAATTGTGTCGGCGGGCTGGTGGGGGGGAGTCTCGGGAATAGTACGATCACGCAGAGCT
>JAIRTL010000006.1 GCA_031254915.1 Planctomycetota bacterium
AACAGCACAATGGCAAGCAAGGCGGGAAACGAAAAATCCCCTGTGCCACAAGGGTTGACAGGGGCGAACGGTATTGGTACACCCGGCGGGATTCGAACCCACGACCTCCGGTTTAGGAAACCGGCGCTCTATCCAGCTGAGCTACGGGCGCGTTTTTTGTGAAGGTATCATACCTGTTTCATCGTCTATTTCAAGCCTTTGTTCAGGCAACCCGGCGCGGTTGCCTGCTCGCGCCGATGCGATATGCCGTTCACGGTGGAATGACCCGGGGAAACGAAGGCGGAGCAGGGCAGCCCCCATCCCCATTTTCGCAATTCCGGGCCGCGCCCGGTATAACGCCATCGCGTCGGCAATGGGAAAAAGCCCTCCGGCCTATGCCGTCGCCTCGCCCAGGAGCCTCGGGAACATCGGTTCGAGCGCGTTGTAGACGGCGAGGAAATTCTCCTTTTGCCGGCGGTAGGCGGCCTGGTTTTCCCGGGTCGGCGAGGCGCGATCGACGATCTCGAGGAAGCGGTCCGCGACCGACAGGTCGGGGAACAGTCCCGCGCCGACGCCGGCGATGATGGCGGCGCCGATCGATGTCGCCTCCTCGAGATAGTTCGGCCTCAGCATGTCGAGGTCGTAGACGTCGGCGAGAATCTGCCGCCAGAGCGCCCCTTTCGCGCCGCCGCCGATTATGATCATTTCCGACAGCGCGGCCCCCATTTCCCGGAAAACGTCGACAGTCACCGAGAGGTTGTAGGCGACGCCCTCGAGGACGGCGCGGATCATGTCGGCGCGGCTTGTCGTCATCCCCATCCCGACGAAGGCGGCGCGGGCGAGGGGATTCCAGTGCGGGGTTCTTTCACCCATGAGATAGGGAAGGAACACGACTCCGTTCGCGCCGGGAGGCGAATCGGCGGCGAGCGAATCGAGAAGCTCGTAGGCGTTGATTCCCATTTCCCCGGCGCGGCGCGTTTCGGCGCGGCAGATTTCGTCCCTGAGCCAGGCGTAGGCGCCGCCGCCGACCTGCATGATGCCCATCGGCACGAACAGGCCCGGCGCGGCGTGCGCAAAGGTGATGATCCGCATCTTCGGGTCGTACATCGGCTTTTCCGTCGTTACGCCGATCCAGGAGGACGAGCCGATATAGTTGTACGGTTTGCCCGGCATGACCGATCCGACCCCGACCGTGGCGCAGATGCCGTCGGCTGCGCCCGTCATTACGGGAAGGCCGGGGCGCAGGCCAAGCGCCTCCGCCGCTTCGCGCGTCAGTTCGCCGAGGACGTCGGTGGATTGGACGATTTCCGGCAGCATGTCGCCGTCGAGTCCGGCGGCGTCGAGCATCGGCCCGGACCAGGCGGCGGTGGAGAGGTCGTAGAGATTGGTGCCTGACGCGTCCGAGGGGTCGGTGGCTATGCGCCCGGTCAGCCGATAGCCGAGATAGTCCTTGGCGTTGATCAGCTTATGCGTGCGCTTGAAGAGGTCGGGCTGGTTTTCCTTGACCCACATGTATTTGGCGGCGCAGTAGGAGGCGCTGGGCCGATTGCCGCTTATCCGGTAAATTTCCCATTCGCCGGCGCGTTCGGTGAACGCTTCCGCCTGTTTTGCGGAACGCTGGTCGCAGTAAAGGATGTGCTTGCGCAACGGTTTTCCGGATTCGTCCAGGCAGAGGCACCCCATCATCATGCCGCTTGGGGCGATCGCCGCCACCCTGCCGGCGTCGCGCTTGCCGCACAGTTCACGCGTCGCCGCGCAGGCGGCGCGCCACCAGTTTTCGGGTTCCTGCTCCGCCCAGCCGCCGGGGGAGAATTCGGTCGGATAGGAATGGGTGACGCTGTCGACAAGTTCGCCCGCCTCGCTGAACAATGTCGCCTTCAAGCCGGAGGTCCCAAGATCATGCGCGAGAATCAGCCTGTCCATGCCGCCCCCTTTTCTTGTCGTCGTATTTCGGAAAAGTGCCGGACATCGTTAATGCCGTAGAATACTCGGGATCGGGAGCCCTGTCCATTATGATTCCGCGGCTCATGGCGTTCATCGTGTTGCGGCCAATGCCGACTCCATGCTGTTCACACTTTGAAATTGTGATCCCCCGGCCGTGCACGGCAAAAGCGGCTCAGGAAAAAAGATGTCGAACAGGGCAACCCCCATCCCCCATTGTCACAATTTCACGCCGCGCACAGCATATTTGCGATTCTCCGATATGTTCCCGGAGGAATTCCGCAGATGGTTTTCCTTCCCGGGCATACCGGAGCATTTCAACCGGAACCGGTATTATTCGAACTCGGCGAGGAAAAGCGGCTTGTGCGCAAGGCGGTCTGTGCTTGCGAGCACGTACCGCGTTGGGCCGACGATGATGTCTTCGCCTGGACGCGATTTCGGGGCGGGGGTGTGGACATGACCGAAAACGCAGAGATCGACAGCGAACGAACCGATAAGGTCGGTGAGGGGAGTGGGGAGTCCGTTCTCGCCGAGGGGAGGATAATGGGTGAGCGCCACCTTGAGGCGCGCATCCGCGGGAAGCCCGGAAAGGCTTGATTTGAGCCGTTCGATTTCGCGGGCGCGAATTTTCTCGGGGTCGCCTTCGCGCGGGGCGGGGCGAGGCTTCGCGGGAGCGCCGCCCGTTTCGCCGCCCGATGCGAGTGGATCGAACGGCCAAAGAATGCCGGGGAAGTCCCACAGCCTGGAACCGCCGACGGCGAGGGGGCCGATGACGACGTGGTTGTTATGGACGAAATGCAGGCCAGGCAGGCGCAGCGCCTCGAGCTTTCCGACCGACTGCCACCAATAATCGTGGTTGCCCCTGACCAGCACCTTTTCGCCGGGGAGGCCGGACAGCCAGGTCAGGTCCGGAAGCGCGCCGTCGAGGCGCATCGCCCAGGAGACGTCTCCGGGAACGAGGACGATGTCCGCGGCGCCGACCGTCATCCGCCAATTCCGTTCGATCGCGTTGACGTGATCGGACCAATGCGCCCCGAACACGTCCATCGGTTTCGGGGAGGCGAAGGAAAGGTGGAGGTCTGAGAGCGCAAAAAGGCGGCGCTTGCTCATAAGCGCCGCCTTCGCACCGTCGAGGGTTCCGTCCGGATCACTCGCCGCCTTCCTTGAAGGAAAGGCCCAGTTCGGAAAGCTTTTTCTTGATCTCCGTGAGGGAGACGCGCCCGAAGTTGCGGGCGCCGGCGAGTTCGGCCTCGGTCCGGCTCACAAGTTCGCCGATCGTTGCGATGCCGAGGGTCTCCATGCACTTGCGCGCGCGAACGCCAAGTTCGAGCTCGTCGATGGATTTGTTGAGGATTTCCGCGTTCGCGTTCCTGCGCTGGCGCTCCATCGCCTGGCGGGTGGCGGCGTCCTCGCGCATCATGCCGAGGCGCAGGCCTTTGGCCGCGAGCATCTCCTTGATTTCGCGCAGGCTCGTCTCGCCGAAGTTCTTGTAGGCGAGCATTTCGCTTTCGGTGCGCTTGATCAGGTCGCCGAGGCAGAGGATGTTCATGCTGGCGAGACAGTTGCGGCTGCGGACGGACAGTTCGAAATCGGAGACGGGAACGCGCAGGATCGCCTCGAGGCGCTCCGACTGCTTCGTCTCTTCCGGGGAATAATACATGTTCGCGGCCGCCTCGGCGTTGGCGAGGAACAGCTTGGCGCGACGGTTCATCGGCGCGATCTTCAACGCCCGGCGGCAGCAGATGATCGCCTTGTCGTAGTCCTCCTCGTCCTCGTAGATGGTCGCGAGGTTGAGGCAGGCGTTGACGTACACGCGGTTGCTCTCGGGGCCGATGCGGCTGTAAAACTCCTTGGCGAGGCTGTCGAGGCCGCGCAGATCGGCGAGATAGGCGGCCCGGAACAGGCATTCGGCGTAGGTCGGCGCGATGTCGATCGAACGCCGGTAACTGTCGAGCGCGTCCTGGTAGCGGCCGCAGTCCTCATACACCCTTCCGAGATAGAAGTCGAGTTCGGGCTTGTCCGAGAACTGCTTCCGCTGCCGTTCCGCCATCTCCATGACTTCGGCGATCTTGCCCTGGCGGCGCAGGGAGTCGATCGGCTTGAGCGCGAAGGGGGCGATCGTGGGCGCTTTCTGCGCCGCGCGCAGGAAGCACTTGAAGGCTTCCTCGTGGCGGCCGCCGTTCTCGTGGTTGAGGCCGAGGATCATGGCGCCGAGTGGGTGGTCGGGAATTTTTTCCGCATGGGCGACAGCCTTCGACATCGGCCCGACCGCGTACCATGCAGCCGCGAGCCTGACGTCGGCGTCGCTCAGGGACGCGAGCGAGTCAACAAGTTGTTCGACGCTTTTGGGCCAGTCCTCGTCGCCGCTGGCGAGACTGGAAAGGTAAAACAGCGCCTCGATATCGGCCGGTTCGGCCATGAGAATTTCGGCGGTTTTGGAACTGGCGGTGTCGACGCTCATAGGAATCGTGGCCTCCGGTACGGCAATCAATAAAAAACCGCGCCGAGCCGAAAGCCGGCCCGACTTGGGATACGACATCATACCGTTCACGGTCCGGAGTTGTGATTCCCTCAACTGCGCGCGGCCATGAAACAGCCAAGGGAAACGGATGTGGAACAGGGCGACCCCCATCCGCCATTTTCACAATTTCAGGCCGAGCCCAGTATATTAGCAAAACCCGCGCTCCGCACAAGCAATTTTCCCGGGCGGACCCGGGTTTTCAGGGTTTCCCCCCGTTCTCGATCGGAAGCGGCCGCACCAGGCCTCTAATCAATATGTCGTGCCCGACCGAAACGCATTCGCGAACCTCGACCGGAAGCGCCTGAGCCATGCGCGCCAGGCCGAGGTCGGCGATGGGCGGCAAACCGGCGCCGAGCAGCTTCGGCGCGACGAAAACCGCGATTTCATCGACCATCCCCTCGGCGAGCAGGCCGGCCGCGACGGAACTGCCGCCTTCGCAGAGGACGACGTTGACGCCTTTTTCCGACAATGCGGTCATGAGATGCGTCGCCGCCACCCTGCCGTCTCCGCGCCCCGGCACACTGAGGATTTTCGCTCCGGCCCGCGCGAGTTCGAGCGCCCTTGGCGAATCCTCCGGCTGACAGGTGGCGATCGTC
>JAIRTL010000013.1 GCA_031254915.1 Planctomycetota bacterium
CTGCCGACAGGCCGCTTCCTGCGCTTTACGGAAGCGCGCGAGAAGACGCGGGGAAACGGAAACGGAAACGTGCGCCGGACAGTCAAGCGCGGCGGAAACCGCCTTGGTCAAAACGTCGAGATAGGCAGTTTCGATCCGGCTTTTAAAAAACCGGTTCTGCACTCCCAATTCGACCATGTCGCCTTTGCACGCCATGATCTCGGCGCCCGAGAACCACTGGTCGAAAACGACATCCGATATATGTTGTTTAAGTTCGGCCCGGATCGCAGTCCAGACTTCCCCGGCCACCAAAGACAATAGCGCCCCCCTTCCCGTCATCGGGAATTTAAGCTTGGAACCAGCAATTATTTGCATATTGATGAAAGAAATGCGCCGTGAAAATCGCCTGGGGCCTTCGAAAACCATCAGGCGGCGTTTCTTCCCGACATTGAAATGGTAGCCGCTTTTCTCGGCTTGTCAATCCAAGAAACACCAACGGAAGGAACAATAACTTTCCTCACATATATCCTGTTTTATTTCAGTATATTATAGACATTATGGCACATTTTTTACCCCATGCGAAAGCATATTTACCATTGCATTTTTTATTCAAAAATATATACACATTTATCAACTAATACCGAAAATCCGCTAACCCCGGCGCGAGCACGAGATTAAAACAAAAGACGCCCGGAGGACCGGGCGTCAACTCAAAGCGTATTGGACGAAAAAAGTTGTCGAAAATATAACATGCTTATTTGTAATTGGTTGCAGCCTAGATGTCCGGATCGTCCACCCAGCCGGAAAAAATGAGCCTAGCGCCGCCTTCGAGGAAGACATTGATCGCCTCGGCGCCCTTCAATTCGAAATAGACCACAAGTTCCTCCCCGCTCGCGGCTTTCAGCGCAACAGGCGACGCCTTGCCGAAAAACTTGCCGGCAACGATACTGGTGGCGACGCATCCTGTCCCGCATGCGAGCGTCTCTCCCTCCACACCCCGTTCGTAGGTTCGGATGCGAACCACGCCATCGTCGCCGATGGTGAAAAAGTCGACGTTGGTTCCGGCCGGCGCGAAATAGGCATGCCGGCGGATGGAGCGGCCCAGCTTTTCAACATCGACGTCCTTGACTTCGTCGACCCTGATAACGGCGTGGGGTACGCCCGTGTTGAGGCTCCACAGGGAAACATGTTTGCCGTCGACTTCAATGCCGACCGATTCTTCCGGCAACTGGGCGGATGAAAGCTGCACTTTTGCGCCGCGCTCGGTGAGCTGGCCCTTGATCGGGCCGGCGATGGTCCGAAAGGTCATTTCCCTGCCGGCGGCCCCGATCTTGTGGGCGTAACGGGAGGCGCAGCGCGCGCCGTTGCCGCACATTTCGGCGTGCGATCCGTCGCTGTTGTAGAAGTCCCATGCGAAGTCGAATTCCTCGTCCTGTTCGATGAAAATAACCCCGTCCGCACCGATGCCGAGCGCGCGCCGGCAGTAGTTCTGGACAAATGCGACCTTCCGCGAATCGGGGAAATCCCCCGAGCGGTTGTCGATCATGATGAAATCGTTGCCCGCGCCTTCCATTTTATCGAACTGTATCTTCATGCGGTTTCTTTCGTTATTCCCCGTTTTGGCGGAGGGCTACATTGTATAGGGCGGTACGACGATCTCCGTGCCGACGGTCAACCGGTTCGGATCGGGGATGGCCTGGCGGTTCGACTCATGGAGAAAACGCCATCCCGAGCTGGATCCGTAAAAGCGGAGCGCGATCGAGGACAGCGTGTCGCCGGGTGCGATGCGGTACCGGCGACCGACTCCTCCGCCGGTGGAAGGGTCCACGACCGTGTCGAAGGCTGGAGCGCTTCTGGGCGGCTGCCGGCCGGCCACCGCGCCGCCGGGAGACTGTGCTGCCGAAGCGACGGTCTCGCGGGGCGGCAGCTTGATCCGGGTGCCGACGAGAAGATGGTCCGGATTGCTGATCACGTCGCGGTTGAGGAGATAAATGTTGTCGGCGAGGGCCATGGAGCCAAGCTCGCTATCGGCGATGCGGCTTAACGTGTCGCCAGGGCGCACGACATAGATTCGCAGGGAATCTTCACGACCGCCCGGTGAAGGAACGCCGAACGGAGAAGCCGGAAGTTGCGGGACGACAACCGGCTGCGGAGCCGTATTGGCGGGCGGCGTGGTCGAAGCGGATGGCGGTGGCGTCCTGTTGTCGGCAGGTCCGAGCTGCGGCGAGGGCTGGTCGCTCGCCATCGCGTTGCCCGCAGGAGGCTCGTCGACGTCCGGCCGAAGCGGCGACTGGGCGGATTCGGAACGCCCCTGTCCC
Organism: Planctomycetota bacterium; assembly: GCA_031254915.1. GTDB lineage: Bacteria > Planctomycetota > SZUA-567 > SZUA-567 > SZUA-567 > JAIRTL01. Next base: position 2,298 of record JAIRTL010000013.1, read on the forward strand.
GGACGCAACAGCGCGGAGGCGGGCGGTTCGACCGACGGGAACGAGCCGGCGATGGTCTGATCGGTCGGGGGCGGCGGCAGCGACACGCCGCCAAGCAGCGATTCGGCCGAGCCGTCGTCCGACAGCATGGAACCGGGCACCAGGCCGGTGATGACCTCGCCTGAAGGCGTCGATGTCTCCTCTATGGATCCCACCGGCGGCGGACGTAGTGACGGCATGTCGTTGCCGCCCATGGCAAGCAGGCCATCGGAAAGATTGAGTCCGCCCGGCGTGGCCGGCGAATTGTCGGGTTCGGGCAGATCGGCCCCTATCGGAGTGGGAAGGCTGGGAATGCCGATGGGGGTGAGGCGGTCGGAGGACGTCTTCTCAATTCCGTCGCCCATGGTCATGAGCGGCATGCCGGGCGCTTCCGGACGGGCGTCGGAGGAGAAGGAGGGCGAAGCCGTATCGGCGGCCGCGGCGACAGTCACGGCGCCGCCGTCATCGGCCCCGGTCGCGCGCCGGTTCCTGATCACATAGCCCATATACACGAAGAAACACAGCAAAACGCCGACGACAAGGGCAAGGTGTCGAGCCGCGCTGGGGTTCACCATGGGATCGCCTCCGTCATGGCGGGATCCGCTTCCGCATCGGAAATGATGCGCCCGCCGTTTCCGAGTATACGCATTTCAAAACGCTGGTTCAAGCGCCTTGCCGGCGTTTCCGACGGTGATTGGTCCTGCCCGTTTATGCGTTTTGACCGACGCGATGGCGCGAGAAAACGCGGGATTGATCGCCATTCCCCGAAAACGCCCTCCGGGTACATTCCCGAAGCGCTATCCCCTTCTATCGGACGATCGTGTTCTTTCGCCACAACAATGACCCGTACAGCAACATGAGAACGTCCGGAATCCAGATCGCCCAATAGGGAAGCAGTCCCCGGGAAACCTGCATTTCCCCGGATTTAAGGAGAAGAAAATAGATCGCCGATACGGCGATGCCGGTTGCGAACGATGTCGCCATGCTTCCGCGCGTCCGCATGCCAAGAGGTATTCCGAGTATGGCGAAGGCGAAGCAGGAGAACGCCAGGGCGAGACGCATGTTAATTTCCGCCGTCCTGTGGCGCACGACGCGGCCGAGCCGCGCGTACCGCTCTTCCGCGTCCCGCCGTTGCGTCTCGGGGAGGTTTTCGATGCGCTTCCCCGCCGCGTCCATCTCCGCCATCCGCTCCATGGCTTCGCGCCGGGTGTCGGAAAGCATGAGGATCGGCCAGAACGTCGTCCGCCTAGCGTTAATCGACGTGTTGGGACGGTTCGCCAATACAACACGTTCCTCGCCGGATTCGCTGTCGGCGATGAACGACCTGTCGATATTGTCCTCGTGAAGGTCCTGGAACACCGGCTTGAAAATGGACATCTTCAAGACAAGCTGATTGACCCCGTCCTCCGAGAAATCCCGCACCTCGTGGTCGCGCGAGACGATCCGCTTGGTTGGATACGGATACCTGTGATCCCAGATCGATCCCTCCTTGTTGTCCGCGCGGGAAAAACGGGTGATGTCGAGGGCCGACCGGCCATGCGCGTCGCCGGCGGGATCGAGCTTTGACATGGAAAGAAATTCATCGCCGGCGGGGACGGTTATATTGCCGGGTCTGGTCATCATGCGCATAAGGATGTCCGCCTGGTCCTCCACGATCAGGCGCTCGATCCTGTTGATGGCGGGCATGATGGCGATCTCGTTCAGGGTCAGGGTTATGAAAATCGCCACGATGGAGACGAGAAGCGCCGGCACCATCAGCCAAATTGGGCCGACGCCTCCGGCGTACGCGGCCATAATCTCGTTGTCCTTCGCCAGCCTGCTGTAGCAAAGGAGTATGCCGGTGATGATGCCGAGCGGAAGAACGAAGGGGCAGATGAGGGGGATGAAATTGGGGATGACCTTCGCCATGGTGTAGGCCCCGATCCCGTCCTTGAGCACTTGGCCGGCGAACACGCCCATGAGAATGACAGAAAACACCGCGGTCGCGAGCACCACCCCCTTGATCAGCTCGCGCATGATGTACGAAGGGAGAAGGAACAACATGCCAAACGACCGGCGCGTCGCGCCGGCGGAGTATTCCCATTCCGATCCGGGAATGATGTAATAAAAGCCCGTCGCGCCGGGGGGGGCGTCCGGCGGGGATGCGGAGAGACTTTGATCGTCCCCGGGAAATCTTCCACTTTTCGACATTGTGCGCCCCTAAACGGGCATCATGACGGTTCTTCTCGACCTTCGCGAAAACCCGCTACGGAAACAAATACGGCGTCCCCTCCCCATTTTATCTACGTCCCGCTTCGATCAACAGCTCACACAATCAGCGGTTTTTCGCTAAAATCAACCGCTCGCGGAAAAAAGCCGTCTCCGCCGAGACGTCCTGCGCCATGGTGACGGCAGTGCAGATCGCCGCCCGCTTCGCCCCGGCCTCAATCACCGAGTCGATCGTCCCGCGATTCACCGACCCGATGGCGAAAAACGGCAGCTTGTCCCATGCGGCCGCCCAGGCGACGTATTCCGTGCCGACGGCGCTGCGATGCGCCTTGGTGGCTGTTTCGTACACCGGCCCGACGCCGATATAGTCCGCGCCGTCCGAAAGCGCTTTTTCCGCCAGTTCCGGCCGTGAGGTGGAGCAGCCTATCATCCGCTCGGGGCCGATAAGCCGCCGCGTCAAATGGACCGGCAGATCGCCCTGTCCGCCGTGAACGCCGGAAGCCCCCGTCAGCACAGCGATATGCGGCCGGTCGTTGATGACGAGAAGCGCGTCGCGCTCGCGGCAAAGCGCCGCCATTTCCCCGGCGAGGCGATGGAATTCGCCGTCCTCCATGGTCTTTTCGCGGAACTGGATGATGTCGGCGCCGCCGGCGAGGGCCTCGCGCGTTGTCGTCAGCGGGTCGGCGCGGCAGAATTCCGTCGTCACGAGAACATAGAGAAGAGAGCGCGACAAGCGCCCGCGAATAGCGTTGTCGGCCTGCATGATCGATTCGAACGCGTATGTTTCATACCGCAACGCCTCGAGTTCGGCGGCGATCCCCGGATCGATCGTTTTCCCGTATTCCGAAAGCGCGCGCAACGCCTCTGCGGCTCGACGGAACGCGGCGTCGCGGACAGCCCGGGCGTCCTCGCGGACGAGTTCGCTTCCCGTCTTTCCATGCTTCCCGACGTCGCCCAGAATATCGCGCGCCGCAGACAACCGAGCGCCGCCGAGCGCCGTCTCCAATCTCCGTCGCCCCTCCCCGAGACGGTGCCGGACGCTCTTGATCCGTTCGAAAAGACTCGACGAGTCCATGACGAACCTGGCGTATTCCTCTATCGTTCGAAGCGCCTCGCCGGCGCGGTTGAAGTTCGCGTCAAGAATTCGCTGCACTGCGTCCACTCGGGCATCCTCGCACGGGTCAGATACGGCATGGCGAAGGGTTCGATGATTCGAGGGCGGAACGCCTGCGTTCAGCCCCCACAAAACACATGAAACTGTCGTCAAATGCCGAAAAACCCGCGCCTTCAAGCGTTTCCTGAGACCAGCATCGCCTCCATTTCGGCGAGAATCCCGTCCGGACCGATCATTCGCCCCTCCCCCACGTAGCCGCAGGCCAGATAACCGGACACGGGACCGATGCTGCGGACGCCGCGCCGCGCCAACACCGCCAAGTTCTCCGCCGTCGCCGGCGCGTTCCACATGGCGACGTTCATCGCCGGAGCGACAAGCACCGGCTTTCGCGTCGCGAGAAGGACGGAAGTCAACAGATTGTCCGCGACGCCGTGCACCATCTTGGCAAGGGTGTTCGCGGTCGCCGGGGCGACGACGACGATGTCGGGGCGTTCGGCAAGGCCGATATGTTCGGGGCGGCGTTCGCTCATGTCCCATTGATCAAGGTAAACACGCCGCCCAGTCACGGCGCCGAACATCAGCGGGCGGATGAATTCGGCTGCGGCAGGCGTCATCACCACGTCGACGGCGGCGCCGAGCTGCGTGAGCCGGCTTGCGAGCCCGACGATCTTGAAAATCGCCACGCCGCCCGTGACGCCGAGAACGACCGGCCGGTCCCGCCAGATATCCGCCATGGCGCGCTCCTAGAGAAGCTGTTGGAACCGGGAATACATTTCGTCCCAGCGCGAACGGTCGCCCTTGGGCTCGAACGTTTTCACCTGCACGGAATCGCGCACCACCTGACGGGCTTCCGACAGGGACGCGACGTCGCCAAGCGCCACCGCCTGCATCAGGGAATTTCCCAGCGCGGTCGCCTCCACCGGGCCAGCCTTCACGACCATGCCGGTCGCGTCCGCCGCCAGTTGGTTGAGGAGCGTGTTCAACGAACCGCCGCCGACGATGTGGAGCACATTGTATTTCTTTCCGGTAAGCTCTTCCACCGTCTGCGCCGTGTGCCGGTAGGCGAGGGCGAGGCTTTCGAAGCACAGCCTGGCGAATTCGCCCTTCTCCTTCGCCTCCGGCTGGCCGGTCTCCCGCAGGGCGGCATTGATGCGTTCGGGCATGCCGCCCGGCGCGAGAAAGCGTTCGCCGTTCGGATTGACGAAGCGGACAAACGGCGCCGCCTCTTCCGCGAGGCGCGCGAGCGTCTCGTAGTCGGCGGCCTGCCCCTCCTCCTTCGCCCAGGCGCGGCGGCATTCCTGAAGCATCCACATGCCGCTGATGTTTTTGAGGAAGCGTATGGTGCCGTCGACGCCGCCCTCGTTCGTGAAGTTGGCGTTGAAGGTCGCGTCGTTGATGATGGGGGCGGCGAGTTCCGCGCCCATCAGGCTCCAGGTGCCGGACGACACGTACAACCAGTCCTCGCCCTCGGCGGGAACGGCGGCGACCGCGCTCGCCGTGTCGTGGCTGCCCGGGGCGATGATCGGCGTCGGCCCAAGTCCGCATTCCGCCGCGACGCTGTCGAGGAGCGGACCGATCACAGTGCCCGGAGCGACGATTTCCGGCATCATTCCCGGGGGAATTTTCGCCGAAAGCAGGCTGTCGCGCGACCAATCCATCCTCTCGGCGTCGTACATTTCCGAGGTCGTGGCGGTCGTGTACTCCTGCACCGGCGTTCCGCTGAGGAAATACGACGCCAGGTCGGCGATGAGAAGCATCGACACCGCCTTGTCGAGAAGCGGGCTGTTGTTGAGCACCATCGCGTAAAGTTGGTAAATTGTATTAAAAGACATGATCTGGATGCCGGTGCGCTGATACAGAGTGCGCGCCGGAATGACCGCGTGAAGTTTTTCGGGAATGCCGTTCGTGCGCGCGTCGCGGTAGTGGACCGGATTCGCGAGCAGGTGGCCGGTCTTGTCGAGCAGGCCGAAATCGACGCCCCACGAGTCGCAGGCTATGCCGGCGAGGTCGGAACCATATTTGCCGGCGTAGGCGGAGAGGCCGAGTTTGATATTGCGGATGAACGATGGAAAATCCCAGTACAGGGTGCCGAGCATCGTGGTCGAGTCGGTGGAGAAGCGGCGCAGGATTTCTAGGTCCATCTTTTTGCCGTCAAAGGCGGCGGCGATAGCCCTGCCGCTCTCGGCGCCGAAATCAAGGGCCATGTAGCGTTTGACCTGTGCCATAAACATCCTCCCCTGGATCCGGCCGCCCGTCGGGCGGCTTTACCTCCCGCGCCATAAAAGCGCATTGGCGACACGACGTCGCCGCAACAAATATCGTAGAATCATTGGATCGACCGGAATTCCGGATCGATCCGGTAATTCAAGTATTTTAAGCCATTTCCATATTTTGTCCAGCGAATTTCTTTGGCCGTGGCACTTCCGCGTCGGATCGAGTCAGCGCAAACCGGAATAATATCGCTTCGTGCTGAGCGGACTTTTCGTCAGGTCGGGCGATGCCGCCGACAATGCAATACCTCCCGACGAAAATGAACCCAAGAAGCATTGAAGAGAATAAAACGGCGATTTGTTTGATTCTCTCCAAAAGTCCTTGTTGAGACTCTCCGTTATGTTTCCGGAGGAGAACATTATCAACCGGAATTGACAAAAAACCGCCTCCGATCATGTTGCGGAGGCGGACGATATCCAAGCGCGAATTGGGCGGATATTCAGATTTCCATGATTTCCTTGGTTTTCTTGTCCACCTCTTCGTCAACCAGCTTTTCGAACTTCTTGACCATGTTCTGCACATCGTCCTTCAACTTCTTGAGGTCGTCCTGCGAGATTTCCTTTTTCTTTTCAAGCTCTTCGAGCGCCTTCAGGCCGTCGCGACGGCTGCTCCTGATCGTCACCTTGGCGTCCTCGCCCTGCGATTTCACGCCCTGGGCAAGCTTTTTGCGCCGTTCCTCGGTGAGGGCCGGAAAAGTGAGGCGGATGATTTTGCCGTCGTTTTGCGGCGTGACGCCCAGTTCCGACGCGAGGAGCGCTTTTTCGATTTCTTTGAGAAGACCGAGGTCGTACGGCTTCAGCATCAATTGCCTCGCCTCGGGGACGGAAATCGTCGCGCACTGCTTGAGCGGCATTTCCGCACCGTAGGCGTTGACGCGCACGCTCTCGACCAGGGCGGGCGTCGCTCTGCCGGTCCGGGTCATGCGAAATTCCTTCTGGAGATGGGCGATCGTCTTTTCCATTCCCTGTTCGATTGCGGACATGGCGCTGGTCGCTGGCATGAAAGCTCCTTTCAAAAAGTAGCGGCGCGGTTTCGCGGCGGAATGGTCTATTCGCCCTCTACCCGGGTCCCGATGCTCTGCCCCGCGGCGACCTTGAGGGTGTTGCCGGGGGTTCTGATGGAATAGACGACGATCGGCATCCTGTTTTCGCGACACATGGTAAAGGCGGTGGAGTCCATGATGCGCAGGTTTTCGAGAATCGCCTGCGTGTAGGTGATCGTTTCATAGCGCATGGCGTTGGAGTTGATTTCGGGGTCCTCCGTGTAGATGCCGTCCACTTTGGTCGCCTTGAGGACCGCCTTGCAATCGAGTTCCACCGCGCGCAGCGCGGCGGCGGTGTCGGTGGTGAAGTAGGGATTGCCGGTACCGCCGGCGAGAATCACCACCCGTCCCTTTTCCATGTGGCGGAGCGCCCGGCGCCGGATATAGGGCTCGACCACCTGGTCGGCCTTGATCGCGGAAAGCACCCGCGTGGCATAGCCCATCTCCTCGACGGCGGATTGAAGTGCGAGCGCGTTGAGGATTGTCGCGGTCATGCCCATATAATCGGCGGTGCCGCGCTCGATGCCCATCTCCGCGCTTTCCCGGCCGCGCACGAAATTACCGGCGCCGACGACGATGGCGAGTTCCACGCCGGCCGAAGCGACATCGCGTATTTCCGCCGCCGCCATCAACAACGACTCACGGTCCAGACCGGCCCCCTCGGAGCCGCCAAGCGCCTCGCCGGAGATTTTCAGCAGTATTCTTCCTAATGTAGCCACGCGCTTCCTTCACTCAGCCTCCGCGGCGGCGCCGCGAGGATTGTCAGACACAAAAAACGCTGCCCAAGAAAGGCGGTCCCGGTATGCGTCACCCCTCGGCGCCGGCGGCGGGGTCCCCGGAAGCGGAACCGGCGGCGACGGAGAACTGGCGACGGAAGGCGCAGGCGAGCTCCATAATTGCGGTGGCGAGCTCGATCGCCAGTCCGACGGCTTCGTCGGGACTGGTATGCCGCTCGCGGCAATGCGCGAGGAAAGCGGTGCGCAGATGCCGGACGAAATCGGGGATGACGTTATGCTGATGCATCCGTTCTTCAAGGATGAATTCCATCCACCCGGACAGATTGCCCATCAGATTGACTTCCAGAAGGCGCATTTCACGATCCGAGAACCCGGAATGCGCAAGGCGGTCTCTGAGAGCCGCCCTGATTACCTCCGAACCCATGTCGATGCGACCGCGTTCGCGGAACCGGGCGACGATGCGGTCGAACGCCTGGTCGATACTCGCAGGGAGCGGGTCGGCCGCGGGCGTTTCCAGGGTCAAGGCGTGTGAAGACATACCGTTGTTCCTCTCTATGCGCCGCGTTCCGCCGGCAACTGCGGTAAAACGCGGGGAACCGTGGCGCGCCTCCCGCCTGTCGGTTCGGATTTCGCAACGCAAGACCTTCCCAACGCGTCTCTTCGGAGCCACGGCCCCTGATTCCCGCGCTAATCCTCAATTGTGCCTTCGCCGGGTAAAATTGCAAGCATTATTGCAATAATATGCCGCTCATCCCCCGCCCGCACCCGATCCCGAGGCGATCCCGAATCATATCGAGCAGCGCGTCGCCGTCCGTGACCGCCATTTCCACCCCGAGCGCGAAAACATCCCTTTCCCCCGCGTACTCCCGGAGTTCCGGACGCGCCGCATCCTTTTCCGTGACAATCACCGGCGCGCCCGCCGCCTCGGCGGCCACGAGCGCCTCCCGCACTCGCGCCGGCGAAAATGAAGCATGGTCGGGGAGTTCGACTTTTACCCCAATCTCCGCCCCGAGTCCCGCCACGGTGGCGGCGAACGCCTCCGGCCGGGCTATGCCGCTCATGAGGCGCACCCGCCTGCCGGAAAGCCATTCCAACGGAACCGTCCCGCCGGAGAGGCGACGCAGACCGGCGGCGCGGTGCATGGCGATATAGACGGGAATGCGGGGAAAGCGGGAGGCAATTTCACGGCGCAGGCCGTCGACCTCGCGAACGGGGCGCTGATCTGACCTGGTTATGACAATCGCGTCGGCGCGGCCGAGCGCGGCTTTCGGCTCGCGCAACGTGCCGGCGGGGATCGTCCTGCCGCCGCCCCATGGACACAGCGCGTCGATAAGCACGATATCGACATCCCGCTTGAGCCGAAGATGCTGGAAGCCGTCGTCGAGAAGAAGCGCCGTGGCGCCGTCCCGGGCGGCGCGGGCGGCGCCCCGAGCCCGGTCGGAATCGGCGACGACGATCGCGCCCGGCGCCAATCTCCCGTACAGGAGCGCCTCGTCCGACTCGCCGGAGGCGTTGGCCCTGTAGCCGCGCAGCAGAATGGCCGGCCTCGCCCCCCAATCGATGAAGGCGCGGGCAAGCATGGCCGTGAAGGGCGTTTTGCCCGCCCCGCCCATGACGATATTGCCGACGGACACGGTGGGAAGCGGCGGCGCGAACGACTTGGGAACGCCGGCGTCGTAAAGCCTCCGCCGCGCCCGCATCGCCCCGCCGTACAACAGCCCCGGAAGGAATGCGGCGGCGCGCAAAAGGCGGCCGTGGATTCCCCCGCCGCCTTCGAGCATTCTTCTCAGCGCCTGTTCGTCCATGGCGGTCAGACCGGTGCGTACACCACTGCGAGGATTTTCGCATCACCGTCGCCTCCGGCGTGGAGATGGTGCGGCACGATGGAGTCGTAGTAAATCGTGTCGCCGGCGCTGAGTCGATACTTTTTCTGGCCGTACGCGACTTCAATGGAGCCGGAGACGACGTAGATGAACTCCTCGCCCTCGTGGGTGGAGAGGATGGCTTCTCCTTCGTGCGGTTTGACGTCGATGATGAACGGCTCCATGTGGCGGTCGTTCTTGTTGGCGGCGAGTGAATGGAAGTTCAGCTCCGGCCGCTTGACGCCGAGATTGTATCCGGTGAAGCTGGAGGTCTGGCTGAGGTTGTCGGTGCGGGTCACGACCGGATCGGGGTTGGCCTGATCGTCCAGAAAGCTGCCGAGCCTGACGCCGAGGGCGCGCGCGATCTGCAGAAGAGGCGTGAGCGAGGGGATGAGTTCGCCGCTCTCAAGTCCCACAATCAACCGCTGGTTGGCGACCGAATCGCCAGGGATCGCTCCGGCGAGGTCCTCGATGGACATTTGTCTCTTTTCGCGCAGCGTCTTGATACGCCGACCCACAATGTTTGGTGTGCTCATGCCTGCTTCCCTTGTGCCATGACGTTTGCGGGAAATTCCACGAACCGCCGTAACGCGATTTGTGCAACGAAATGCCGAAACAGTATGCATACCATAAACGCGGCGGTCGCGTCAAGGACAATGAAGATGCGCGACAATATGGCGTCAGCGGCGACTGCACCGTATGATACGGGTTCCTGTTGTGGACTTTGGGAACCGGGAAATCGGGGATGGCATGGCATACGTTGGACGCGGCGGCGATAAAATGGCGTGGGGACTGCAATGGGCGGGGCTTGTCCCCGTTGGCTGGATATGCTGCGACCTCGGTTCGCATGTCGGCGGATTCGTCGATGCGCTTCTCCAGGCCGGCGCCGCCAAGGTATACGCCGTCGACACCTGTTACGGCACCTTCGCCTGGACGCTCAGAAACGATCCACGCGTCGTCCTGAAAGAACGCGCCAACGCCCTGCACGTCGAGTTGCCGGAAAAGGTCCGCCTGGCGACCGCAGACGTCGGCTGGACGAAACAGGAACGATCGCTCCCGAAGGCGTTGTCGCTGGCGGAATCAGGCGGATACGTCCTCAGCCTGATGAAGCCGCAGTACGAGGCGCTGCCGGAGGAAACGATTCGCGGAAAGGGCAAGGTCCGCGACGACGCCCTCCCCGCGATATGCGACCGCGTGACGCGGCTTCTTGAAACGCTTGGCCAACCGTTCCGGGGCCCCGCGCGCACGCCGTTTCTCGGCGGCAAGGGCAAAAACCCGGAGTACTTCATCCTCATCGGCCCGATCGGCTGACCTTTTTCATGCCGTTAGCGCATTTTCAGGAGACGACGGCTACGGCATACCGCCTCGCGGGAGACGGCGCTCCGCACAAACCTTCCCTACTTGGTCCAAAACCGGCGAATCGTTCCGTCGGCGTCGTTCACCTCCACCTTGTGCCCGCGGCCGTCGACAAACAATTCGAATTCGTGAACCAGCCTGCCGCCCTCGGAGTCGAGATCGTACTCCAGGATCATTCCCCTGCCGGCGCGCTCCTCGACGACCGCCAGCGCGGCGTGGAAATCCATCCGCAAACCGTCAAGCCGGGAACGCCGCCGTCCGCCGATATTCCGGCTTCTGGTGTCGAAAATGTCGCCGGCCGAGTCGACCTTCACCTCGTGCGCACGGCCTTCGCCGACGATCTCGAATTCGAACACCAGGCCCCTGCGCCTGCGTTCCATTTCACCGCCGACGAGGGTTCCGCCGCCGACCGATTCGAGGGCGATGTCGAGCGCCCTGTCCCAGGTCATATTGGACGCGGAGGCGGCCTCGGGCGTCGACTCCGGCCAATCCCTGCCGCGCCGGCCCTCCCGGCGGATGAACTTCAGCAGCTTGCCCGTATCGGCATCGATCTCGACGCGATAGGTCGCGTCGTCGCCGAGAATTTCCATGCGATAATACCGCAATCCCCTGCCCCGGCTATGCTGCCCGAAATCGACCACTTCCCCGCCGCCGGTCTGTTCGAGGGCGATTTCGATCGCCCTGTTCGCGTCGATGACGTCGTTTTCCGCCGCCGGCGCGACGGAAGCGGCGAACAGCAGAACAGCTACGAAGTGGAAGCCCAAACGCACGCTTTTCTTCATGTAAATTCTCCACGGATAAGGGTGATCCCCTCCCTAGATAATATCAAGACAATGAAGCGATCCCGCGTCGCGGAATCGCCCGATCCGCCGTTTTTTGGCTCATCCGGTTTCTTCGGGACGGCCGCGTCGCTTCGGCGCAAGCGGCTTTGGCGGAATCGGCGAATCATGCTTCCTTTTTCGGCGGCGGAAAGCGGTTTTCCGTACCGGCGATGATGCGTTCGATATTGGCGCGGTGACGATAAATGAGAAGAACGCAAAGTGCGGCCGTGGTGACGGTGAGAGGCAGGTCGCGGCCGAAGGGCTCGGACAAGTACAGCGGTACGGCGACGACCAGCGCGACGCTCGCCGTCATCGAACCGAGCGAGATGTAGCGGAAAGCCCACACCGTGAGCGCGAACACGGCGAGCGCGACGAAAAACGGCAACCACAACAGCCCGGCGATCGCGCCGGCCGAGGTAGCGACGCCCTTGCCGCCCCTGAAAGCGATCCACACGGGAAAATTGTGGCCGACGACGGCGAGGACGGCGCAACCAAGCGACGCATAGGGTTCGCCAAGCCAATCGCCCGAGATCCGGCCTAGAAAAAGCACGGCGCACAATCCCTTGAGAAAGTCGAGGATAAACGCCGCCCCCCCCCACTTCCAGCCGCAGATCCGCCAGACGTTGGTCGCGCCGATATTTTTCGATCCCTGTTCCCTGACGTCCTTGCGGTTCAGGAATCCGATAAGCAAGCCGAAAGGAATGGATCCAAGCAGATACGAGGCGGCGAGTGAAACGAAAAACACCGAGATTACTCCTCCATCACTGGCAGCGGGCGGAAGGGATCGAGAATTGCCTCCCCCAGCCGGTCGCACTCGAGAAGGATGCGCTCCAGCTTGGCCTTGGCGATGTAATATCCGAAAAGCGAAACGCCGACGATAAGCGCGCCGAGGAACAGCGAACCGAACAGGCCGTAAAGAAGCGAGCGCATCTCAAAGGACGCGGCGAGAGCCATGCCGACGTTCGGCCTGCCCTGAAGATGCGAGACGAGGCGCAGAAGATTCGCGAGCGCGCCGAGAATGCCGACGATGCCGCCGGCAAGGGCGGTCAACCGCAGCTGGCCGACAAGCTGGCGCCAGACCATGCCGAGGACAGCCGCTTCCGCGCGCATCGCGTTTTGCATCCGGTCGAAGGAGAAGTCCGACTTGGCAAGCGCGGCGGCGAAAACCTGTCCGGCAAGGCAATCCGACTCTCGACAGATCTCGAGCGCCTTTTCGTATTCCCCTGCCGTCATTTCCTCCTGGACCTCGAGCAGAAAGCTCTCAGGTATCATCTTGGAAATGCGGACTCCATAGAAAACGTCAATCGCCATGCCGACCGCGACGACGAGGATGGTGAGGAGCACGAAGCAGGCGACGTCCACGGAACGGAGCAGTTCAGAGAAATACGCGCCCCAGTCCTGATAACTGTATTCCACGTAGTCGGCCGCCCGGGCGACGCCGAGGAGGGCGAGGAGGAGCGCTCCCGTCAAGACGGCGTTTTTCATATCCCGATCCCCATAATCCGTTCCATGTTCACGACCGCTCCATGACGCGCGGCGCACGATGTTGGTTGCGTGTCTGTAAACGTTCAGGGGTCGAAACTACTGTTTTGCAGGGATTTTGCATATATTTTTTGCAAAAAGTTTCGTTTTTGACTAAAAATGGCCCTTGCGGCGAATTTAAAATCCAAAACGCCTTGTAAAACGACCCATTTGACCCCTGAACGCTTACGCGTGTTTCACCCTCGCGCCGACCCTCTTCCAACAGTGGGAAGGATCGCCTTTTTCATTATGAAAACGGCCGCGCCTTGTTATGCAAAAGCCCAGATTTAACTGAAATCGAGGCCGATGTCGATCGACCCGGCCCCGTGCGTCAGCGCGCCGATCGACACCCGGTCGACGCCGCTTTCCGCGATGGCGCGCACCGTCTCCAGGTTCACGCCGCCGGAAGCCTCGAGAAGCGGCCGCCGAAGCCCGCCCCTGGCCACCGCCTCGTCCGTCATCCGCACGGCGGCGCACAGCGTTTCCGGGGTCATGTTGTCCAGAAGCACGTATTCCGGTTCGGCGGGGAGAATGTCTTGCAACTGGTCGAGGGTGTCCACCTCGATCATGATCTCCAGGCTCGAACGCGCCCGCGCCGCGCGCACCGCCTTTCCCGCCCCGCCGTACGCCGCAAGATGGTTGTCCTTGATGAGGATCATGTCGTAGAGGCCCATGCGGTGATTCACGCCGCCGCCGGCGCGCACCGACAGCTTGTCGAGCACCCGCAGGCCGGGGGAGGTTTTGCGCGTGTCGAGAACCGCCGCCCCGGAGCCGCCGACGAGATCGACGTATTCGCGGGTGCGCGTCGCCACCGCGCACATGCGTTGAAGCAGATTCAACGAGGCGCGTTCCCCCGACAGAATGGCCGCGACCTCGCCTTCGACCCGGAGAAGCTCCATCCCCGGCGAAAACTTTTCCCCGTCCTCCATGGTCTTTATCACCTTGACCCGCGCCGCCGAACCGAAAAACCGAGCGCCGAGGCGCGCGAACAGCCGCGTCACCACGTCGCCGCCGGCCATCACCCCCTCGGCCCTGGCCACATACCTTCCCGCGGCGGTTCCCGGATCGGCGAACAATGCCAGGGTGGTGGCGTCGCCCGGTCCCAGATCCTCGTCGAGCGCGAGGTCGAGCAACCGGTCCGCGAGGGCGGCCTGTTCCCGAGTCAGCCCCGGAATTGGCCCGTCATAATTCATAGCGGTCTCCATTTCCGTTGTACGCCGCCGTCATGCCGCCGCGTTCGCGCTCCCCCCGCCAGCCCCAATCGAGTTTTTGGCGCAGCACCTTGAAGCGTCCGCGCGGCGGCGACAACAGCCGCACAGTCCGCGTCGACGCGCGCACCTCCACCACATCGCCCGGGGCGACATGGAACCGGCGCATGCCGTCGGCGGCGAGCTCCGCCCGGTCCTCGCCGAACTGCCGGAGCCTGATCGTCTCGGACGGACCAAGCACCATCGGACGATTGGCGAGCTGGTGCGGACAGATCGGCGCGACGATGACGGCCTGGAGCTCCGGGCTCGCCACGGGACCGCCGGCGGACAGGGCGTAGGCGGTGGATCCCGTGGGGGTGGCGACGATGATGCCGTCGCCGCGCGTGTACATGACGTCCTCGTCATCCACGGAGACGGCGAGCGGAACGATCCGCCCGGGGAGCCTGGCGGAGAGCACGAATTCGTTCAGGGCGCCTCCGCGCCAGACATCCCCGCCGTCACGGAGCACGCGCGCGTCCAAAGTCATGCGCCGACTTTCAGCCAAACCGCCTCCGAGCGCGAGGGAGATCGTCTCCATGATCCCGCCGGGGGGATTGTCCGCGAGGTAGCCGAGCCGCCCGACGTTGAAGGCGAGGATAGGCGGAATTTCGTCGCCGAAGCGCTGCACCGCCCCGAGGACAGTGCCGTCGCCGCCGAAAACGACGGCCATGTCGGCCCTGATGCGGGACAGGTCGTCGGCGAGATCGAGCGACAGCACGGCACGGCAGCCGCAACGCCCCAGTTCGTCCCGCGCGTCCTCCGCGAAGCGGACGGCGTCCGGCTTGTCAGGATTGGCGATAATGACCAGATCTCCCAAGATCGTCTCCAACGCCGACGGCGCGGCGTCCGTCCCATCCCCGTTTTCTATCCGTTCATCACTTCCTGGTCGAAGCGATGCATGGCGTGCGCGGCGGCGCCGAGGCCGACGGCATGGTCGCCCAATTGGGCTAGGGTGATTTTCGTATCCTTGTACGACGCTTCCGGCCAAGTGCGCTGCCGGGCGGATTCCTTGACGATCGGCATCAATTCCTTCCCGAGCGACTCGAAGACGCCGCCGCCGATGACGATCATGTCGGGACCGAGAAGCGTAATGTAGGCGGCGACACCGACGCCCAGATAGTGCGCCAGTTCGCGTAGCGCGTCCACCGCCACGCCGTCCTCGGAACGGTAGGCTTCGAGGAGCGCGGAGGATTTGATCGTCGCGTAGCTGCCGTTGGGAACCATTTCGGACAGGAGGGACGCCCTGCCCTCCTGGATGATTTCCCAAGCGATGCGCCGCGCCATGCCGGTTTTCGAGGCGTACGCCTCGAGGCAGCCTTTGTGGCCGCAGCCGCACTTGCGCCCGCCCTCTTGAACGATGATGTGGCCCATCTCGGCGGCCATGCTGTTTTCACCGACGATGAGCTCGCCGTGAAAGCACATGCCGCCGCCGATGCCGGTGCCGACGAACAGGCCGACGAGCGTTTTCGATCCTTTGCCGGCGCCGAAGACGTATTCGCCGTAGACGCCGGCGTTGCCGTCGTTGACGCCGTAGCAGTGGCGGGTGGTGAACGTCTCCATGTTCTTGATGAGGGGCGCGTTTTTCCAGCCGGGCAGATTCGGCGCGAAAGCGGTGGTGCCGTCAGGAAGCACCGGGGTGGGCACGCCGATGCCGATGGCGGTGAGGTCCTCGAGGGCGAGCCCTTCCACTTCCGCCGCCTCGAGCATGGTCACGGCGGCGCGTTCGCAGACCGCCTTGAAGCCCTGCTCGCCTTTGGTCTTCTTCTTCGCGGTGGAAAGGACGTTGCCGTCCTCGTCCGCGACCATGGCGAGTATTTTCGTGCCGCCCACATCGATGCCGCCGAACAGACGGCCGCCGCTCGCTTTTTTGGCCATTCCAGTCCTCCGAAAATGGTCGTTTACGCCAAAGCCGCCGCCGAAACAAACGCCTTGAAAAGAGGATTGGGCGCAATGGGCCGACTCCGGAACTCGGGGTGGTAGATCACGCCGACGTACCACGGGTGATCGGCGAGCTCCACCGCCTCGACGTACTGCGAGTCGGGGTTGGCGCCGGAGACGACGAGACCAGCCCTGGTCAGGCGCTCGACGAAGGCGGGGTTGATTTCGCTCTGGTTGCGGTGCCGTTCGCGCACCAGTTCCTCGTCTCCATAGGATGCGCGAAGGACGGATCCCTTTCTGAGGTAGCTCGCGAACAAGCCCTTGCGCCACGCGCCCTTGGTGGCGCTCGGCCGGTTTTCCTCGTCCAACCGGGCGATGACGGCGAGTGCGGGGTCGAATTTCACGGCCGGCTCGAGCATGCCGGCGTGGATCGCGTTTTTCATTCCCATGACGTTCCTGGCGAACTCCAGGACGGCGAGCTCCATGCCGGATCCGATGCCGAAAAACGGCGCCTGCTTCTCGCGCGCCCAGCGGATGGCGGTGAGGACGCCGTCGCATCCGGCCTGCCCGACGCCGTCCGGGACGATGACGCCGGCGACGCCGGCGAGTTTTTCCTCGACGTTCTCCGGGGCGATGGACCGGCAATCGAGGTCGCGACGCCGGATCCGGACGCGATTGGCGACGCCGCCGTGGAACAACGCCTCCGCCACCGATTTGTAGCTGTCCGTCATGGCGTGGTACGCCCCGATCAGGGCGACCTCCACCTCGCGGTCGGGATCGGCGGCGACGGCGAGCATCTCGCTCCAGTCGCGAAGGTCCGGCTCGCGGGTGGTGAGGCCGAGACGCGAGCAAATGATCCGGTCGACGTCCTGGCTGTGCAGGATTTCCGGCACCTCGTAGACGGTGACGGAGACGTTACGCTCGTCCACGACGCAATCGCGGCGGACATTGCAGAACATGGCAATCTTTTCCTTCACGGAATCGGAGATCGATTCCTCGCTGCGGCAGACGATCATGTCGGGCTGAATGCCGTATTCGCGCAGCTTCTGAACGGAGTGCTGGGTGGGCTTTGTCTTGATTTCCTGCGAGGCGCGCAGGAACGGCACCAGGGTGATGTGGACGAACATGATGTCGTCGGGTTCGCGTTCGAGGGAAAATTGGCGGAACGCCTCGATGAACGGCAGCCCCTCGATGTCGCCGACCGTGCCGCCGAGTTCGACCAGGACGACGTCGACATCCGGCGATTCCAGCTGGGTGAACGTTTCCTTGATGGCGTTGGTGATGTGGGGAACGACCTGGACGGTGCCGCCGCCGTATTCCCCGCGGCGTTCGCGGCCGATGACGCGCTGGTAGATTCGCCCGGTCGTGACGTTCGAGCGGCGCGAAAGCTTCACGCCGGCGAAGCGTTCGTAGTGGCCGAGGTCGAGATCGCCTTCGGCGCCGTCGTCGGTGACGTACACTTCGCCGTGCTGCAGCGGATCCATGCTTCCCGGATCGATATTTATGTACGGGTCGAGCTTAAGCATGGCGATGGACAGCCCGCGGCTGCGAAGAAGAAAACCTATCGACGCGGAAGCCAATCCCTTGCCGACCGACGAGACCACGCCACCGGTGATGAAAATGAATTTACTCATATCGATTTCCCAACTCCCGCGCGATTCGGGGTATGCAAATGATAAGATGCAAAATCACCCGCCCCGCCCGGCGTCAGCCGGGGCCTCCTCCAAGAACGGGCGCGGTCATCGTATCATGATTTCGGTTGCGACGCGCCGACTCCCTGATCGGCGTCCGACGTCATCCCTTCCAGGTCACGCTCATTTCGCGGAGCCTGGCGACGACCTTCGGCATTTCGGCGACGATTTTCCGCGCGTCGGCGTCGGTGTTTTCGTGACTCAGCGAGACGCGGATCGATCCGTGCGCGATTTCCACCGGCACGCCGCAGGCCAAAAGCACATGCGACGGCTCAAGGCTTCCGCTCGTGCACGCGGAACCCGACGAAACCTGAATGCCCGACATATTGAGATAGCCAAGGATTGCCTCGCCTTCCGCCCCCTCGGCGCAGACCGACAGCAGGTTCGGGATGCGGCTTTCCGGGTCGCCGTTGCGGCGTATCTTCGGAATAGCGGAGGAGACGCCTTTCCAGATTTCCTCGATCAATTTTCTTTGTCTCGGACCGTCTTCGATATATCTCGGCGCGAGTTCGGCCGCCTTGCCCATGCCGACCGCGCCCGGGACGTTGCTGGTGCCGGCGCGACGGTTGTTTTCCTGGCCGCCGCCGTGAATGAACGGGGCGAGCCGCGTCCCCCTCCTGAGGTACAGCGCACCGATGCCCTTGGGGCCATGGAACTTGTGGGCGGAAAGGGAAAGCATGTCAACGGCGAGCTCATCGACGTCGACCTTGATTTTCCCGACCGTCTGGCAGGCGTCGGTGTGGAACGCGACCTTCTTTTCCTTCGCGATCGCAGCCAGTTCGCGGATCGGTTCGATAGTGCCGATCTCATTGTTGGCGTGCATGATGGAGACAAGACCGGTGTCTTCGCGGATCGCTTTCCCCAATTCCTCCGGGTCGACCCTCCCGACGGAATCGACAGGGAGAACGGTATAGTCGCCATAGCCGTTTTCCTTGAGAAATTCGAGCGGCTCGAGAACAGCGTGGTGTTCGATCGCCGTCGTCACGACATGCTTCTTTTTACCCGTGAGCACGGTGGAGTGGAGGACCCAATTGTCGGATTCCGTCGCGCCGGCGGTGAAATACACTTCTTCCGGCTTCGCGCCGATGAGGGCGGCAAGCTTCTCCCTCGCCTCGTCGAGCGCCATTCTGGCCTGGCGGCCCATCTCGTAGTATTGGGAAGCGGAGTTGCCGTACTTTGCGGTGCAATACGGTTCCATCGCCTTCACCACCTCCGGATCGGGTCTGGTGGTGGCGGCGTTGTCCGCATAGACGAATTCGTTATCGCTCATGACGTTCCCTCGCTTTCTCTGAGGCGCCGTCGGCGGCGGTCTTTCAATCGCGGCCCATCCGCTTACAGGCCGCGGCCGGCTGGAAGCCAACGGCATGACCGGACCATGATCCAAACGGCCGGGGCCGGATCGGCGTCGTCTTGCCTGTCACATATGGGTGATTATCTCACATGCCCGCAAGTTCGGCAAGGCCCATTTCCGTCCCGGGTTGAGAGTCGGCGCGGGCGGCGATTTTTTGCTGACAGCATGACCGCATACCGGTAGACTGACGGGCGATCGACGTTTCCCATGACCGCCAGGACAATTTTCCCATTCGGAACCTGCCCATGTACAACCACATACGCGGTATCGTCGTCCACAAATCCCCCTCCCAAGTCATAGTGGAGGCGGGAGGTTTGGGATACGAACTCACCATTCCCCTCTCCGCGTCGGGACGCATCCCGCCGCCCGGCGGCGAGACGACCATCCTCGTCCATCTTATCGTCCGCGAGGACGCTCTGCGTCTCATCGGTTTCTCGAACGAGGGGGAACGCGCGCTATTCCGGGAGCTTATCGAGCTTTCCGGCGTCGGTCCGTCGATGGCGCTGCAAATCCTTTCCGGCATGACGCCGGCGGAGTTCTTGCAGGCGGTGGACCGGCAGGACGCCGACGCCCTCAAGAGGATCAAGGGGATCGGCGACAAGATGGCCAAGCGCATCATCCTCGAGATGAAGGGGGCGAAGATGCTGTTGACGCCGGAAGACGGCGGAAACGCCGTCGGCGCCGGTGTGCCCGCGGAGGCGGTGCAGGCGCTCGTCACCTTGGGGATAATCCAGAACGAGGCGGTGCGGCGGGTGCAGCGCGCGCTCAAGGACAACCCCGACGCAACCGTCGAGGAGCTCATCAAGGCGGCGCTCCGATGAAGACGGTCCGCGTGGTCGGCGGCGGTCCGGCCGGGCTCGCCGCCGCCATCTTCGCCGCCAACGCCGGGGCAAGGGTCGTTGTTCACGAAAAGAACGAGGCGTGCGGCGTGAAACTGCTCGCCACCGGAGGCGGCCGCTGCAACATCGGCAACCTCCGGCCCATGGAGGAATGGCCGCCCCTCTTCGCAAAACGCGGCCGTTTCATTGTCCCCGCCCTCGATCACCTTTCCACCGAACGAACCCGCGCCTGGCTTGGCATCATCGGCGTTCCCACCATGACCCCGGATGGCGCGCGCCTGTACCCGAAATCGCAGTCCGCCGCCCAGGTGCGCGCCGCTCTGGTCGAAGAGGCGTTGCGCCTCGAAGCGACGATCGAAACGCGCAGCCGGATCGACCGCATCCTTTCGAAAGGGGAGAATCGGCTTCGCCTCGTGCGGAACGGCATTGAAATGCCGGCCGACGCCGTGATTCTCGCCTGCGGCGGAAAAAGCCTGCCCGGCTCGGGGTCGTCCGGCGACGGTTTCCGCCTCGCCCGCGATCTCGGCCACACAATCGCGCCGCCGGTTCCGGGATTGGTCGGGCTGAGGGCGAAGGCGTGGAACAACGATCTCGCCGGCCTGGTCCTGCCGGCCGCCAAAGCGACCTTTCGGACAAAGGGAAGCGGAACCGTTACAGGCGAAGGCGAACTCCTCCTCACCCATAACGGCGTCTCCGGCCCGGCGGTGCTGGACCTTTCCGGCGCGCTGGCGCGGGCGCTCGAGGACAATCCCGGCGCTTCCAGGCGGCTCGGCATCGCATGGGACGCCGCGATGACGATCGACAGGTGGCGAAAACGGATCATCGGCTGGCGGAAAGCCCGGGCCAACATGCGGGTGGAGACGCTCCTGGCGGAATCGGTCCCGAAAAAGCTTGCCCGCTGGCTGTCGGCGCGTGCCCGACTCGAGGAAAACGCCGCAGTCGGCTCCATCGCGTCCGCGAGAGTGGAGGCGTTGGCGCAGCAGCTTGGTCATTGTCCTCTCGAAATATACGCAACCGAAGGCTGGGACCGGGCGATGGTCACGAAGGGCGGCGTCGCCCTGCGCGAAATCGATCCGAAAACGCTGGCCAGCCGACTGGTCCCCGGACTCCATTTCGCCGGCGAGGTCGTGGACATCGACGGCCCGTGCGGCGGCTATAACCTGCAATGGACGTTTTCCAGCGGCGCGCTGGCTGGAGAGTCGGCGGCGGAATGATGCGGTTGCGGCCCCCCTCAAGCGGAAACTCAAAAAAGAGCGGGCTCGTTCGTTCCAATGAATCATGGCGGTATCGGCGTGGAGCGTCTGCGCATGCTCGTCGACTTCCGGCCGCACGGCGCGCTCGCCGAGGCGCTTGGCTGCTTCATTCCGAAGGCGGGCGTGTCAGGCAGGCAGGCAGAACCGCCTGATCGGTCCGGACGGCGAAATCCTGTGGGCGCTCCGCCACGGGATCAAGGAACAACCCGACTTCGACGCGATCCCCAGAGACCTGTCGGCGTAGACTACGCCTGGCAACGGGGACAGAAGAAGGTCGACCGCCCGCACTGACGGACGGAGGCGACAGGCGCGCCGCAACGCGGGCACGGTCCGCCCGCGCGCCCGTACACCTTGAGCCGGCGCTGGAACCCGCCTTCCCCGCCGTCAACCCCACGATACGATCTGATGGTGGAACCGCCGCTCCGGAGCGCGCGCCGAAGGACGGAGCGGACCTCTTTTACGAGCCTGGCCCATTCATCCCCCGTCAGGCTTCCCGCCGGGCGGCGCGGATCGACGCCGGCGGCGAAGAGCGCTTCGCTGGAGTAGATGTTCCCGACGCCGACCACGAAACGCTGATCCATAAGAAACGCTTTCACCGGCGCGCGGCGTTTTTCTGCAAGAGTCTGGAGCGCTCCCTGGGTGAATCCGCGCTCGAGCGGTTCGAGACCGAGGCGGGCAAGCTCCGGAAGTTCCGTACCGCTGGGCGGCGCGGCGAACGCTTTCATGAAGCCGAAGCGCCGGGCGTCCTCGTAGCGGAGTTCGTCCCCCCCTTCGAGGCGGACGACGATCCGGTCATGCGCCCGCCGGGGCGTGTCCGCCGGTTCGATGCGAAACGCCCCAGTCATGCCGAGGTGGGCAAGCAGCCCCCTCCCCTCATCGCATTCGATCACGATGTATTTCGCCCGCCGGCGCACGCTGCGGATCGCGAGTCCGGACAGCTTCCCGGCCAGCTTGGCGTCGCAGACGGCGCGGGTTTTCCCGAGCACGCGCACGCCGGCGACCACCCTGCCGGCGAGTTCCCGCCGGAGGGCGCGGACGACTGTTTCCACTTCGGGGAGTTCGGGCATGGCGGGTTACCTCGCCAAAAGATGACGGTTGACCATGGCGACGCCGGAAAGCATGGCGCCGACGATGCCGTGGAAGCCCTGGTCGGTGCCGATCAGATACAAGTTTCCGTAGGGCGTTTCGCCGGAGCGCGACTTGACGGGCGACCCGTAGAGCGCGCCCTCGGTGCGGCTGGTGAAGCGCTCGAGCGTCAGCGGAGTGAAAAGATCGTCAAAGCAGCCGAACGCGCCGCGTCCGTCCCTGCCCTCATGGATGCGGACGCCGAGAAGCGCCAGATCAGCGGCCATGCCGAGGGCGGTCGCAGTTTTCGCCTCGCGGTATTCCTCCGGCGCGAGCCGGCGCCAGAGTGGATAGTTGGCGAGCCGCGACATTTTCAGAACCCGCTTTTTCGCCGGTTCCGGCAGGAGGTAGTTGTCCATCGCCAGCGCGACGCCGCTTTTCCTCTCCACCAGGGCGGCAGGCCGCCGGAAGG
Source organism: Planctomycetota bacterium (assembly GCA_031254915.1). GTDB lineage: Bacteria > Planctomycetota > SZUA-567 > SZUA-567 > SZUA-567 > JAIRTL01. The sequence goes on from JAIRTL010000013.1 coordinate 25,044, forward strand.
AGAAAGCGTCGTCGAGGGAGAAGAAGATCGCCGTATCCTCCATGCCGATGGACGCGGAGGGGCGGTCGAGAACCGCTACGCCCTCGACGATCGAGATGCCGGCGGGGATGTCCGCCGTTTCGCCCTCTCGCCGCGACTCCACGAGGCCCAGAGTTTCGCCGAAGCCGACGGAGGAAAAGATCATATCGGCGCGGAATTCGCGGCCGTCCTCGAGCCGGACGCCGACGGCGCGGCCGCTCCCGACCATCACTCTGGCGACGCGCGCGGAGAGGATCAATTCGCCGCCGTCGGCGCGAAAGCGTTCCGCGAGGGTCTCCCACAGCTTTCGCATTCCGGAGAGCGGGCACGCCATGCCGGATTCGAACAGGCATTTCCACACCACGCAGAAAAGGAGCCAATCCATGTCGGGAAGCGACCGCGAGCCATCCTTCCCGTCGCCGACGCCGCCCGGATTGCCGTAAAGCATAACCGGACAGAAAAGCATGTCGACGAGGAGGGGATCGCGAAGATGCGACTCAAGGACCTCCCTGGCGGAAGTCCGCCGGTCGGTGATTTCGCCTTCGTCCGTCTCGCGGATCAGCGTCCGAAGCCGGTCGAAACCGTCAATCCCGGCGGGGAAGCACTGGGCGATCTGCGAACGGAGGAGTTCCGGGCCGTTGTCGAAGGCGAGCGTGCAGGAGGGAAAACGGATGCTCGAACGGTTTTGCGGATACAGTTCGAGATCCTTGAATTTGACGCGAAGTTGCCTGAGCAGCTTGCCCAGCGCCCCCGAACGGCCGTCGGCGCAATAGTTCGTGAAGGCATGCAGGCCGGAGGAAATCTCCATTCCGGCGACGCGGTGCCACGAGTTCATCCCGCCGAGCCGCGAATGCGCCTCGACGAGACAGACCTTTTTCCCGAAATGGGCCAGCCGGACCGCCGCCGCGAGGCCGGAGGGGCCGGCGCCGATGATCACCGCGTCGTACGCCATGACAGCAAGCGCTCCGTGCTACTTCCGCACCGCCTCGATGTAATCGACCGTGGAGTCGAGGGTCGCCAGCTTGCCGTAGTCAGCTTCCGGAACCTCGATCTTGTGACGCTTCCGGAGTTCCATCACGATGTCGAGAAAATCCATGGAATCGAGGTCGAGCTGCTCGCGGAGCGGGAGCGCGCCGTCCACCCCGGGCGCTTCGTCCAACCCGGCGACGTCCTGGATAATGTCGAGAACCGCGTTTTTGATTTCGTCCCTGGTCATGCACATTCCTTTCTTCGTCCGGACGCGTTCAGCGGATTGCGGTCCGGACGGCGTACAAAAAACGCAACCCCATGGGGTTGCGGCGGTCTTTGACATCCTGCCGCCGCGGGCATTCCCCGGCCGACGGCGCACGGCGATAACCAAACCACATACCGATCGCCATTATATTCCCGGGCGCGGGCATGTAAACCCAAAAGCGGATCCGGAAATCCCGCGAACGTCGGGGCGCGCTTTCTTTTGACTTTTCGCGGCAAAGGGGTACGGTATTGGCGATCCGTCCCGCGACGCGCGGCGGGTGGCGGGCGGAGCGATCCGGGTGAACGATTCGGGAGAAGGCATATGGCGAAAACGGTACGGTTCGGGGTCATCGGCTGCGGCATGATGGGGCGGGAGTTCGCGAGCGCGGCCGCGAGGTGGATGCACCTCGACGCCGATCTGCCGCGCCCGGAGATCATCGCCGCCTGCAACAGAAGCGCAGGCAAACTCGAATGGTTCAAGAAAAACGTCCCGACCCTGCGTTTGGCGACCTGCGATTACCGCGAACTGCTCGAACGCGAAGACGTCGACGCGGTCTACGTCGCCGTGCCGCACGCGCTCCACGAGGAGATTTACATCGCCTGCCTCCGTGCGGGGAAGCACCTCATGGGCGAAAAACCGTTTGGAATGGACAAGGAGCAGAACGACGCGATCGCCGCCGAGTGCGCGAAGCATCCGGAATTGTTCGTCCGCTGCACCAGCCAATTCCCCTATTTCCCCGCCGCCCAAATCATGATCGACTGGATCCGGCTGGGCAAGTTCGGCCGTCTCATCGAGGTGCGGTCGGGGTTGCTTCATTCCAGCGACCTCGACCTGAACAAGCCGATCAACTGGAAGCGCATGGTGAAGGAGAACGGCGAGTACGGCTGCATGGGCGACCTCGGCATCCACGCCGAGCACATCCCCTTCCGGGCGGGCTGGCGTCCGAAAACCGTCTGCGCCAAACTGTCGAAGCTGGTTGCGAAGCGCCCGGACGGCAAGGGCGGCGTCGCCGAATGCGACACATGGGACAACGCCACCCTGCTCTGCGACGCCGAAGACGCGGACGGGAACACCTTCCCGATGACCTTCGAAATGAAGCGCCTTTTCCCCGGCAGCACGAACGACTGGTACCTCGAGGTCTACGGCATGGATATGGCGGCGAAAATTTCCACCGGCGACGCCGGCGCCTTCCATTTCACCGCCTCGTGGGGAAAGGAGCGGGCCTGGTCGAGGATCAGCGTCGGTTACAAGACGATGATCCCGGCGATCACGTCGCCGATTCTCGAGTTCGGATATCCGGATTCGATCTTGCAGATGTGGGCCGCCTTCATGGCCGAATTCGACGGCCGGAAAGTGCCGTTCGGCTGCTTTTCGGTCGAGGAAACGCGCCTGTCGCACGCCCTGCAGACGGCGGCGCTCCGATCTCACGCCGAAGCGCGCGTCGTTTTCATATGTACCGGCCGCGGCCCGAAATTGTGAACATAGGGGGGGGTGCCCTGTTCCACATCTGTTTCCTCGGCCATTTCATGGCCGCGCACTGCTGAGGGAATCACAACGTCGGACCGCGCCCGGCATATATATAGACAAGCGCATTTTCCGGATTTGAAACACCCGCGAAATGCTTGCTCTTCCGGTTTTTGTTTAGCTTGTCATGCAACCGTATGGACACGTCTTCCGGCAGGAGAAACAGGCGATGACCGACATTGTGAAGTATCCCATCGACGCGCTCAGGGCGCGTTTTCCGGCCCTTAAGCGCACCTACAAGGATCGCACGGTCGCCTATTTCGACAGCCCCGGCGGCGCGCAGATGCCACGCGAAGTGATCGACGCCATGATGCGTTGCATGGAGGCGGGCAGAGCCAATATTCATTGCCATTTCCCCTCGAGCGACGAAACGATGAAAAAGCTCGAGAACGGCCGCAAGGCGATCGCCGCGCTGTTCAACGCCAGGCCGAACGAGGTCTCCTACGGCGCCAACGCCACTACGATCATGTTTCAGGTCGCCCGCGCCCTCATGCACGAATGGAACGCCGGCGATGAAATCGTCCTTACCGAGATGGAGCACCACTCCAACCTCGATTCATGGCGCACCGCCGCCGAGGAAAAAGGCGTGACGGCGAAGTACATTCCCGTCGATCCCTCCACCCTCACCCTCGAGATGGGCAAGCTCCCCTGCCTTCTTTCGCCTAAAACCCGCCTGCTCGCGATAGGTCTCGCCTCCAACGTCACCGGCACCATCAACGACGTGAAGGAAGCGTCCAGACAGGCGCACGCGGTCGGCGCGATCGTCGCCGCCGACGCGGTTCACGCCATTCCCCACTTCTTCGTCGACCGCGAGGAACTCGGCATCGACCTCCTTTTCGCGTCCTCCTACAAATTCTTCGGGCCACACATGGGGATGGCCGTGATCAGAAAGGAAATCCTCGAGCACCTACGCGTCTGCAAAGTGGCGCCGGCGTCGACGCGCCGGAGCGGCTGGAAACGGGTACGCAAAACCTCGAGGCGGTCGCCGCCCTCCCGGAGACGGTGAACTTCATCGCCGATTTCGGCTCGGGCGCGAACCTAACGGAGCGCATCCGGTCCGGTTACGCCATCATCGAGGAATACGAAAACAGCCTCGCCGCCAGGCTGCGCGACGGCCTCGCGACAATCCCCGGCGTCACCCTTTTCCAGGCCGGCGCCTCCGTTCCGAAGACGCCGACCGTTGCCTTCCGCGTCGACGGCATGAAGCAGTCCGAATTCTGCGCCCGGATGAGCGAGGGACATCAGGCATTTGTCAGCGACGGCGATTTCTACAGGCAGACGCTGGTCCGCAAGATCGTCCCCGGCGACGAGAAGTCGGTGGTCCGAGCCGGCATCGCGCCGTACACGACGGTGGAGGAAGTTGATCGGCTGCTCGCGGGAACCAGGGCCATTTTTGGTGCGTAAAAAAGTGGGGGGAGACTTCTCGAAAAAGCCTTCTCTCGAAATTGTTCCTATTTTGCAACGATTCTCCGCTACGTTCCTGGAAGGGAGCCCTTTTAAGGCGCTCTATCGTTTTTCGTAAAACGCAACCGGAAGACGCATTCTCCCTGATCAGGCCGGAAATTCGCGATTGCGGAAGGCCTCGATCATGGTCGAGGTCAGGCTCATGACCGAATCGTTGGGCGGGATGTCCTCGCGGGCGAACCAGCCCGCCTCGCCAAGTTCCGCTTCGTCGAGGGTAATGTCCGGAGAGCCGTCCAGTTCGGCGAAAAAACCCATCAGCACCGACCCGGAAAACGCCCATGGTTGGCTTTTGTAGTAGCGGACGTTTTTCACTCGAATCCCGACCTCCTCGAACACCTCGCGGCGCACCGTGTCCTCGACCGTTTCCCCAACCTCCATGAATCCCGCAACCAAGGCGAGCCGCCGGTAATTCCGGTTCGCGTACACGGTGAGGAGCAGCTTGTCGCCGTCCACGACGGCGACGATCACGGCCGGAGAAATGCGCGGATACACGACCAGGCTGCAGGAAGGACAGACAAGCGCCCGTTCGTTCTCCTTGGCGGCGGTGGGCGTGCCGCAAGCGCCGCAGAAGCGGTTGTTCCTGTACCATTGGGCGATATGGCCGGCGGTGACGCCGGCGAACGTCCGCCACGATTCGCCGAAGTTGCGGAAATCCTGGAAGTCGACGTAACGGAACCGCCCGCCCTCCTTCACCTGGACTGAACCGGGATGATGATGGAAGGCGGTGTCGTCTATCGAAAACAGGTAGTGCAGGTCGAGTCGCCCGTCGCCGGCGAGCGCCCGGATCTCTTCGAGCGCGGGAAGAAACGCCTCGCCGTTCTTTTCGGAAAGCAGGATTTTGCCGTCGGGGTCGAGGATGGCGACGCGGTCGGCGTCGACGGCCGGCCGCCGTTTGAACGCGATATCGAACCGGCGCGGCTGGATGTCCTGAAGCATGGCGGCTACTTTACAACCAGGTCGCGGCGACGCCTGTCCGAATTCATGTAGATGGCGGCGAGGACGAGCAGGCCGAAGACGATCTGTTGCCAGAAGCCGTCGACGGCGATGACGTTCATGCCGTTCTGGATGACGGTGATGAGCCCGACGCCGAGGATGACGAGGATGATATGCCCCCTGCCCCCGGTGAGGGCGACGCCGCCGAGCGCCGCAGAGGCGATGGCGATGAGGTTGTACTGTTCGCCGACCGTGGGGATGCCGCTCTTGAGTTTGACGGCGAAAATCATGCCTGCCACCGCCGCGCCGATACCGGAGAACGTGAAGGCGACGATTTTCGCCCTGTTGATGCCAAGACCGATGAGGCGCGCCGCGCGTTCGTTCGCCCCGAGCGCCATCATGGTCTTGCCGGTCTCGGTGCGGCTTTGATAGACGTAATAGACGATCATCAGAACGAGCCCGATCAAGAACAGGGGGGGAATCGGACCGAGGGGGATGGGGCCGATGCTTTTCGCCCGCACCCAGTTGACGTAGCCCCAGTTCTTCGGGATCAGGGTCAGCGGCTGGCCGCCCGAGAGAAGAAAGGCGGCGCTCTGCCAGATGCTCTGCGTACTCAGCGTCGCGATGAAGGACGGCACCTTGAGTTTGGCGTGGAGAATGCCGTTCAAGAACCCGGCGAAGACGCCGAACAGGAAAATGAGCGCATACGACCACCATCCCGCGCAGGTGAAGGTGAGGGTGAGCATGACGGCCGAACACGAGGCGATCGACCCCATCGACAGGTCGATCGAGCCCAGGAGCAGCACGAGGGCGACGCCGCAACTCATGACCAGAAGGGGCGAGATGTCCGTCAGGAGGTTCCGGACGTTGGCGGCGCCGAGAAAGTTCGGGTTCATCACGGTGAAGATGATCACGAGAAGGACGATGGACGCGAGACTGATGAAGCGGCTCATGTTGTCGCGCAGCCAACTGCGCCCGCTCGCCCAGGTGCGCCCGCTCGTGGCCAGATCGTGATGCGCGGAATTGGACATGCCCTACCCCCTTTTTCCCATTACACCATGTACTTGACTATTTCCAGCTGCTCCGGCTTCGCGCCGGCGGGCGCGTCCAGCTCGTGGGTGACGAGACCGTCCTTCATGACGATGATCCGGCTCGCGAGACCGATGCACTCGTCCAGCGTGTCGCCGAGAAGAATCATGCCCTTGCCGCTTGCGGTGATGTCCCGGATGAGGCTGTAGATCTCCTCCTTCGCGCCGACGTCGACGCCGCGCGTCGGGTGGTTGAGGACGAGGACGTCGGCGTCGCTGGACAGAATGCGGGCAAACACCACTTTCTGGGCGTTGCCGCCGCTGAGAAAACCGACGCTCTGGGTGATGCCGGGCGTTTTGATCGACAGTTCGGCGACGTGGCGCTTGGCGTGCTCCCTTTCGAGCGCCGTCGAGACGAGGCCGAAGCGCTTGAATGCCTTGTAGTTCGACATGGCGATGTTTTCGTGGATCGACGCCTCGGCGATGATTCCCTCTTCGCGGCGCTCCTTCGGGATCGAAAGGACGCCCGCCTTCAATGCCGCACGCGGCGACGAAAAGCGCCTCACCTTCCCGTTCACAACCAACTTGCCGCTGGAGTAGGATTCGTCGCCGCAGACGACGGCGCAAAGATCCTCCTTGCCCGAACCGATCGAGCCGCAGATTCCGACCACCTCGCCCCGCCGCACCTTGAGGTTGACGCCGCCGAAAAAACCGCGCATGCCCAGGTCCGTCGCCTCGAGAAGCACTTCGTCGCCGGGGACGGCCTGACGGTCGACCTTGTAGTATTCGCCGCTGGCCGTCTTGCCGACCATCTTTTCGTAGAGGATCGCCTCATCGGCGTCCGCCTCGTCGAGGAGGGCGGCGTTCCTGCCATCCTTGAACACGTAGATGCGGTTGGAAATCTCCAGTACCTCGTCCAGGCGGTGCGAGACGAAGATCACCGAATTGCCGCGTTCCGTCATCCGGCGCATATTTGCGAAGAGGTTTTTCACCTCGTCGTCGTTGAGGACGGAGGTCGGTTCGTCAAGGAGGATGAGATTGCCGCTGGCGCTTCGCCTGGTGACGACGCTGAAGACCTTGGCGATCTCCACCATTTGCCTGGTGGCGAAATCGAGGTCCCGGATGCGCCTCTCCGGCTTGATGCGCTTGATGCCGATTTCGGCAAGAATCCTTCTCGCGTCCTCGTACATGCGGCGCTTGTCTACGAAGCCGTATTTAAGGTACGGTTTTTCGAGCCCGAAGAAGATGTTCTGGCCGACGGTGAGATTCTGGATAAGGGACTGCTCCTGGAAAACCATCCCCACCCCCATGCCATTCGCCTCGATCGGCGTTTTTGGGGTGTAGGGGTCGCCGCGCATGGTCATCGCGCCGGAGGTCGGCTGTTCGATTCCCATGATCAGCTTGAGCAGAGTCGACTTGCCGGCGCCGTTCTCGCCCACCAGCCCAACGACCTCGCCCGGGCGGACCTCGAGCTCGACCTCGTTCAGGGCGGTGGTGCCGGGATACTGCTTCACTATGCCCTTGGCGGAAAACAGGACGGGGTGCGTATCCATGGGCTCTCTCTCTATTCCGTTCGTCACTTGGTGACCACTTTCCTGCCGCGCTTCACCGAAAGCGCGACTGCGGTGATGATGATCACGCCCTGGATTGCGGCCTGGATGTAGGTGCTCACGCCGAGAAGAATGAGGCCGTTGTAGATGATGGTGACGATCAGGGCGCCCACGAGCGAGTGGACGACCCCTCCCCTCCCCCCGGTCAGCGGCGTGCCGCCGACGACGACGGCGGTGATGGCGGGGAAAACCGTGTCCTTGCCTATGACGACCTCGCCCCTGCCGATGCGGATGGCGCCAAGAACGCCGGCGACGCCGATGCACAGGCCGCTCCAGGCGAAGACGAGGATTTTTATCCTGTTGATGTTGATGCCTGTGTTTTTGGCGACGCGTTCGTTGTCGCCGATGGCGAAGACGTATTCGCCGAAGCGGGTGCGCTCCTGGAGAACGTAGCTGATGGCGAAGATCGCCAGGGCGATCCAGGTGAGGGAGGGAATTCCCAGAAAACGCCCGCGCGACAATGTAATGAAGAATTCGTACTTCGACATGGCGGGCTGGCCGCGATAGCTGAGGACGGCGAAGCCGGCCATGATGCTCGACATTGCGTAGGTGACGATGAACGACGGCATTTTGCCGTAGACGTGGATCACGCCGGAAATGATCCCCACGACCAGACCGGCGGCGACGGCGATGAGGATCGCCCACAGGCCCATGTCGAGGTCGGTTTTGGTGTTGAGGACCATGAGGATGACGATGGAGCCGACAAAGCCGCCGAGGCCCTCGCCTGACAGGTCGGTGCCGGCGAGGAGGATTACGAAGGTCAGGCCCATCGACATCACGAGCGGAATGGAAAGCTGCCCGAGAATGGTCTGTATGTTGTATCCCGTGAAGAAGCCGTCCGCGACAATCGACAGCAGCGCCACGAGGAACAGGAGAATTCCCACCGGAGCCATGGCGACGATCCGGTCGACCTTGTTCCTTCGCACCATCTCCTGCGCGAACTCTTCGGCGATGGGAGACGAATAGCCGTGTTTATCCATCCGCGTTCACCTCATGTGGGAAAAACCGGGGGTAAAGGTCCGGCGCGCCGGACCGGAGTTCGGTCCGGTGCGCCGTTTTCGAAGTTGTCACATCAGTACGACGGAGTCGCGTTCTATTCGACTTCCATCGGGCGGGCGATGGGGAAGTCGAGGTTATTGTAATCGTACACCGGAACGCTCTCAATGAAATCCTTGCGGTATTGGGGCAAGGTCTCGGCGTTCACGAGGAAGCCGTTGGTGTAGAACATGCGTTCGCGCGGGGTCATGGTAGCGGGAGAAATCTTCCCTGTGTAGGCCGCGTACGCGTAGGCGACGCCGTAGCCGCCCTGCATCCAGCCGTTGTTGGCGATGGTGCAGACGAGGTCGCCGGTGCCGACCGCTTCTATCGCGTCCATGACGCCGTCGACGCCGGTGACGCCGACCTTCTTCTCGAGGCCCTTGGCCTTGAGCGCCTGGACGATGCCCAGCGCCATGCCGTCCGAGGCGCACCAGACGCCGTCGATGTCGTTGTAGCGGGCAAGCCACGTTTCCATGATGTTCAGGGCCTTCTTCGTGTCCCAATCGCCGGCCTGCGAATCGAGGACCTCGATGCCGGGGTATTCCTTCAGGGCCTGATCGAGGCCTTCCATGCGGGTGGTGTTGGCGGTGTTGGCGAGCATGCCCTGCATGACGAGGATCTTGCCCTTGCCGGGCGTCTTGAAGGAGTTGAAAAGGTTGACGGCGATGTCGTAGCCCTGCTTCACGCCGTCGCAGGACTGGTGGTGGACCCAGTATTCATACAGGAAGGGGGTGATGCCTTCCGGGGTGTTCCAGGCGCTGCACCAGTAGACGCCCGCGTCCTCGCAGGCCTCGGCGATGGCGGTGATGTTGGGGGCGTTGTTGGGGTCGACGAAGAGGATGACGTTCTTGCCGCGGCTGGCCAGGAGCGCCTTGATGTCGTTGATCTGCTTGTCGTCGTTCGATTCGCAGGGCAGGACCTGGACTTCCGCCGTCCCGGGGGGAAGGGTCTTGAGGAAGGCCTCGGCGCCGGCCACGTACTGCATGTGGTATTCGCTGGACATGGACCTGATGCTGACGGCAATGGTGAGTTTTTCACCAGCTGCGGCGATCACCATGGTCGCCGCGAACGCGGCGACAAGAAGCGCGCTGAACAGTTTTTTCATGTTTTTGCTCCTCAAAAAAAGTCTCCGTACCTCAACAAAAATCGATCCGGCGCACGCCGGGATAACGCCAATTCACAATTCGTAATTCTTGATTCGCGATGCGCAATCGTGCCGACGTCACAGGTTTTCGAACGGCGCGATGATGGGGTCGATCTCCGCGTACATCTCCGGCGTTATCTCCCACTCAAGCGCCTGGGCGGTACGGCCGATGTTGCCCGGCGTCAACGAGCTGCCGATGATGCTGGTGACGGCCGGATTCTGCGCCAGCCAGTTGAAGGCGAGTTCGTACAGCGGATGGCCGTGCTTCTCCGCGACCGCCTTCAACTTCTCCGCCGCGCCGAAATAGAGTTTGTAGCGTTCGCCGTTCAATTTCGGGTTGAAGCGACGGACGTCGTGATTGGAGAAATTGTCCCCGGCACTGAACTTGCCGGTGAGCAGACCTTGAAGGAACGGCGTGTAGGGAAAGAACGCCTGCCCGAGCTCCAGCGCCTGCGGCAAGGTCTCCCGCTCCGTCCGGTAGACAAGCTTCAGGGAATGATAGATGCGCGAATTGCGCTCGAGCATGTTGTACAAGGCTTGCTGGGTGGCGACCGGCACCGCCTTGTCCATATATTGGACGTCCTCGGTCGAGAAGTTGGTGACGCCGAAATAGCGGATCTTTCCCGCCTTCCTGATCTGGGCGATCGCCTCGAGCGTCTCGTCGAGAGGCGTGTCCGGGTCCGGCCAGTGAAGCTGGTAAATATCCACGTAGTCGACACCCAGACGGCGCAGGCTGTCGTCGATTTCCTTGAGGATGCTGTCCTTTTTCAGCCAGTTGTATTCCCTGCCGGTCTCGTCCCACAACAGGCCGCACTTGGAGGCGATGAGAAAGCTCGAGCGGTTCCTGCCCTTGATGGCTCTGCCAAGCACCTCCTCGGCGTGGCCCTTCCCGTAAACAGGCGCCACGTCAAACAGGTTGACGCCGAGATCAAGCGCTTCGCCGACGACGTTCACGCACTTGTCGTCGTTCGAGTTGTCCCAGTAATCGTCGCCCGAAAATGCCCAGCACCCCAAACCCACAACAGATATCTTTTCCTCGATCCTTCCCGCCTGCTTGTATTTCACGGCCGCGCTCCTCTCTGTCGGACCAGACGCCCTTGTCGGGCGTTTCGGTTTTTGTTCGCGATACTGCATATGAGTTATGATGGGAGTCGCTTTATGGAACCGATTCCATGAAACTCGGGGCGCTTCATTTCACCGAGCGCCCGTTTTCTTGCGTTATGCCGAATTCGCCGGCACGTACGCCCGCTCCGACCCAAGCAGCGTCAGCTTGGACGGACAGATCATATGCTCTGTTTTCTTGTCCGGATCGTCGATTTTCGCCAGAAGCAGACGCACCGCCTCGACGCCCATGCCGATCACGTCGCGGTCGGCGTAGCTGAGCCGGAAGCCGAGATCATTGAGGTTCCCGAGACGGTCGAAGCTTATGAAGCCCATGTCTTCCGGGATGCGCAGCCCCTTTTCGAAAACCGCCTTGAGGAATCCGTAGGCGCCGAGGTTGTTGGCGGCGAAGAACGCGGTCGGACACGATTTGGCCGCGAGCATCTGTTGGGTCAGACGGTACGAGGTCGAAGTGTCGAACCTGCCCTTGAGTATGTCTTCCGTCCTGACGTCGAGCCCGCGCGCCGCCATGGCTTCGAGAAAACCGTTGAGGCGCTCGCGGCCGATGGACAGCTCGAGGTCGCCGGCGACGATGCCGATCCTCGCGTGGCCGGCGTTGATAAGCGCCTGCGTGGCAGCGTAGGCGGCGGAAAAATTGTCGGAAAAAACGCCGTCCAGATCCATGTCCCCGAGCGGCCGGTCCAGAACCACCACGGGTGCGCGCAACTTGCCGAGCATTTCCCGTACCGCGCCCAACTTTTCGGCCGATCCGTAATCGACCGCCGGCGTGTAGATAAGCCCCCTGACATGCTGCCGATACATGGTGTGGAGGGACTTGACGTCCTTCTCCATCGTGTTGTCGGTATTGCAAAACAGGAGCGTCAGGTTGTGCCCGTCAACGACGCCGCTGACGCCTTTGAGAATTTCGGCGAAAAAGGGGTTCGCGGCTTCGGGGATGATCATCCCGATCGTATCGCTGGCCCGCTTCGACAGATTACGCGCCATCGCCGACGGCGCGTAGGTATGGTCGCGGATCACCTTCTCCACCTTGGCGCGCGTCGTTTCGCTGACGTACCCGGACCCGTTCAATACTCTGGATACCGTGGCCTTGCCGACCCCGGCGAGAAGGGCGATATCCTGTATGGTGATTCGACTCACCGGCAATTCTCCATGCGGTTATGGAACCGGTTCCCGCATAGTTGATGCTAGCATGAAAACCGGATTTGTCAAGCGTTGATTCAGGTATTTTTTTCCCCGGGGGCGAGAAGCGGTTTTTTACGACCCGGGCGGCGGAACCGGAGGCGCGCCGAAGCCTTGCGCCGCCGCGCCTCTCGGATTATAGTGGATAGGAAAGCATTTATCGGGCGAATTACGGATTTCGCCAGTCGCCGGGAATCCATTACGCGCCGGGGGAAGGATGCTATGACCAAAGTATTCGTATCCGGTTGTTTCGACATGCTGCATAGCGGTCATGTGGCGTTTATCGAGGAGGCGGCCAAGCTCGGCGACCTCTACATCGGCATCGGCTCCGACAGCACAATCGCGCAACTCAAGGGAAGGCCGCCCGTGAACAGCGAGGCGGAGCGGCTTTACATGGTCAAGGCGCTCAAGGCGGTAAAGGACGCCTGGATCAACTCGGGCGGCGGCGTCATGGACTTCGAAAAGGACGTTCGCGAGTTCAAGCCCGACGTCTTCATGGTCAACAACGAAGGCTCGACGCCCGAAAAGGAAGCCCTCTGCGGAGAAATCGGCGCCAGATACGTCGTCGGCGCGCGTCTGCCGGAGTCCGGCCTTCCGGCGCGTTCCACCACTTCCTACCGCGAGGAATGCCGCATCCCCTACCGCATAGATCTCGCTGGCGGCTGGCTCGACCAGCGCGATTTTTCCGCCGTGGCCCCTGGACCGGTTCTCACCGTCTCCGTCGAACCGGATCTCGAATTCATCGACCTCGCCGGCATGGCGACAAGCACGCGGAAAAAGGCGATCGAACTGTGGAGCACGCGCCTTCCCGCCGGCGACCCCTTCAAGACGGCGAAGACGCTTTTCTGTTACGAAAATCCTCCCGGCAAGACGGTGATCAGCGGTTCCCAGGATTCACTGGGCATCGCCCTCCCCGGACTGAATCGGCTCGACTACGACGGCGAGTACTGGCCGAAGGAGATCGTTCCCTGTCACGATGAGGAAACGCTGGCCTGGATCGAGCGCCACCTGCATCTTCTGTTCGTCAAGCAGCGCGCCCCCGGCTATAATCCCTACGCCGGCTCCGACATCACCCAGCCCAAAGCCAAAGCGCTTGCCGACGCCGCCGCTCTGTGCTGGCGCGGCGCGACCGCACGCGACCTCGACGATTTCGCCTCCGGCTTCCGCGCCTCTTTCGACGCCCAGATCGCCATGCTTCCCTCGATGCTCGCTCCGGAGGTCGAACAGATGATCGAGAAGCAACGCGGCCATTGCCTGGCATGGAAGATGGTCGGCGCCGGCGGCGGCGGTTATATGGCGTTCGTCACGCCGGAACCAAGCGGGGAAATGATTCCCATACGCATCCGCAGGGGGACGCTCTGACGATATGGCGGCGCCGCTTCTCAGCATCATCACAGTGTGCAGGAACCTCGCGGGCGAGATCGAACCGACCTGCCGAAGCGTGGTCGGGCAGGATTGGCAGGATTTCGAATGGATCGTCGTCGACGGCGCCTCGACAGACGGCACGCTAGACGTGCTGGAGAACCACCGCGACCGGATCGATACGCTCGTCTCGGAGCCGGACGCCGGGCCGTACGACGCCATGAACAAGGGAATCGCCGCCGCGAAAGGCGAATACTGCCTTTTCCTGAACGGCGGCGACCGGTTGTTCGACGCGGCCGTCCTGGCGATGGTTTTCGGGAACGTCGGCCGTCACGCCGACATCCTCTACGGCGACGAATACCGCGCCGACGGCGAGGGGCGCATTTTCGCGTCATGGATCATGCCGCCGCCCGGGGAAGTCGATAAATTGTTCTTCGTCGCCGACACTCTCCGGCACCAATCGACATTCATCAAGCGCGGGCTGTTCGCGCGCTGCGGCGCATACGACACGCGCTTCGGCATCGTCGCCGACCTGGAAAAATGGATTGTCTTCCTTGAAAACGGCTGCGTCTTCGAGAAGCTCGGCTTTCCCGTTTCCGTCTTCCGGATGGGCGGCCTGTCGTCCTCCAAACGACAGCACGACAAACACAAAGCCGAGCGGGCGCTTGTGCTGGCGGCGCATCTCACCGACGAGGAAATCGCCGAGGGCATGAAACGCCACCGCCAACGCTCCGGCTACCGGACGGTGCGTGAGTTCGGGACCTGGTTCGGCCCGAGCGTGTACGCGGTCCGGGAAACGCTCGACGGCTCCAAACGAAAGCATCTTGTCTTTGGCGTGCCGGTGTTGAAAGCGAAAAGGATCGGCGCAGGGTGGTGGAAACACCTTCTCTTCAGCTTTATACCCGCCGGGGAATCAAGGGAAACATGAACAGACTGCCCGTCAGGGCAAGAGCACTATATCTTGAGTATTTTTTCTCTTATTCCACAATCGGCGTTTGTCATTATTCTCTTTCCCTTGATTCCACATTTCATTTTGCAGTCGCGTAGTAAATTCAAAGCGCTACGGCGGATGGTGGATAGATTCCCCGCTTCGTCTCCCTTGCGCGTTCGGTTGCGGTCCTCGTCGAAGGCGATATCGGAGTTGCCGGGCATGCGTAGGTCTATCCAAAAGATCGGCAGCCCCACATCGTCCAGACAAACGCTCGGAACCGGAATGTTGACGTCGTTCCGGTGCGTCTTCCAGTTGGTTTTGTCCAATGCCAAGGTCAGCGGCTCATTCGCCAGCTTGCCGATAACCCCCATGAGAAGTGCGGCCACGGCATTGACATCCAGCAACACCTCGCAGAAAACGTCTTGCAGACGCCGGAACTTGGAGGTAGTAGTGGCATTGCCGGGGATACAGGTGGCGAGTTTGGACAGCAACACCGACTTTCGACTCCGCAGCTCCTATGACAATGCCGGCCAAACACTTGGCACGGGCCTTGTTCAAGCGTAAACCCACTGCCAGCATGTCTGCCAGCCTCTCGACGCATTTGGGGAACATGGCGGTCTCCTTTCGGGCGTTCCGATTGAAGTTGTCGCCTGTCATGTTCCTCGCTATTGCCTCCTGTTCAATAGGTTGTAGCAGTTTAGATGATTTCTAGTCGTGTACTGTGATCAATATTGTCAAGATTAACAATAGACGAATCATTTGTCAATCATTTTTTTCGCATTAAAATCATTTGTAAATTTACCTTCTCAAAATAAATATTATAAAATATTCGATGAACTAACCATCCTCCCGTCCCATATAACAAACCGTTTGGAGTGATGATTCCTTTAGCTGTGCGTGGCCATGAAATGGAAATGGCTGGCATATTTTAACCGAATGTTACGAAAGACTTGACGCTTTGGAATGCGATGGGACAAGCCGAAATACGCAATGGGAAGTCCATTCAACTTTGAAAAACGCCCTATAGCGTTTTCGCGATAATGTTAACCCCATTGTTCTGTGCGTTTTGAGGCATAATCGTGTCAGAAAATGCAAGAGGGGATCAATAATTTCTGCAAACGCGCTAAGAGCCTATCCGAATAGGGGTGCTTTTCGGGATGGAGTCATTGAAAAATAATGGGTTGCAATAACCATCTCACCCTATTCGGATAGGCTCTAAGGGAAAAAATGTGGGACAGGGCATCCTCCCAATCCCCATAGGCGTTAACTTAAAACAAATATTGGAGAAGAAATTCTCGTAAATCCCAATTTTTGCTGAAAAATAGCTCCCAAAAATCCATTTTTTAGGCTTAAGTTAGCGCCTATGCCCCAATCCCCTATTCTACGATTTCGGGCTGCGCCCGGTATATCATTCGAGTACAGTCACCGTCGCGCCGATCCGCGCGAAACTGAACAGTTCCTCGACATCGCGGTTATGCAGCCGGATGCAACCTGCGCTATCGTAACCCGGTATAGAATCAGGAATTGTGGTTCCGTGGATGCCGAGGCCGGAGGTGTTCATTCCTTTCATCGCCATCCAGCGGCTGCCAAGGATGTTTTCCGGATGGTCGTTGGCGAGGAGCTGGCCGTTGGCGGGGTTGGTCCAGGAGGGATCGCGTTCCTTGGACGTGAGTTGATAAGTCCCGGCCGGGGTTTTTATGCCGTCGCCGACGCAGACGGGGTATTCCCGAACCCAACGGCCATTGATGAACCAGGTGAGCGTCGGGCCGCGGGTCGGGTCTTTCTCGTTTTTCCGCACCACGATGCCGACGTCGCCGGTGACGACCTTGAGATCCATGCCGGCGCGGATCCGGTTCGGATTGATGCCGTTGACGCGGGCGAGCGATTCATAATCGACGCGGTAGATGCGGGCGATGCCGCCAAGGAGTTCCCCCTCCTCGACCTTGTGATACTGCGCGAGCGCGGTGGGGGCGGTGCCGAAAAAGACGGCGTCGTTGATGGAACTGAGGTTTTTCTTGATCCGCGCCTTGACGTCCTCGGGGAGGAACGGGGCGTCGTCCTTGCCCAGGACCTGCGAGTAGAGTATTTGGATGTCGTCCCAGCGCGCCGCATTGGGGCGGGTAGTGGCGTAACGGCGATGCAATGTGTCGGCGACCGCAAGTGCGGAATAGCGGCCGCCGCGGGTGTCGGGCCATTTCTCGGCCGTTTCCCGCCAGCTTTTTTCCGCCTTCTCCTCGTCCTTCAAAAGACGCGCCGCATAGCCGAGGCGATAGCCGCCTTCGGCCGCTTCGTCCGGTTTGAGGTTTCTTGACGTCAGCAGTTCCTCGGCCCTGCGCAACGCCTCGGCGGGATCACTGGCGAGAAGCTGGTCGATATGCTTCAGTTGCTCGCGCGCCTCGGACAACGCCGGCGTGGCGACGACGGACGCGGCGGGAACGGGCTGACGCGAAGGCTCTGCCGGAGCGGGCCGGGGGGGCGCGTTTTCTGGTTTTGTCGGACGCGCCTGGGCCGGAGCCGGAGACAGGCCGCTTATGCCGCCTGATGTTTCGGCGCTGCCGAGAAGGGCGTTCGCCTTGGCGAGGTCGGGCGAAAAACGGGGCGTCGGCGAATTTTTGTCGTCGGTATTTAGCGCCGACGTCGGCGCGGGAACGGGGAGGGAAAAGCCGCCCGTCTGGGAGCCGGCGGGTTCGTTGTCGGCGGCCACAACTGCGACGTCGACGGGTGTGGGCGCGTCATCGTCGGGCGCCGGGGCAATCCAGCCCTTTACCGTTCCGTAGAGGCTGTGGACTTTTCCGCCGGCGAGTTCGACATACCCGAACCGCCATGCGCCGTAGACGCCCCCCACCAGGATCAGGAAGAGGAGGAAATACGCGAACTTCTTGGCGAGGCTCGATCCCTGCCGCCGCCTGGGATGGTTCATTTCCGTCAGAATCTGCTGATAATCGAGAGGCATACTTTCCCCTTGTCATCCAGGCGCTTCCGGTGAGCGAAAACTTTCCGCAGCCGATAAAACGCGCCTCCTGCCGCCGGCGAGGCCGCCATCACGGACACTCGCCACCCCATACTTGCCCACTGAGAGCGCTTCCTTTCAGAAATTCCGATAAAACTTCGCCGTATGGTCGGAAAATCACCACTTCACGCGATCAGCCGTGGCCACGATTCCCAGAAAACGCGTCGCCGCGCCGGCAAGACGCGCCGGATCCCCGGTTGTGAAGAAGCGGTAATTCCCGCGCGCCCTTTCAGCGACAAGATCCCGCTCCACAAGCAGTTGTCGCGTTCGCCTAGCGATCGCCGGACTTGGGTCGACGATAGTCACCCCGTCGCCGGCGATTTTTTCGATCATATTTTTCACCAGGGGGTAGTGTGAACAGCCGAGCACTATGTTGTCCGCGCCGGCTTCGACAAGCGGCCTGACGAAGCCCAATAGCATCGCCTCCAGTCCGGCGCTGTCGTCGGATCGCCTCTCGATGAATTCCGCCAAGCCGGGGCAGGGCTGCTGCAATACTTCGACATTCGCCGCGAAGCGCGAGACGACGTCCTCGTACAGTTCGCCCTGGAACGTCGCCGCCGTTGCCAGCACGCCGACCTTTCCCGTCCTGCTGACCGCCGCCGCCGGCTTCACCGCCGGCTCCATCCCGACGAAGGGGAAACAGTGGTACTGGCTCCTGAGATGCTTGAGGGAGGCGGCGGACGCGGCGTGGCAGGCGATGACGATGATCTTGACGGGGATCGACATGAGGAAACGGGTCATTTGCTCGGAGAACGCCCGCACTTCCCCGAGAGGGCGCGGCCCGTAGGGCATGCGTCCGCTGTCCGAACAGTACACGACGTTCTCCGCCGGCATGATCCCGACAAGCTCGCGGAGGATCGAGAGTCCTCCCTGACCGGAATCAAAAACGCCCACCGCCGCAGAGGCGGCGTCGGCTGGTTCTTCCCTCATGGCTGTGTCCCGTCGCGTTGTCCCGAGAAGCGTGTCCACGACACTGTCTCTTTTTTATCCATCCGGGGGCGCGAATACAAGGCATGTACGCATCGATTTTTTAAAAATCGAAGAAGGAATGAAAAAATGCAACTATTGAAGGGGAGCGATGATGGCCTTCCGGTTCATGTTGACTTTGGGCAGGAGTCCGACGCACATCCAGCCGATGCGGTGATCCGCCGGAGCGTTTTCATTGCGTTGATCATCATGGGCGACCATATACCGTTCCCGGTCCGGAGTCGTACTTCCCTCAATTGTGCGCGGCCATGAACCGGCCAGCGCATTTGAACCAAATGTTGCGAAAGACCTGGCGTTTTGGGATGCGACGGGACCAGCCGAAATCGCAATGGAACGCCCATTCAACTTCGCAACACGTCCCAAGGGAAACAGATGTGAAACAGGGCAACCTTCATCCCCCGTTTTCACAATTTCGGACCGCGCCCGGCATGACAGTCCACAGGAAGCCGCCGATCCCGCCTCTCGTCACATTCCGCCGGCGTTCATGATCTCGGTCACGTCGGCAAGATGGAATCTGCCGCCGCCATCCTCATTCAATCCCACCCAGGTCTGCCGCGCCGGCAGTCTGGGAATCCGCAATTCAACCGCTTCATACGGCGCTTCCGGATCGCCCCGTGAATCCGCATTCGATGCGCGTACGCGCACAGGCAGGGGCGACGGTTCCCGCATGTCGCCGCGCTTGAGATAAAACGGGCGTAAATCGATTGATTGCCGGCGGCGCTCGCCCTCGTCCGGGAACCAGCGGATGCGCATCTGGATGGTCCGGAAGTTTGGATCGTCGATGCGCGGAAGCTCGCGTATCTCGACGTCGAGGTCGGAGCGCAGCCTGAAATCGAGGTATAGCGTCATGTCGGCGGGTGGACTCGAATTGACCGCCATGCGCGCCTGGACGATCTTTGTGCCGAAGGAATCGGAGACGCCGTTTCTGATTTCCTGCACCGGGCTGTTCGGGTCCGGCGAGGCGAAGAAGCGGATAAGGGTTGATTCGGGCGGATTTTTCCCCGGTGGCATGTTCGCAGCCAGATCGGCGGGCGAATTCGTCCAGCCGCCCTCCATGCCGCCATCCGTCGCCCTGGCGGCGTAACGGAGACGGAACCGGAGCGGCGCCTGAGCCGAAAAGTGATTCGCCGCTTCAAGAATTTGCGGTTGCCGCCGGTTCGTGGCGCGCATCGGCGGATCGGGGGCGATCCGAACGCTCATGCGCGTAAGCGCCAGCGAAGCGGGAAGCCCGACGATGAACGACGGCGTTCTGAAAACAGGTATCGATGGCGGGAGCGCGGTGCGGTTCCCGGCCCAGTCGACGAGATGCAGCGGAGGGCCGTTGGCTATTTCGCTCCTGTCGAGCGCCCGTTCGCCTTCCGGGTCGACGTGCCATAGCGCGATAACGGCGTCGTCGGAACCAGGACGGCGGAACACGTGCGCCTCGTAGGGTTTGAGCAGCTTCATAGGTCCGAGATATTCCGCTCCCTCCAGAAGGTCGGCGACCGTCTTCAACGCCAGATAGGTTGGACGGGCGAGCGTCTCCAGGGAAAAGTCGCGATATTGCGAGCCGGTGCGAATATGGCCGCGCTCGGCGTCGAAGATGTCGCCCACGAAAAGCGCGTTCGGCGCGAGCGCGGCGGCGCGTACGATTCGAACAAGCATTTCTTCGAGTTGCCGAAGCTCCGTCGCGGCGTTTGGTTCGAGGGAATCGGTCTTCGCCGGTTCAAGGGTGATCCAGGCGCCGCGCCGGTTTCGTTCCCGCGCCGCTTCCTCGATTCTGTCCACCGGCGGCGGCGGAGCGAGACGGGTCAACTCCGGAGGAGGGTATATCTGGCCGCGTTCCCGGAAAAAGCGCGAATACAGCCAGGGGAACGCCGGACCCGCGTTGAACCACAGTCGCGCCGTCGATTCGTTCGCTGGGTGGAAAAGGTTCGCGACGCCGAATGCTTCCGGAGAAGCGGCGCCGCCGCTTTCGATACGTCCGGGTGCGGTGTTCCAGATCATCGGCAAGCCGTTGGAAAATTCGTCGACAATGGCCTTGAGCGCCGCGACGTTTTCTTCCGCACCCGATGTCCCTGCCAGGCTGGCGTCGCCGTCCGCGCCCCATTGCCAACCGTCCATATGCATGCCGAGCCGGCGGCCGGCGGCGCGGACGAGCGCGCCGAAGCGTTCGCCATTTTCCTCAAGGACGGTCGCGAGGTCGGCGGCCGGGAATGGACCGGACGGCGGCGCGATCAGTCCGGTCGTCATTATTCCGGCGGAGCGAAGGCGGCGGAGTTCCTCGGTCAACATGTCGAAATGGCGATCGGGGCCGTCCCCGGCGGCGAGATTGTCCGGCCACGGGGTGATCTTCGCCATGCGCGCGCCCGCCCCGACGACGATTCGTTCCAGCAGTCCGCGTCTCCGGAGGATTTCCTCCGGCACGGAACCGGCCGTGACGCCGAACACGGTTCCGCCGGAGCGCGGAGCGCCGCTTGGCGCGAGGGTGTTTTCGCGAATCACCGCGGCCGATCTGGTCATGCCGGCGACGATGCGGCCATCGGCGTCGTATAACCGAAGATCAAGGTAATACACGCCGAACCGGTCCGACGGAAACGGGATTTCCTCGCTCGCGAAGTCCTCGTTGGGCGTGAGCTCCATGTCCACGGGAACGCGTGTTTCCATTGGGCGGCCAAGGACATCGGTGATTTCGACGCGGCGGGAATACCGCCGTCCGCGGTGAAAGCCGGGATTGTCCGGGTCGGGAATATTGTCGGTCAGACCGGAATAGGCGACGAAAACGCGAAACGTCCCGGACTCATCCCGCGCCGCCTCGACCCTGATGTTCGGAAGCTGTCGAAGCCTGATGTCGTCAAGCCAGAGGGATCCGTGGCGCGCAAGCCTCGCCCGATCCGGGTCGCCCTCGAGAATGACGAAAAGCCGCGCCGCGTTCGCGGTTCGCGGCGGTTCGGAAACAAGGATCGACAAGGGGACGGCCGGCCAGTCGGTTTGCCCGGGCAGAAAATCGGGAATCTCGTCACGGCGCAGCGAGGTCGTGGACACGGGGTCGATGCGCATCCATTCGACGCCGGCGCGGATGCGCGTCCCTTCGAGGCCGGAATCGCGCGCGCGGAGGGAAAACTCGTAGGCGAGGCCCGGATCGACAGGCACGGGAACGCTGGTGCGTATGCCGACCCGCGTTCCATCGAAGGCCATGTGGAGCGCATGGTTGTCGACGTCGCGGTAGGCGCCGGCGACGAAGGGCGAGGGATCGCGGACGATGGCGATGGAGGAAACGAGATATTCCGGAAAACCGACGGCGCGAACCGGTTCCCAGAAGTCGGGC
Source organism: Planctomycetota bacterium (assembly GCA_031254915.1). Lineage (GTDB taxonomy): Bacteria > Planctomycetota > SZUA-567 > SZUA-567 > SZUA-567 > JAIRTL01. Next base: position 46,935 of record JAIRTL010000013.1, read on the forward strand.
CAGCCGTCGACATCGAGGTCTGCGGACAAGGGGGAGGGCAGGCCGGTGTCGGGGTCGCGGTGGTTTTCGAAATCGTGGACAAGGAGCCGGCGCGCCAACCGTTCGCGGCCGGTCGTGGACGTGAACTCGCCGGCTGCGGTGAGACGCCCGCCCCATGGAAGGCAAAACAGAAGGATAAGAACGACAATGCGCGCGACGGAGGGCATGGCTGCTCTAAGGCTTGCTAAGAGCCTATCCGAGTAGGGCGAGATGGTTGTTGCACCCCATTATTTTCAATGCGTCCATCCCGAAAAGCGCCCCTATTCTGAGGCTCCAAGGCGCGTTTTCGGAAACGACTTGCCCCGCCTTGCGTTTTCGGGCGCGATCAAGCCGGCAAAAACGCGCGGAAGGACGGAGCGGCCATCCGCGAAAACGCTGCTGTCGAACAAAAAAACGGGGCGACCCCCCTAAAGGCCGCCCCGCCGCTTTCCCCTTCTCACCAAGCCGCCTGGGCGATCTTTTCCAGGATGGCCGGAACGGCGAAGCCGCACTTCCCCGCCACCTTGGCCGCGGGGCCGGAATACCCGAAATCGTCCATGCCGACGAACAGGCCGGATTCGCCGAGGGTGCCTTCCCACCCCTGCTCGACGCCGGCCTCGATAACGAGGCGCTTCTTGAGGCGCTTGGGGAACACCTTCTTGCGGTAGCCCTCGGCCTGGAGCTTGAACGCTTCGAGGCATGGCGCGCTCACCACCCTGACGCCGCGCCCCTGTCCGCGCAGCGCGTCCGCGACGGCGAGGGCGAGGTGCACTTCGCTGCCGGTGGCGACGATGAGGATTTCCGCCGTCTTCTCGCCTTCCGGGTCGATGACGTACATGCCCTTGAGGGCGTCGCGCGCGGGCGCGTATTTTTCGCGGTCGAGGGTCATGAGGTTTTGCCGCGTCATGGCGAGACAGGTCGGGCCATCCTTGCGTTCAATCGCCGACTGCCAGGCGTAGATCGCTTCGTTGGCGTCGCACGGACGCCAGACCTGGACGCGCGGAATCGCCCGCAGCGACGCGAGGTGTTCGATCGGCTCGTGGGTGGGACCGTCCTCGCCGACGTAGATGCTGTCGTGGGTGTAGACGAAAATCGACCGCAGGCGCATCAGCGCCGCCAAGCGGACGCTCGGGCGCATGTAGTCGTGGAAGACCATGAAAGTCGCGCAGAAAGGGATGAATCCGCCGTGGAGCGCCATGCCGTCGGTCATCCAGCCCATGGCGTGCTCGCGGACTCCGAAGTGGATGTTGCGACCGAGGAAGGCGCCGGGCGCGACAAAGTCGGGGTATTGGCCGGTCTTTATTTCCGTCTTGGTCGACGGCGCGAGGTCGGCGGAGCCGCCGGCGAGTTCCGGAATCACCCCGCCCAGCTTGTTCATGATTTCGCCGCCGCTGACGCGGGTGGCGATCGCCTTGCCGGGCGCGTATTCGGGACAGGCCTTTTTCCACTGCTTCGGCAGTTCGCCGGACGCGACGCGCAGAAGCTCGCGGGCGGTGGAGCGGTGTTTTTTCTCGTAGGCGGCGAAAAGGTCGTTCCACTCGTTTCGGATCGCCATCCATTCGCCCCGGCGGACGTCGAAGTAGTCGAGGACATCCTGCGGAACGTGGAAATCCTCCGCCGGCCAACCCATGCCCGCCTTGGCGGCGGCGAGTTCCTCGGCGCCGAGGGGTTCGCCGTGAACGCCGTGCGTGCCCTGCTTGTGCGGCGCTCCCTTGCCGATCGTCGTATGCGCGACGATGAGGCTGGGGCGGGACGTTTCCGCCTGGGCGTTTTCGATGGCGCGGGCGATCGCTTCGCAATCGTGGCCGTCGATATCCTGGACTTGCCAGCCGAGGGCCTCGTAACGCATGCCGACGTTTTCCGTGAAGGCGAGGTCGGTGTTGCCCTCGATGGAAATCCCGTTATCGTCGTAGATGGCGATGAGTCTGCCGAGTTTGAGGTGGCCGGCGAGGCTGGCGGCCTCGTTGGTGACGCCTTCCATGTGGCAGCCGTCACCCATGAGGACGTAGGTATAGTGGTCGACGATGTCAAACTTCGGCGTGTTGTACGCCTCCGCGAGCATGCGCTCGGCGAGCGCCATGCCGGCGGCCATCGCGAAGCCCGCCCCGAGGGGTCCGGTGGTGGCTTCGACGCCGGGGGTGTCGCCGTGTTCCGGGTGGCCGGGCGTGCGCGAATCGAGCTGACGGAAGTTCTTGAGGTCCTCGAGAGTCAAAAAGCCTTGGAGATAGAGCATGGAATAAAGAAGCATGGAGGCGTGACCGGCGGACAACACGAAGCGGTCGCGGTTGAGCCATTTGTCGTCCTTGGGATCGATCCGGAGAAACCGGGTCATGAGGACGGTCGCGATTTCGGCCGAGCCCATAGGCAGGCCAGGATGCCCCGAGTTTGCCTTCTGCACGCCGTCAGCGGACAGGAACCTGATGGTGTTGGCGATTTTGGCCGAAAGCTCGGCGGAAGGCGGCTGCAAGGCCAGGGGCGGTGATTCCGGCATTTCCTACTCCTCTGAAAAGTGACGACCGACGACTTCCCTCCCCGAACGGCATTGTGCCGTTCCTGGACCATCGCGGCTACGCGGCGGATCGGGACGAAGCGCCGTCCCGGCAGGGATTCAGAAAAACAGCGCAACTCAAAACTGTTACGAGGCATCGAAACAGTTTGCACGCTTTTGGTTATGCTTCAACCGGGGATAGTTTACGCCAGGCGGATCGTCAGGTCAAAGGAAATCACCCCACCTCCACGACCCGGACATTGCCGATGTTCTTGTAGCGGTCGGGCGCGCAGGTGAAAATCACAACCTGCGCTTCGCGGGCGATTTTCGCCAAAACCGTCCCCATGGCCAAAAGACGGTTTTCATCGGTATAACCCAAAGCGTCATCAAGTATTACAGGAGGAGATTCCGACCCGGCCATAGTTGAACAGGCGGCACGGTAAACAAGCGCCAACTGTTCCCTCGCCCCGCCGGAAAGTTGTTTGAATTGAACGCTTTTGCCATTCAGCATCCGTTCCGAGACGCTGAGATCCTCGTATTGTATGGTCGCCTCGAACGACGGGCCGAAAACCATCTTCCCCAATCTGTCCACTTCCCGCTTAAGGGGGAGAACATAGCGTTTTCGTGTTTCGTCGCTGTGGCGGGACAACACGTCATGCAGCAATTTGGCCGCTTCCGCCTTTCGGCGAAGCCGGACGTTCTCCTGTTCCGCCTCTTCCAGCCGGAGGCGCTCCGCCTGATATTCCTCAAAAAGGTCGTGCTCGCCCCTCGCATCGAGCGCGCTCTCAAGCCTGACGATCTCCCGTTCCGTCTCGTCGCGGCGCGACTCGAGAGAGGCTATCGAGGCGAGGACGTTCTCGTAGGCCCAGCGCACGTTTTCGGGATCGAGCGCCTTGATGTCCGCCTCGCCGCCGGCCAGTTTGTCGGTGACCAGCTTCGCCTCGCGTTCCGCCGCCGCCAGCCGCAGACCAAGAGCATCGTCCGGTTCGGCGGCTCTCGCCGACGCAAGGCGTTCACGAGCCAAGTCGAGGTTGCGGTGGAGCTCCCGGGCCCGCGTCGAACTGTCGATATGCGATTGTCGAATCGTTTCGCGTTCGTCCCGTGCGCGGTCGAGGCCGCGTTGCGCCTGGAGGAACAGGCGGTCGGCTTCATGGAACGCGTTTTCCGTCTCGTCGCGAAGCGCTTTCGCCTCGTCGTGGCCGGTCGCCATTTCGCAAAGGTCGCTGCGGTTTTCGAGATAGGCGGGCAGGGCGGCCTCGAGGTGGGCGATGCGGTTGGCGAGTTCCGGATAATCGAGGCCGTTGAGATTGTCGTCCATTATTTGTTTGTAACCGGTGAGCGTCGCTTCCGCCTTTTCCCGGCGATCGCTGGCGGCGAATGCCTCCTCAAGGTTGGCGACGCCGCTCTCGGCGAAAACGGCGGCCAGTTTGCCTTTGATCTTGCGGTGGCGTTTGATCAGGTCGGCGGGGGCTTCGCCGGCGGATATGCGGATCTCCACGCGCCCCGGAACGACGATTTGCAGATCCTCATGGACGGTAAGCTCCAGTTGATTTCGTTCCTTCGGGACGTCTTCCCCATTCAAGCTGAGATCGCCTTCGATCCGCGAAAGGTGGACATGCGGCCGGGCGGCGTCGAGTCTGCCCTCCAGCTTCGACGTCTCCCGCTCGAGCGCGACGATTTCCTCGACCATGCCGCGGGTGACTTTGATGCGGGCCAGCGTGTCCCGCGCCTCGTCCGCCTGGATCATGGCGTCGTCGATGCGTGCTTTCCGTTTTTTCATCGAATCGAGGCGGAGCGATTCGTCGAAATGGCTGAAATCGCACTGCCGGAGCCTGTGGATCTGTTCCGCAATTTCCCGTTTTCCACGAAGCTCCTCCAGAACCGCCATCGCCGTCTTGACACGCTTCTCGGCCGCGTCCATCCCGGTCGTGACCGGCGCGAGACCGTTTTCGACGTCGGCGATTTCCCGGAGCAGACGGTTTTCCTCCTCGATCAACCGTCCGCGCTCCTCCGACTCGCCCTTAACCGCGCGCAACACGCCTTCCGCCGCCTTGAGTTCCAGGCGTCCGTCGCCGAGTTCGCGTTCCAGACGTTCCACCGCGTCGAGATCCGCTTTGCGCCTGGTTCTTTCGCGCTCAAGGTCGCCGCGTTGGGATTGCAGGCCGACCAAGGTCTTTTTCAGCTCTTCGAGCCTGCCGACCTGGGATTCAAGATGGGAAAGCGCGGTGCGCAGTTCCTCCTCGCGGAGTCGGGCCTCGTCGACCCGTTCCGCCGCCGCCGCGAGATCGCGGTTTTCCCTTCCCGTTTGGGTGTAGTATTTGAGGTATTCGTCCGTAATCAGTTCGTGCAGCGATTGCGCCCGGTGATCGTACCCGCCGCCTCCGGCCGCTTTTTCAAGCGCCTTCATGAGCGGTTCGCAACCGTGGACGTCGGGCTGGAGGTCGCCCCGGCCCTGGTGTACCGAGAGGGCGTCGAAGAGCGCGCGGTCGAGAGACTCGTCGAGGATTCGTTCCGCCTCCTCGTGCGCCTGGGAACCGGTAAAATGCCGGGACTCCGGCTCGAGGATGGAGAGTTCGGTTTTTTTGCCTTTGTTGAAGACTTTCCGGTAGACGAAACGGATGTCGCCGCACGTCGCCTCGAGCTCGACGTCGGTCCCGACGTCCTCGCCGACCGGCTGGATGTCGCGGATCTCCTCGCGCGAACTGTTGTCCTTGTACTTGAAAAGCAGGCCGATCGCGTCCTTGAGGCTTGTCTTGCCGGATTCGTTCGGTCCCTGAACAAGGGTTGCGCCCTGCGGCGCGAAATCGATTTTCGCCTCTTTCAGACCGCGGAAATTGGCGACGCGGAGCCGTATCAGCCTCATTCGCCGTCCTCCCGCGCCAATCGGAGAAGAAGCATGAGCGCGTCTTCGGCGGTCGTGGACGCGTCGTCCGTCGATTGAGCCGCCATGTCGCGGAGTTCGCGTGCTGCATCCAGACTGAACCCGCTCAGGCCGAGGTCGCCGTCCAGCCGGTCGACCCGGAGATGGATCGTCTCCTCGACTTCGAGAGAGGCGAAAAGATCGCGCAAATCGTCGAGGCGCCGGCGCGATTCCCCGAGAGCGGCGGCGTCGAGCATGCCGGCGAGCTTCATTCTCACCGCCGTCGCGGGCTTGTCCGGGAATTCGGCCAGACGTCTGAAAAGATCGTTCATGTCTTCCGCCCGTTCGATGTCCTCCCTCGCCAGTTCGGCGAAAGTCCATTTGCCGGTTCTTTTCTGTTCCACCGCGACGCGGTCGCCGCCGATCTCGACCAGATTCACGAACCCGGGGTTGGGTTCGCGAAAAGCGACGACCTCGGGAGTGCCGGAGTACCAGATCCGCCCCTCCGTATCCACCTGTTCGACGGAATGCTTGTCGCCAAGGGCTACATAGTGGATTTTCCCGTCCGCGAGCGCGCGCCCGAGCAGGTCCACCGATATCGCCGTCTCGTCCTCGTCGTTGAACAGGCCGCGCACCGCGCCGTGCGACACGCAGACGCGCAGGATCCCTTCCGCCGGCGGGAGCGCTTCCAGCATTCCGACCACCGGGCTCGGGATCGGCCGTTTGGACCGCCATGGCGCGCCGACCACCTCGACGCCCGGCATCACAGTCACCG
>JAIRTL010000067.1 GCA_031254915.1 Planctomycetota bacterium
ACTGGCCGGAGGCGACGCTGGCCTGTTCGGCCGAGACCGCCCGCCGCGCCGCCGATCCCCGGCTGAACCTCAGCGTCTACATAGGCGATCCCGTCGCCGCCCCCGCCGCCACCCGCATCCAGGGGGACGAAGAACCCTTTTCCGCCGCCTGGCTGGACTGGCGGGGAGTGGAGGTTCCCGGCCACGAGCCGGGGGAGATGGTGTATATCCTCGGCGACCAGGCCGCATTCACCGGCGACGTCGTCTTCGCGGGATCGATCGGCAGAAGCGATTTTCCCGGCGGTGACGGCGAACTGCTGGTGCGGGGCGCGAGGCTCCTTCTCGAATCGCTGCCGTCCGACATGCCGCTTTATCCCGGCCACGGCCCATCAACGACTGTCCGACGCGAATTGGCGTCGAATCCATTTCTTATGTAGATCCCCGTGTAGAAAGAACGCCGGCTTTGCCGCAGCCGGCGTTTCCGGTCTTTCAGCCAATTTCCGACATCCGGCGGCATTCCGTTATTTTATGCTGGGCGCGGTCGTCCAGGCCGGGGACGACGTTGCCGTATTTGCCGTCATAGCCGCCTTCGACGCGTTTCGTCTTGCTGTTTTCGCAGGCATTTTTACAATGGGAGGCATTCCTCGCCGGCGATGGGACGCCGGCTCACTCGCTTCTTTCCGCACGACATGAAAAGGGGAGGTATGAGCATTCTCGACGACATCCGCGGACGCGCCGCCAAATTCCAGAAGATCATCTGTCTCCCGGAGGCGCTGGACGAGCGCACCCTCCACGCCGCCGAAGGCTGCGCCAAGCTGGGCTTCGGTCCCATTGTGCTCATCGGCGACGTCGCCAAGATACAGGCCAAGGCGAAGGAGTGCGGCGTCGACATTTCAAAGGCGATCATCCGCGATCCGGCGCAGGATCCCGCCTTTGACGAAATCCTCAAGACGCTCGTCGAACTCCGCCAGTCGAAGGGCATGACCGAGAAAAAGGCGCGCGAGGCGCTCAAGGACGAAATCATGTACGCCGCCATGCTGGTCAAGCTCGGCCAGGTCGACGGCTACGTCTCCGGCGCCGCGCATTCCACCGCCGACACGCTCCGCCCCGCGCTCCAGGTCATCAAGGCGGCAAAGGGCGTCAAGACCGTCTCCGCCTTTTTCATGATGGTCCTCCCCGAGACCAGCCCCTACTATTCCAGCCAAAACGTCCTTTTCTTCGCCGATTCCGGTCTGGTCCAGAATCCGGACGCGGCCCAACTCGCCGACATCGCCATTGGAACCGCCCGCTCCTGGCAGGCCCTCATGGGCACGGAGCCGATCGTCGCCATGCTCTCGCATTCGACCAAGGGTTCGGCGGAGCACTCCGACGTCGACAAGGTCGTCGAGGCGCTCAACATCGCCATGGGCATCGATCCGAATCTCCAGATCGACGGCGAGCTCCAGGGCGACGCGGCGCTCATCCCCTCGATCGCGGTGAAGAAGGCGCCCGGGAGCAAGGTCGCCGGCCACGCCAACGTGCTTGTCTTTCCCGATCTCGACGCCGGCAACATCGCGTACAAGCTGGTCGAACGTCTCGCCGGCGCGACCGCGATCGGCCCGCTCATCTCCGGGATGGCGAAGCCGGTCAACGACCTGTCGCGCGGCTGCAAGGCCGGGGACATCATCGACGCCGTTGCCGTCACCGCCTGCCAGGCGGCCGCCCAGGCGTGAGGGCGGTAATCACCATGAATTCGCGAGTGGGAGGCCTTTCCGACGGAAGGCCTCCCTTGCGATTGCGGTATAAAGGAAGAAGGCGCATGCCGGAAGCGCCCTTCGACATCGTCGGCCTCGGCGTCGCGACCGTGGACGATTTTATCGTGGTTCCGGAGTATCCGGCGAAGAACACCAAGCGCCCGGTCATCGACACAGTCAGACAGGGCGGGGGATCGACCGCGACCGCGCTTGTCGCGGCGGCGCGCCTCGGTTTCCGGACGGCGCAGCTTATCAGCCTCGGCCGGGACGAACTGTCCCGCTTCGTCCGCCAATCGCTGGCCAGCGAGGGGATCACGCTTTTCGAGAATCCCGACGCCCTCGACGCCGAACCGTACCATTCCGTCATCATCTTCGAAGCTTCCGCCGGCCCATGACGAGGATGGAGGGAGACCTTCAGAACATGTACGGCGTTATTTCCCGTTGCGTGAACTTCTGTTTGAGGAAGTTCAGCGTTTTTTGATGTATCTGGCAGACTCGGCTTTCCGAAAGGTTGAGCACAAGCCCGATTTCCTTGAGGTTCATGTTCTCGTAGTAGTAGAGGACAAGCACCTTCTTTTCGTCCTCCGACAGACCGCGCATCGCCACTTCCTTGATCTCGGCGCGAATCAGTTCGTTCAGGGGGTCGGCGGCCTTCGCGTCCGGCAGCAGTTCGATCGGGCCGGTATCGTTGTCGCCATTGTCGTCCCATTTCCTGTCCAGCGGCACCATCGTCTTGACCTGCACTTCCTGCTGCAGAACCTCGTACTCCTCGACCGTGATGTCGAGGCGCTCGGCCATTTCCTGGTCGTAGGGATGCCGTCCGAGTTCGATTTCGAGTTCCTCCCTGACCCGCTTCACCTGGTTGACCTTGCTCCGGAGCTGGCGGGAGATCCAGTCGAGGCGGCGAAGTTCGTCCCGGATCGCTCCGGAGATGCGGAGGTTGCAGTAGGTGGAGAATTTCACCCCCTCGTCCGGATTGAACTTGCGGATCGCGTCCAGGAGCCCGAGGTTCCCGTAGCTGATGAGATCCTGCACGTCCAGATGCGTCGGGAAATGCTTGGCGAGGCGTTCCGCGGTCTGAAAGACGAGCGGGAGGTAGTTTTCGATCAGCTTGCTTCGCGCGTCGTCGTCGCGCGTCTCGACGTACACGCGCCACAGTTCGCTCTCCTCCTCGGGCGAGAGCGCCGGCGGCAGGGTGTCGTAGCCTTCGGTGATGTCGTTCATTGGGTGTACCTCCTTGCTTTCCTTCCCCCGGGACAATCGGGCGCGCGTATTTTATCGTGCCGCGTCAGGCGCCCTTCTCTCCTTGACTCAGCGCCATGTCGTATCGCGACTTGGCCCGATATTTCTTTTCCATTTCCCTTCCCCGCCGCTCGGCCATGACCTCCTGGACGAGGGCTATGCCGAGGGTCGAGACGAAGAAGCCGAGGAACAGGAAGGAGACGGTGAGGTATATCCCCACCTCCCATGCCTGCTCCGGCGGCATAGCCAGATCGGCGGTCGCCTTATTAACGAGCCGATGGTAGGCCCAGCTGCCCAAAAACACCATCAAGCCGATAATCGCGAAAAAACCGCCCAGCTTCTTGACCATCATTCAACCCCGACCGCCGGTTTTTCCTTCACGCCGCCGTCGGCGACCTCCGCCATGCCCATGACCAGGCGCGCCAGCATGCCGCTGTCGGCGACGACGAGCGACTCCATGTATTTCTGGCCGGTCGTGACGTAGCTCAGGCCGTCGGCCAGCTTCGAAAACAGATTGAGAATGCCTCCGTGGGCGACCGCCTCGTCCAGCTTCGTGAGTATAAGCCGGTCGAAACCGATCCGCCGGAAGCGGGCGACCACGTCGAACATGGCGCGTTCCGACGCGCCGCTCGCCAACACGAGATGTGTTTCATCCGGTTCGACGGCGTGGACAACCCGTTTCAATTCGTCGATGCCTTGCCGGTCGCGGGGCGACCTGCCGCCGGTGTCGATGAGGACGAGATCGAGGTCGCGCATGGAGCGGACCGCTTCTACGATCTGCGCGGGATCGCTCACCGACTTCACGGGCAGGCCCATGATCTGCCCGAGATTGCGGATCTGGTAATCGGCGCCCGGGCGCGTGAAATCCTCGTTGATGAGCCCGACCGTCTTTTGCCGGCGCACCGTGAAGTCCACCGCCAGCTTGGCGGCGGTGGTGGATTTGCCCGCACCCGTCGGGCCGATAAGCGCGACGACGGTCGAGCGCCCCTCGCGCGGGAGTATCGGCCCCGCCGCGGGGATGCGCCTGGCGAGTTCCGCCGCCAGCGCCGCGCGGATCGCCCCGACGCCGTGCGCGCCCGCCTGTTCGTGGACGCTCTCGACTATCTTCCGCGCCAAGTCCTCGGCGATGTCCGCCTCGACGAGACGGCGGTACTCGTCGATGAATTCCGGCGGAACGCAGGGCATGCCGCCCCGGGCCTGGAGCGTGAGCAGCATGCGCATTTCCTCGCGCAGGCTGATCCGCTCCCGCGTCGCCTCCTCCATCCAACGCTTCATTTCGTCCAGTCGGCCGGCGATGCCGGCGGAGGCGGAGCCGATGCTGCAGGTCGACTCGTCGACCGCGCACGGACGGCGCACCGCGTTCTCGAGCGCCTTGGCGTACGTCTTGTTGAGAAGCGGATTCGGGTTCGCCCCGGCGCTTTTTTCCGACGCGGCGCGCTTCGGCCCGGGAGCGTGTTTCGCCGGTTTCGCCTCGCCCATCTCGACCTCGAGCTCGACCTCCATGACGTCGCCTCCGAGTTTCCCCGCCGTCAATTTGCTGAACAGGTTTTCAAGCGGCACATCGCGGCGCTTGACAATGCGTATGTTCTTGCCGAGCTTGGCCGTGGCCTTGTTGATGGCCTCGGTGCAGGTCTTGGCCCTGAACACATGGGTATTGCCGAGCTTCGCCATTGCGCCGCGTCTCTTTCTTTGTCAAAAACCGCTCGACTGAAAACGTTCCTATGCGTTCAAGTCCGCCTTCACCATTCCGACCGACACCGGCTCGTAGTCCTGGAGCACCTCGTTGTAGGACATGACCGCGAGCATCGGGATCCTGGCCATGGTCAGGCGCTTGACATGCAGCCTGACCTGCGGCCCGGCGAGGAGCAGGGGGTTGTAGCCGGCCTGGACCTGGCGCTGAACCTCCTGCGAAATCGCCTCGACGAGGCGCTGAGTCGCGGCCGGACGCAACGTGAGGAACGAGCCGCTTTCCGTATGTTCGATTTTCTGCTGCAACTGCTCCTCCAGCCGCGGGTCGAGGGTGACGACGTTGAGCTTCTTGGTGCCGGGAACGGCATATTCGTTGCACAGCCAGCGCTTGAGGCCGTTCCTGGCGAATTCCGTGAGGATGTCCGGATCCTTGGTGCGGCGGCCGACGTCGCCGAGCGTTTCGAGGATGGACCCGAGATTCCGTATGGACACCTTTTCCTGGAGCAGGTTCTGGAGCACCTTCTGCACGTCCGTGACCGACAGGACCGCCGGGACCACCTCCTCGACCGTGCCGGGCGAGTATTCCTTCACGGCGTCGAGGAGCTTCCTGACTTCGTCCTTGGTGAGAAGTTCGTAGGCGCGCGACTTGATGACTTCCGTCAGGTGCGTCGCCACGACCGTCTCCGCATCGGCGACGGTGTAGCCGACCCTCTCCGCGTATTCGCGGTTCGTCGGCGATATCCAGACCGCCGGCATGCCGAAGGCGGGTTCCACCGTTTCGTCCCCGTCCAGTTTTTCCGTGGCCGCGCCGGAGTCTATCGCGAGGAAGCGGTCCGCCTCCGCCGTGCCCTGCGCGACCGGCGCGCCGAAGATTTTCACCACATACTCATTGGCTTCGAGCTGGATGTTGTCGCGGATGCGGATCGGCGGCACGATGATGCCGAGCTCGAGGGCGAGCTGCTGGCGGATCATCTGCACCCGCGCCAGGAGTCCGCCGCCGCCCGATTGCTGCGTGTCGACGAGGGGGACGACGCCGTAGCCGACTTCCAGTTCCATCGCGTCCACCTTGAGAAGGTTCTCGACCTTTTCCGGCGCTGTCGGCTTGGCCGACTCCTCCTGCGCCTGCGCCTCCGCCTTTGCAAGCGATTCCCGCTGCACCGCCTCGACGTTTCTCTGCGCCACGTACCAGCAGGCGAAGGCCGCCGCCGAGATCATCAGGAGCGGCGCCGGCGGGAACGGGGTGAAGCCGACAAGTCCCGAAACCCCCAAGGAGGCCATGAGGATGGCGGCGAAGGCGATCGGCTTGTGCTGCCCGAAGAGCTGCCCCAGGAGTTCGTCTCCGAATTCCGCCCTGCCGGCGCTGCGGGTGACGAGAAGGCCGGAGGCGACGCTGATGAGGAGGGCGGGTATCTGCGAAGACAGGCCGTCGCCGATCGTCAGGATCGAATACACCTGCGCCGCCTCGACGAATTCCATGCCGTGGATGGCGATGCCGATGATGAAGCCGACGACGAGATTGATGAAGGTGATGATGATGCCGGCGATGGTGTCGCCCTGGACGAATTTCGCCGCGCCGTCCATCGCGCCGTAGAAGTCGGCGAGCTGCTGGATCTCGGCGCGGCGGTGCTTGGCTTCCTGTTCGTCTATGAGGCCGGCGTTGAGGTCGGCGTCGATGGCCATCTGCTTGCCCGGCATGGCGTCCAAGGTGAAGCGCGCCGCCACCTCGGCAATGCGGGTCGAACCCTTGGTGATGACCAGGTACTGGATAAGCATGAGGATGGCGAAAATGGTCATGCCGACGGCGAGCGAGTCGAGGGTGGCGTTGCCGGTGATGCCGCCGCCGCCGACGAATGCGCCGAAGGTGGCGATGAGGTGACCGGCGGCGTTGATTCCCTCGCGGCCGCGGCTGAGGATCAGGCGCGTCGTGGCGATGTTGAGGGAGAGGCGGAAAAGGGTCATGACGAGAAGAAGCGAAGGGAAGGTGCTGAAGTTGAGCGGCTGGTTCACGAAGATCGTCATGATGAGGATGATGAGGGCGAGGATGATGTTGGTGCCGATCAGGATGTCCATGAGGAACGCCGGCAACGGGATGATCATCGTCGCGAGCGCGCAGATGATGAAGAGCGCGATGAGGACGTTCTTGTTGTACCGGAATTGCCGGATCATGAATCGCTGGACCTTGTCCAACATTCCGCCGACCGCTCCCGATGCGACTCTTCCGCCCGCGCTCATGCGCTTCCGCTCCCTTCCGGCCTGACGCCGGATCCTATGCCGCCGACTCCCTGAACGAGTGCAGCATTCGCTGCCGCTTTTCCGCGTCCATCACGGACGCGAGGATTTCCGCCACCGCCGTGAACAGCTTTTCCGGAATCGGATCCCCGACCTCGACCAGGCGGTAAAGCTCGCGCGCCAGGGGCGGGTTTTCCACCGTCGGCACTCTCGACTCCCTGGCGATGGCGATGATCCGTTCCGCGAGTTTGTCCTTTCCCTTCGCCACCACGACGGGCTCGGTCATCTCCGGCTTGTAGGAGATCGCCACCGCGAAATGGGTTGGGTTTCTCACCACAACCTCCGCCTGCGGCACCTCGCCCATCATGCGCTGCATCGCCTGCTGCATCTGGACCTGTCGGCGCTTCTGCTTGATCTTCGGGTCGCCCTCCATCTGCCTGTACTCTTCCTTCACTTCCTGCTTGGTCATTTTGATGCTTTCCGTGTGCTTCCTCTTCTGGTACCAGTAGTCGGCGACGCCGAGCATGAAGAGGATCACGGCCAGCTTCAACGCGAGATCCAGCACCGTCCTCGTCGCGTAGACGAACGTCCCGATCGGTTCCATGTCGATGAGGATCATGACGTTCTGGAGCTCGCTGATGACCGTGTACCAGGCGATGGGCAGGATGATCGCCAGCTTCGCCAGGTTCATCGCCAGCATGACGATGTTTTTCGTCGAAAAAACCCGCTTCAGGCCGTTCACCGGGTTCAACTTGTTGAACTTGATCGCCAGCGGTTTGGTCGTGAACAGAAATCCCACCTGATAGTAGTTCGCCAGATACGCGATCAAGGCCAGCAGGAACATGAACGGCAGGATGATGATCGCCAGCCTGACAGCCCAATCGAGCGCGTAGGCGAGCAGTTCCTTTCTCTCCGGCGTTTCCAGATACGGGAAATCGAACTCCAGCATCTTGAGCGTGAACTGGTACATCCGTTCCGCCATGAACCAGCCGCCGTAGCGGAGTAGGGCGATCGCACCCACAAGCTGCATGGCCGCGGCGAGGTCGCGGCTTTTGGCGATGTTGCCGTTTCTTCGCGCGTCCCGACGTTTTTTCGCCGTGGGTTGTTCTGTTTTTTCGCCGCCGCCGGCCGACATCGTTCACTCCCGCGCGGAACAAAGCGTTAGGGACCTTTCTCCCAGCCGCCCATCGCCTCCACCAGTTCACCCAAATCGTTAAGCATGTCGCCGAGCGCGCCCGCCGGCATTTTCACCAGGTTGAACCGCCAGTCCGGCGGAACGAGTGCGACGCAAATCGCCGGATAGACGAAAATCAGCGCCGACAGCCCGAGCACCACGCGCAGCGGCATGCCGAGGACCATGATGTTCATCTGCGGCATGGTCTTGGTGACGAACCCCTCCACGACGCTGTTCATCAGCATGACGAGCATGATCGGAATCGCCAACCTCAGGCCGACGGTGAAGATCGCTTCCGCCTGCAGGCGCGACGCCGCATACAGCGGCGGCGCCGCGACTTCCGCCACCAGACCGCCGATCCCGACGAAGTCGTAGCTTTTCGCCAGGATGTAAATCAACGCCAGGTGCAGCTTGGCGACGAGAAACAGCATGATCGTCAGGTTGGTGTTGATGTTGCCGAGGATCGGCATCTGGATGCCGGTCATCGGATCGACGACGTTGGCCATCGAGAAGCCGATCTGTTGGCCGGCCATTTCGCCCGCCAACTGCACCCCCGTGAAAACGAACCCCGCCAGAAAGGCGATTACCGTCCCCACCGCGAATTCCTGCATGGCGAGGATCGCCAGCGTGGACATTTCCAGGTGGACTGGTATCTCCGCCGTGTCCGCCGCCGGCTGGATCAGGAGCACGGACAAGGCGGCAACGAAATACAGCCGCACCCTGGCGCTGAACACCTCCGAGCCGAAGAACGGCGCGAACAGGACCAGACTGCCGATGCGGATGAGGACGAGCGTGAACAGGATGAAGGCCACGAGTACGCGGCTGACCTGAAGCATGTCCTCGCTCATCCTGAATCCCGTCCCGATGGCGTTTTGGCGAACAGCCGCCTCATGCGCCCTGCGCGCTCCGCCCGGCGCGGCCGTACGGGAAAACGCGGCGGCGCTTGCCCGTTCTTCCCAAAACCGCGCTAGGCATAAAAGCTTGAAAACATGCGCATGACCTCGTAATAGTATTCGGCCATCATGTCGATAAGCCACGGCAGCGCCAGCGCCGCCACCGCCACCACCGCCACCAGCTTCGGCACGAAGGTGAGGGTCATTTCCTGGATGCTCGTCACCGTCTGCAACAGCGAAACGGCGACGCCTACCACCAGAGCCGTCAACAGCGTCGGCATGGACATGAGCAGGCAAATCCACAGCATCCGGTTCGCCACGTCGATGACGTCCTGCACGTCCGGGATCATGGCGAAGCCCCCCTGACCGCCGGTTCGACGACGTCGGTGAACCATTCGAGGATCGTGGGCGGAAAACTGGTCACCAATCCCTCGAACAGCAATCGCCAACCGTCGACGATGACGAAGAGGATGATCTTGAACGGCAGGGAGATCATCGCCGGCGGCAGCATCATCATGCCCATGGACATGAGAATGGACGATATCACCACGTCGAGAACGAGAAACGGAAGATAGATGAGAAAGCCCATCCAGAACGCCCGCTTCAGTTCGGAACTGATGAACGCGGGGATGAGGACGAGCGTGGGAACGTCCTGCGGTCGGAGCTGTCCCCGCTCCTGGAGGCTGGCGGCGTCGCGCATGCCGGCGATGCCCATGAAGAAATACAGATCCTCATGTCCCTGGTTGGCGGTGAGGCATTCGATCATGAACCGGCGAACCGGGGCCATGCCGCGCTCTATCGCCTCCGCCTGACGCAGCCTGCGGAACTCGCCCTGGTTGACCTCGACGTACTCGCCGTTCACGTAGGGCTCGATCCCCTCGGTCCACGAAGCCTTCCACGTCGGCCACATGATGAAGAAGGTCAGGAACAGGGAAAGCCCCATCATGACCTGGTCGGGCGGGAGCGACTGCGTCGACAGCGCCCGCCGGACAAACCCCATGACGATCGTGATGCGAAGAAAGCTCGTCATCATAATGAGAATGCCGGGGGAGAGGGTGAGGATCGTGAGGAGGGTCGCGATTTGCAGCATCGAGGTGAGCTGCTCGGCGTGCTCCATCGGGACGACGGACCCTTCCTTGATGGTCGGCAGCGGGAGATAGAGGAGCCCGTCCTCGTGCGGGTCGCCGCGTTCGGCGAGCGGCACGACGCGCGGCGTCGATTGCGACCCGTCTTCGATGACGACAGATTCGCGCGGTGCGACGTCGGAGTCGGCGCCGCGAAGGGTATTTACGGATAAAGTTGAAAAAAGCAGCGAGAACACTGCCATTTTGAGCGCTTTTTTCATTTTCCCCCGTCAATATGAAATCAGCCGATCCTGTCGAATAGTTCGGTCGGCCGCGAAAAATCGTCCTTGCCCGCGCGGGTGCGCAATGCTGCGATCTCTTCTCTGAGGGCGTGCGCCCTGTTTTCGACCTCGCCCTCTTGTCGCGCCGCCTCGATGTTGGCGGCGTGGCGCTGGAAAAGCCTCTGGAAGAGGTTCAGTCCCATTTCCGCCTTGGGGCGCGCGACCTCGAGGATTTCCGTGATTTCCTCCTCGTCCGTTATCTCCGACAACGAGGACAGCCCCTCCTGCGACACGCCGACGACGATGATCCGGCGGCCGACGCGGAGGAGCGAAACGTATCTGCGCTGGTCGAGGTGCGACCTGCCGAGGACCTCGAGCGCGGGATGGGAAAAAAGCTGCTTGTGTCCCGGCAGACAACGTTTCATAAACCACAGGACGGCCACGAACAGGCTGGAGATTATAAGGACGTAAAACAGGACCGAAAGGATGGACGGCAGCGACTTCGGTTGTGAGCGAATCCGCTGGTGTTGGTTCGGACGTCCTATTTCAGGGAAATGGAAGGCGGTCGCCTCGTAGTCCCGCGCCGTTCCGACGGAAGCGGGGGATTGGCGCGCCTCCGGTCGCGAGACGGCGGGTTGGCGGGAATCAGATGTTCCCGGAACGGCGTATTCGGCCGCCATTCCCGGTACGGAAAGCAGAAACCAAACGGCGCATGCGAGTAATACGCGTGTATTGGACAACGTCGACGCCTCCCCCGGGCCTCTGTCGCCAAAATGATGAACTGGATATGCGAAAAACGGCAAATCCCCCGAATGGCAATAATGCGGATTTGTCCGCCCATATTCAAGAGGATATTTCGGAAAAAGTTGATGCATGGTCCTGCGTCGGGTGCGGAATGGACGGCGGCCGGCTCCGCGAAATCGATCGGTTTGCGATTCATGGCAGGCGGCGAGAGGCTTTCGGTGGGGAATTACGGTCAGCCATCGCCGAAAAATCCTTGTCCCGGTCGGCGATTGAGCTAAGATGGGAATATTGATCCGGCCTTCGGCGTCCGCCGATGGCCGGTCGTTTTCATGGCGTGTACCTGTCGAATGAAAAGAATGGGGTCATACTACAGCGTTTTCGCAAATAGTCGACCTTTCCCCGGCGTGTTTTCGGTTGACGCGGTCGAGCCCGAAAACGCAACAGGGAGGCCAATCATTTCAGAAAACGCGCTAAGGAATGGGGTCATGCGGATGTATTTTCTGGGCATAGACATAGGGAGCCTGTACGCCGGAGCCGTTCTTCTGGGGAAGGACAAGCGGGTCGAGCGCACCGCGTATGAGCGGCACAGGGGCGAACCAACCGCGACGGTACGCAAGATCCTCGCCGACTATCCGCTCGACAAGGTGGTGAAGGTGGTCCGCACCGGTTCCGGCGGGGAAGAGTTCGGATTGGTCGGGGGCGATTATATCGATGCCGTCGTCGCCGGCGTCGAAGGCGTCAGGGAGCTTGTCCCGGACGCGCGCAACATCATCCAGATCGGCGGCGGCTCGTTCAGCCTGACCCAGCTCGCGGAGGACGGCAGCTACCAGCATAGTTCCATCAACAGCGCCTGCGCCTCCGGCACCGGCGCGTTCCTCGACCAGCAGTCGCTTCGGCTCCAGGTCCCGCCCACCGAGCTTGGCGAACGCGCCATGCGTTACGACAAGCGCCCGCCGGCGGTGGCGACCCGGTGCGCCGTTTTCGCCAAATCGGACATGATCCACCTGCAACAGGAGGGCTACACCGTCGACGCCATCGCCGCCGGCCTCTGCGTCGGCCTCGGCAACTCGACCGTGGACGGGCTTCTCGGCGGCAGGACGCTTGTCGGCAAGACGGCGGTCATCGGCGGCGTCGCCATCAACCCGGTCGTGGTCGGGTCGGTTCGCGAAAAGCTCGGCGTCGACGTCGTCGTTCCGGAAGATCCGCACCTGACCGGCGCCTACGGCGCCGCCATGGTGGCGATCAAGCGTTGCGTCCCCGAGGAGGGACGGGTTGCGCTCGACCTCCGCGAGGACTCCCCGTCCTCGACCGGCGTCTTTCTAAAGCGGGTCGGCGACTCCTCCCTGCGTCCGCCTCTGGAGCTTAAGCTCTCCAATTATCCCGATTTCACCTGGCACGACAGCTGGGTGAACGAGGACGGTTCCGAAATCGCCATCGTCGAGCCGCGATCGGGAAAGGTTCGGGTTGCGTTCGGCATCGACATCGGTTCCACCTCCACCAAGGCGTCGTTCCTCGACGACGACCGCAGGATGGTCGGCTGGATCTACCGGAAAACCGCCGGTAATCCGATCCGCGCCGTACAGAAGCTTTTCAAGGCCGCGCGCGAGATGGAGCAGCGCGGCGGCTTCACTTTCGACGTCAAGGGCGTCGGCGCCACCGGCTCGGGCCGGAAGATGATCGGCGCCCTCGTCGGCGCCGATCTGGCGACCAACGAGATCACCGCCCACGCCACCGCGGCGGTGTTCATCGATCCCGAAGTGGACACCATTCTCGAGCTTGGCGGCCAGGACGCGAAGTTCACGCAACTGCAAAACGGGATGGTGTACAACTCGATCATGAACTACGTTTGCGCCGCAGGCACCGGCAGCTTCATCGAGGAGCAGTCCCTGAAGCTGGGCATTCCCCTCACCGAATACGCCGACCGCGCCATGGGAAAGCCGTGTCCTCTCACATCCGACCGCTGCACCGTGTACATGGAGCGTGACCTTGACCTGCTCCTTGCCAAGGGGTGGGACAAGGACCAGGTCGCCGCGGCGGTGCTTCACTCCGTGCGCGACAACTATCTCAACAAGGTTGTCGGCGGGCTCTATATCGGCGACCACGTCTATTTCCAGGGCGCGACCGCCAGGAACAAGGCGCTTGTCGCCGCCTTCGAAGTGGAGCTGGGCAAGGAGATCAAGGTCAGCCCGTATTGCCATTTGACCGGCGCCCTCGGAATGTGCCTGCTTGTCGCCGACCGCATTCCCGAGGCGGACCGGTCGCGGAAGTTCAAGGGCCTCGAGTTCGCCGACGCCAAGGTCGAGGTCGACTATGAAACCTGTGAACTTTGCCACAACCGCTGCAATCTGTCCATCATCCGCGCCGGCGACGCCACCCTGGCGTGGGGCCTGAAGTGCGGTCGCGATTACGGCGACAAAAAAGTCAGGGTGCGCGACAATCCGGGATTCGAATGGTGGCGCAAACGCTACAACGCCTGGCTCAGCCTCGAAAGGAAGAAAGACCCGGCCGCCGAATCGAAGAGGCGGATCGGCGTTCTCCAGGCGCTTGGCACGTATGGCTATTACCCGTTCTGGAAGCGCTTCATCGAGGGGATCGGCTGCACGCCGGCGGCGTCCTCGCGCACGAACGAAAAAACGATGCACATCGGCACCGGGATCACCTCGGCCGAATACTGCGCTCCCGTCGTCGCCAGTCACGGCCACGCGGCCGAACTGCTCAATGACGACAAGGTCGACTGGCTGCTCGTGCCGCACATGCTTCGCGAGCCGGTCGCCCCCGGGTTTACGGACGCGCATTTCTGCTGCTACGTGCAGTCGCACCCCGGCGTTCTGCGCTCCGTCGCCGGATTGAAGCATACGGACAGAATACTCTCGCCCATCATCCAACTCAACCGGCCGGAGGAGGAGCAGATCGCGGCCCTCGCGACGGGACTCCGTCCCTTGGGCGTTTCCGCCGACCGCATCGCGTCGGCACTCCGCGAAGCGAAGGAGGCGCAGGCCGCGTTCACCGCCGAGTCGCAAAAGCTCGGCCGGGACGCGCTCCGGGCCATCGAAAACAGCGAAGGCCTGGGTCTGGTGTGTGTCGGCAGGCCCTACAATACGGTTGATGCCGGCCTGACGCTCGACCTCCCCCGTAAAATGGCGGCGATGGGTTACCCGGTGCTGTATCTCGACATGCTGCCGTTCGATCTTCGGGACATCCAGCCCGATTACGCCAACATGTATTGGCATTACGGCCAGAAAATCCTTGCGACGGCCAGCTTCGTCGCAAAGCATCCGAGATTATTCGGCGTGTATTTCACAAACTTCATGTGCGGGCCGGACAGTTATGTTCTGACATATTTCAAGGAGATCATGGGCAGGGTCGGCAAGCCGTACCTGTGTCTCCAGTTCGACGGACACGGAGCCGACGCCGGGTATTTGACCCGCGTCGAGGCGGCGCTGGAAAGCTTCCACGCCTGGTCGAAGATTCCGCGTCCGGAAGTCGTGGACACCGCGGATTAGGGCAGAATTCCCGACAGGGGCGAGTTGACGACGGTTTATGCCGGCCGGCGGCGGGATTGCACGGGTTTCGTCCATCGGCGCGCTGTGCGCCGGGGTTGAACGGACAGCATGATACGGCTATCGGAATTCGGAAGACGGGGCGTGATTCCGGCGAGGCGTCACGACGCCTTTCTGTTGGCGCTTCTCCTTGCCCTGACGCTGAGCGTTCTCCTTTTCGCGCTGCAGGCGCTGCTCCCGCGCATCGCCGCGCTGATAGGCATGCTTGCGCCCAATTCGACGCCCATTTCCCGTGAAGAGTACACGGTTCCCTTCGTTCTTGTCGATCCCTCGCTCATCGACGAAGTCGATCCGGATCTTCCCGCCGAGGCGGAAGGCAACGTCAGTCGTCTGGCGCGGCAAACCGAGACGCGGGAGGATCTCCCCGAAGATTCGGCGATGGTTGAGGAGGGAGCCGATGTCCTCCTCACGCCGTGGGACGGCAATCCGGGTCCCGACTCTCCCGATGGCAACGCGGATGAGGACGTCGTCCCGCCAGAGCAGGCCCGGATGGACTTGGATGAGGTCGAGACGCAGGAAGATGTCGAGGAACAGGAGCCGCTTTCGCCCGAGCCGGAATTGCCGCCGCTTCCCGAGCCGCTTCCTGAGCCCGATCCGCCGGCTCCGCCGCCCGAGACGTGGGCGCCTCCGCCTTTGCCGGAACCGCCGCCGCCTGAATTCATCCCCGGTCCGCAGCCGGAACCCGTTGTCGAGCCGCCTCCTCCCGCGCCGGAACCGCCTCCCGAGCCGCCGCCGATTCCCGAACCGGAGGTCGCGCAAGGATCCAAATCCGAGCCGATATCGGAACCGACGCCTGTCGCGGACGACATTGTCGATCTGGCCATGTTGCCGACGTCGCCGCATGGTTTCCTCGACCAGACGGGGACGTTCCAGGATCGCGCCGTGGAGCCGCCCGTTCAACAGCAACCGGCGGCGCTGCCGCAGCCGCTGCGCCCCGACGAAATGATGTCGTCAGAGCCGTCCCCGCCGGTGCCGGACGCTCCCGCCCCGGAAGCGCCGCGCCCGCGCTCCCGTCCGCAGCCGACGTTCAAGCGGATCGGCCGCGAACCGAACCGCTCCGGCGCGCCGCCGCGCCGCAACCGCGAGACGAGCGTCAAGTTGCTCGGCGACGACGCGTCGATGCGCATCCTCCAGCACCGTTATGGGGCGTACATGGAGAAGGTCGCGAGGCAATTGCAGGAATCGTTGAACAGGCAGGCGGTGCTGAATCCGACCGGCTACAACCGGGGACAGGTCAAGATTCGCTTCGGCATTTCGCCGGACGGGTCGCTTACCTATTACGAGACGGTGTATGTTGGGGAGGGGATGGACGCGGCGCGCATTCTGTCCGAGATGACGGTGATGGAAGCGGCGCCGTTCGATCCCTTGACGCCCGAAATGCAGAAGGACGAAAACTTCCAGAAGTTGACCGTGACGGTCAATTTGATGTGAGGTTGAGGGATCCTGTTATTCGTTTTTCGGCGGCGGCGCGTCGGTCTTGGCGATGGTTTTGTCCTCGTCCTCCGGTTTTTTTCCTGAACTCTCGCCGGAAAGGCCGCTGCGGAATTCGTGGAGCGCCTGGCCCAGCGACTTCGCCACCCCGGGAAGGCGCTTTCCGAACAGGAGAAGCGCGACAAGCCCGATGACGACCCATTCGAGACCACCGGGCATGCTGAAAAAGGCCAGAGGTACAAAGTTCGTCATGTTCGCTCCAGTCGGACTGTCGTTTTTTCGCCTTGAGTTGATCATGATATGCAATATGATTTCCCGATGCAAGGGGCGTTCCGAAAGGAACGGAGAATTCGTCCGCATTTGTTTGCGACAGGAATGGAAAGCGCCGCATGCGTCAAGGTTCCCTCTGGAGCGGATTGCTCGCTCTGCTGAATTTGGCGGTCGTCGCCGTGGCGGTGTATGTCGCCGTCGACGCGCTCGACCTTTCCCGGCGTCAGAACGTCCGCACCGAGCGGGCGTTGAACCGTCTGGCCACCTCCATCGACAGGTTGAGCGACACGCTGGACGATCTTGAATACGCCGCTTCGTCGCGGACGGAGCCGGGAGACGACGACGTCGCGACCGCGTCCCGTTCCGGACGGACATCGGGACGCTCCTCCGCCCGCGGCGCGTTCGCGAACGACGAGTTCCGCGATCCCGACGCGGAACACGGCGGCAGCCTGGTTACAAGCACCATCAGCTTCATCGGCAGCCTCAATTCGGTGGTGAACAACGAGGCGACGCTGTCGTCGATTTACAATTTGTGCGTCGGCAGCCTGGCGCAGCTCAACAACAACGACCTCACCAAGTTCGAGCCGGTCCTCGCCGAGTCGTGGGAAGTGGACGAGGCCGGTCTCGTGTACACGATCCATCTTAGGAAAAACGCGTTCTGGCAGCCGTACGTCGATCCGGTCACCGGCGACGAGGTTCCCGCCAAGCCGGTCACTTCGCGGGATTTTCTCTTCTACTGGAACACGATCCAAAACGAGAGCATTCCCTGCGACCCGATCCGCAACTATTACGAACTGCTGGACCGGATCGAGGCGGTGGACGATTATACGTTCAAGGTGATCTGGCGCGAGGCGTACAGCCTCGGTGAAAGCTTCACCCTCGGGCTGTCGCCGTTGCCCGAACATTATTATCGCCCCGATCCGACCTGGGACGACGCCCGCTTCGCGGACGAATTCATTTCGTCGCCGCGCAACCAGTGGATCGTCGGCACCGGGCCGTACAAACTCGTCTCCTGGGACAAGAACACCGGCGTCACGCTTGAGGTCGACGACAACCATTTCGGCCCCAAGCCCTACATCCGCACGCGGCGGATCCGCGTCATTCCCGATCCGAACATTTCCTTCCTCGAGTTCAAGCGCGACCAGATCGATTCCTACGGACTTCTGCCGACGCAGTGGCACGAGGAGACGCCGGAACCGCTCTTCCAGCTCGTCACGCCGGAGATCAAGACGGCGCGCGAGGACTCGCTAGCCTGGGACGCGAAGAAAAAGGCTGGCGAACTGCCGGAAAATTACCAGTTCGAGAAGTTCCAGTACGAAGGCTCGTCCTGGGCCTATATCGGCTACAACCAGAACCGGCCGATGTTCGCCGATCGCAAGGTGCGCTCCGCCCTTACCCACCTCGTCGACCGTCAGCGCATCCTGGACGAAGTGTTTCTCGGCCTCGGCGAAATCATTTCCGGCCCCTTCATCCCGCGAAGCCCGTATTACAACCACGACATCAAGCCGCTTCCCTTCGACATCGAGCGCGCCAAGGAGCTCCTGGCCGAGGCGGGATGGGAAGACACTGACGGCGACGGAATCCTCGACAGGGATTACGACGGCTCGGGCGAAAGGAAGCCGTTCACTTTCACCTTCATCATCCCCTCGTCGTCGTCGTCCATCCGCAAATGGGCGGCGATCATCGAGCAGGACATGCTCAAGGCCAACATCAAGCCGGTCATCAAGCCGATCGACTGGTCCGTGTACGTGCAGTCCCTGGACGAGAAGAATTTCGACGTCTGCTCGCTTCTCTGGTCGGGGGGCGTCGAGGGCGACCCGTACCAGATATGGCACGGATCGGGCGCGCGGCGCGAAGGCAGCTCCAACCATGTCGGCTACGATTCGCCGGAGGCGAACAGGCTTATCGAGGAGGGCAGGCGGACGGTGGACAAGCGGAAGCGCTATGCCATCTATCACGAACTTCACCGGGTCATCGCCGAGGACCAGCCCTACACGTTCCTCGTTGCGCCCACCGTTACCCTCGCGCAGCACAAGCGCTTCCGCAACGCCGTCGTCTACCGCGCCGGCATGGACATGAGCCTTGAATGGATTCCCGAGCAAATGCAGCTGATTCGCTGAAGCAGGTTTACATTGGCAGGATTTACCGAGAAAGGAAAAGCGATGCGCACCCCGTTCATCTGCGGCAACTGGAAAATGTACAAGACCGTCTCCGAGGCGATGGCGTTTCTCGACGCCGCCAAAGGCCTGGTCGGCGGCGTAAACGACGTCGACATCGGCATCGGCGCGCCGGCGACGGCGCTGAAGTCCCTCGCGGACGGTGCCAAGGGTTCCAACATCATGATCGGCGGCGAGAACTGCCACTGGGAGAATGAAGGCGCGTTCACCGGCGAAATTTCTCCGCAGATGCTTGTCGAGGCGGGTTGCAAGTTCGTCATCATCGGCCACTCGGAGCGCCGCAGGTATTTCGGCGAAACGAACGAGACCGTGAACAAGAAGGTCAAGGCCGCCCTCGCGGCCGGCCTTGTCGTCATCATGTGCTGCGGAGAAACGCTTGCGGAGCGCGAGGCGGGCAAGACCGACGCGGTCGTCGCCGACCACGTCAAGAACGGCATCGCCGGGCTTTCGATGGATGAAATGGCCAAAGTCGTCATCGCCTACGAACCGGTCTGGGCGATCGGCACCGGCAAGACCGCCACCCCGGAGCAGGCGCAGGACGTCCATGCCGTCATCCGCAAGCTCCTCGCCGGCATGTTCGGCGACGCGGTTGCGCAGACGACCCGCATCCAGTACGGCGGCTCCGTCAAGCCCGAGAACGTCAGGGAAATCATGGCCAAGCCCGACGTCGACGGCGCGCTCGTCGGCGGCGCCAGCCTCAAGCCCGACTCCTTCGCCAAGCTGGTGAACTTCAAGGCCTAGCCGGAAGACAGCATGGGCGACGAGGAAGCCCCTCCCCTTGAGCATATCGCGTCAGCCCCGTTCGATCCGGACGGGGCTGACGATACTGTCGATATCGTCGACTCCGCCATCATGGATTTCGACGCGCGGGAGGCGTATTTGACCGAATGCGCAGGTGCGGACGCGCCGGACTCCGTGGACGCCGCATCCCGCACCGTCCCCGGACTGGCGGGGTCGGCGGCTTGCGCATCGCTGCCCGCCGACAAGCCGGCCGCGCCGGAGGAGGAGGACGACGGCGGGCGCGTCATCACGGATACCGTCCGCAACATCGGGCCGCACCTCGACGAACTCCGCCGCCGCCTCGTTTTTTCCGTCCTCGCGTTCATACCCGCCTTCGCGGTCGGCCTCTGGCTGTACCAAACCCTCTGGGACGCGCTTCTTCTTCCCCTGCGGGACGCCTCGCCGCATCTCATGCGTTTTCAGGCGTTGACGCCGTCGGACGGGTTGCTGCTCATGATGCGGATCGCCTTCGCCTTCGCGCTGTTCGTCTCCATGCCGATTTGGATTTCCCAGGCGTGGGCCTTCGTGTCGCCGGGTCTCAGCGCGGGGGAACGACGCTGGCTGTATCTTGCCTGCGGAGCGGGCGGAGTCCTTTTCTTCATGGGCGTCCTCGTCGCCTATTTCGGCGGCATCCCGCTGGCGTTGGGCTACCTGCTGCCGCTCAACCAGACGCTTGCCGGGTGGGAGAACTCCTTCACCGGCGGCGGCTACGTCGATTTCATCGTCACCTGCTGCTTCGGCTTCGGCGCCGCTTTCGAACTGCCCCTCGTCATGCTCGTGCTCGGTTGGGCGGGGCTGATCACCCCCGAGGGCGTGCGCGCCTGGTGGCGCTATGTCGTTTTGTTCGTGTTCGTCCTTTCGGCGGTCATGACGCCGCCTGATCCATTTTCCCAGTTGATGTTGGCGCTTCCCATGCTCGGGCTGTTTTTCATCGGCTATTTCCTGGTAAAATGGACCGGGGCGCGAAAGAGAACGGAGTCGGAATGAGAATAAGGCTGACGGCGGCGTTTTCGCTCGCGTGCGCGCTTTACGCGTTCGCATGCGTCGCGGCGGAGGAAAAAAAGCCGAAGCTCGACAAGGCGAGCTTCGCGCGCCAATTCCGGACCCACTGCGTCCAGGTGTTCGTCAGGGCGAGGATAGCGGACGGGAAGACGCCGTCCATGGGGTCCTTCGCGGACGATATCCAGAGCGAGCGCCCGACCCGGCTCGGCGGTTATTGGCGGGACGACCGCCACGTCGTCCTCGAGGACCCGGGCCTCACCGACCGCTTCATCCGCTCCATCGAGATAGGCGTTCCGGGCGGGGGCGAGCGCCGCTGGCCGGCTCGCGTCGCGGCGCGCTTCCAGCACATGCAGGCGATGCTCATCGAGGTTCTTCCGGACGACGAAGGCGAAATGCCGACGGCGCATCCGCTTTCGTTTTCGCGCGGCGGCCTCGATTTCGACAGCCACGTCGTCGCCTCCTACTCCTGGGACAACGAATGGCGGATCGGCGTTCATGGTTCGATGGGCGAGCGCACATGGGGAGAGGACGGCGCCGAAACGGTCAGGATCGCGAACAGGGGGATTGTTCACTCGGCTGAAGGCAGGGCTCTCGGCCTGGCTTTCGGCGATTCCATTCGGGTTCGCGGCGGACAGGACTGGCTGTGGCGCGCGGCCATGGGCGCGCCGGCAATCCGCATGGAGCGGTATCGCGAACTGCATGCCGATTTGCGGCGCAGGCTGGCGGCGGCCGCCCTCGAGGCGCATTTCCGGCTCAGGGTAGAGATAGAGGACGACGAGGCGCCGTTGATGTGGTTGAATTCCACCGCCGGCGACATCGGCGAATCGACGCCCGAACTGTGGTCGACCGCCTTTGTGACCGGCCCAAGACGCGTGTTCATTCCGGCGAAATTGGACGCGCGCGGGATTTCCCGGGTCGAGTCCGTCTCGTTGCGCCTTGCGTCCGGTCGGGAGATTCCCGCCCGCTTCGTCGGCGCGGCCCGCGATTTCATGGCGATAATCGCGGAAACGGACGAGGACCTTCCCGTCGACGCGCTTCCTCCCGGATTCGCCCTGCTCGATCCCTTCGTTGTCCCGGACGAGGCGTTTATGCCGGACAGCGACTTCGACGGCGGCGGCAGGCAGGGGCTGTTTCTCCGCTGGCGCGTCGACTACGATCTTGGCCGCCGGCGCGAAACGCCCGACCACGACCGCTGGCTCGGCACGCACCGCGGATACGGAGACGTGCCGATCGTCACCACCATCGCGAACGAGGAGGAGGGCAGCCTCGCCTTCGACCTCGACGGCAACCTGATCGCGCTCGCCCTGGCGCAGCGCATTCAGCCGATCGATTCGCCGACGACGGGAAGGGCGCGGACGGGAGCGCCGGCGTTCCGCCCGATGCGGCGGCTGTACGAGGCGCTCCATCGCGAGGGCGCGATCGATCCCACTCTGGCGCCGACCGCGGCCGGGGACGGCAAGCGCCTGATCGGCCTCGGAATCGAATGGCAACAACTGGACGCGAACACCTCGCGCCTTTTCGACGCCGAAAAGGCGACCCGCGGCGGCAAGGTCGGGCTTCTCGTCATCCGGGTCTATCCGGATACGCCCGCGGACGAAATCGGTCTTCGCGAGCACGACGTCCTGCTTCGTTTTTTCGTGCCCGGCCAAGCCGAACCGCTCGAGCTTTCCCCGATGTCGGACCATATGACGGCGATTTCACTCCTCGACCTCGAAGACATGTCGGTGGAGGCGACGCAACGCATCATGGCCAACCTCCCGCCGCCGTGGCCGTCGCGGGAAAACATGCTTTCCACCGTGCTGACCGGGATCGGAGTCGGCCGCGTCGTCAGGCTGGAGTACCTCCGTGAAGGCGAACTCCGCGAGGCGGAATTCGTCACCAGGTATGCGCCGCCCGACTATAAGAATTCGCCGCACTACAAGGCCGGGGCGCTTGGCCTCACCGTGAAGCCGGTCACCTACGAAGTGCGGAACTTTTTCCGCCGCGACGACGATTCGGGCGTCATCGTCTCGAAAGTCGAGGTCGGCGGCCGCGCCGCCGTGGCCGGTCTGCATCCGTACCACCTGATCCTCGCCGTCGACGGCGTCGAGGTCGACGGCTTCGAGGGGTTCAAGCGCGCCATGGCCGCGTTCGAGAACGGCGATGCTGGCAGCGTCGAGTTCCTGGTGGAAGGTTTCGGCAAGACAAGACTGGTAAAAATCGAGCATTGATTCGGTTACTATTGCCCTTCGGGGCGCCCACCATTTTTCTCAAGGAGGCGTTTATGGACAAATCGGTCGAAAGAGTGGCGATCGTCACCGGCGGCGGCAGGGGCATCGGCCTGGGAATTTCCCGCGCCCTGGCGGACAAGGGCAAGAAGCTCGCCATCGTCTACGCCAAAGGCGTGGAACACGCCGAGAGGGCGAAGGAAGAGCTGTCAAGGAAGACCGAAGTGATGCTCGTCAAGGCCGACGTCGGCGTCAAGACGGAAGCCGACCGGGCGGTGCGCGAGGTCGTCGGCCGCTGGGGCAGGGCGGACATCCTCGTCAACAACGCGGGCGTGTTCGATTACCGCACCCTCGAGGAAATGGACGAGGCGTTTTTCGAACGCATTCACCGCATCAACCTGCTTTCCGCCATCTTCATGAGCCAGGCCGTGTTGCCGACGATGAAGAAGCACCGCTTCGGCCGCATTCTCAACGCCAGTTCAATTTCCGGGCGCCTTGCCGACATCGGCCTTATCGCCTACGGCTGCTCCAAGGCCGGCGTCGACATCTTCACCAGGATCGCGGCCGGCGAGCTCGGCCCCTGGGGCATCACCGTGAACGCCTACGCCCCCGGCATCATCGCCACGGACATGACGGCGGGCATCATCGAGACCCGCGCCGTGGAAAAGCTCGCCTCCATCCCGCTCGACCGCTTCGGCGACATCATGGACGCGGGCCATCTCATCGCCTTCCTCGCCTCCGACGAAGCCGGCTACATCACCGGCGAAATCATCGGCGTCGACGGCGGCATGTGCAAGGTCCAGAGCACCATCAAGCTGAAGGATTGATTCCATGCTTATAGGCGTCGATATCGGCACTTCCGGCGCGAAGGCGATCCTCATGACGGAGGAGGGCAAGATCGTCCGTTCGCATCGGGAGGAGTATCCCATCAAGACTCCGCATCCCGGCTGGGCGGAACAGGATCCCGGGCTCTGGCTCGACAAGGCGTCGCTTTGCGTCGCGAAGGTGGCGGCCGGGGATGCGGCGTCGGTGAAAGGGGTCGCCTTCTCCGGACAAATGCACGGCATCGTCCTCGTCGACGGCGAGTGCCGGCCGGTGCGGAACGCGATCATCTGGGCGGACAACCGCTCGCGAACCCAGCTCGAGGCGATCGAGTCGACGGTCGGCGCAGCGGAACTGTGCGCCGTCGCCCTCAACCGCGCCGCGTCCGGATTCGGCCTGCCGTCGCTCGTCTGGCTGCGGGACAACGAGCCGGATGCGCTCGATCGCGCCGCCTGCGTCCTCTGTCCGAAGGATTACGTCCGCGCCCGCCTGTGCGCGGAGATGGGCCAGGAGGCGTCCGACGCTTCCTCGACCTGTTGTCTTGACGTGAAAAACGTCGAATGGGCGTGGGACATCCTGCGGAAATTGAAACTGCCGGAGCACATCTTTCCGCCTGTCGCCCGCTCCCATGAACTCGCCGGAGCGTTGACGGCGGAAGGGGCGGAGCGCTGCGGTCTACCCGCCGGCACGCCCCTCTATTTCGGCGGCGCCGACAACGGCATGGCCGGAATCGGCTCCGGCATCGTCGAGGAGGGGGATATCGGCGTCAACATCGGCACCGGCGGACAGGTGGGGACGATCGCCTCGACCCCGTATTTCGACGCCGAATTCCGCACCTCGACCTTCTGCCACCCCATAGCCGGGCGCTGGAGCCTGTTCGGCGCCACGCTCGCGGCGGGTCTGTCGCTGAAATGGTATCGGGAAACGTTTCACAGGACCAGGGAATTCGCCGATCTCGACGATATGGCCGCCCGGGCGGAACCGGGTTCGCGCGACCTCTTTTTCCTTCCGTATCTCGCGGGAGAGCGAACGCCATGGCTCGACCCTGCCGCTCGCGGCGTTTTCTGGGGAATGACGCTCCGCCATGGCGAGACCGAGGCCATCCGCGCCGTTCTCGAAGGCGTCGCCTACGCCCTTGACCAGAGCTTCCAGTTGATCAAGGCGGCGGGGGTCGTTCCCCGGCGCATGCTCTCGACCGGCGGCGGGGCGAAAAGTTCAGTCTGGCCGCAGATTCAGGCGGATATGTTCGGCATGCCGGTGCATGCCGTCTCCGGAGGCGACGCCTGCGTCGGCGCCGCCATCGTCGCCGGGGTCGGCGCGGGCATGTTCAAGGACGTCTTCGAAGGCTGTCGGGCGGCGGTCGCGCCGGGGGGCAAAATCTATGAACCGAACCCCGAGGCGCAACGGATTTACGCCGAGCGGAAGTCATTCTTCGCCGACCTGTACCTGAAGAACCGGGAACTGTTCGCGCGCATCTCCGTCATGCCATGAGACGTTTGGGGCGCTACCGCTCCGATTTGAGTTCGCCTCTGAGAAGGAGGTCGTTTTTCGCCACATTGTCGAGTTGCAATTCCGCCCGCGACCAGCCGTTGCCGAGATCGCGAACCACCGCGATCAGTTGTTCGGGGCCTTTGCGGAAACGCATGAGCCGGAAGTCGGGACCGCTTTCCGTTGCGACCGATTCCCATGAGGAAAGCGGCATCTGCGTGCGGTAGAAGACGACCGCTTCGCGCCAGTCGACCGGCCCGTCGTAATGAAACACGCCTGTGCGGAAGCGTGATCCCTGGAACGAATGGGAGCGGTCGCCGATAATGACGTATTGCGCCGGCACCGGAATATCCTCGAACTGCAGGTCGCGGTACAGCGTGACGTCTCCCTGCCGTTCACCCGGATAGAAGGGAACCTGCGCCGGTTCGTCTTCGTAATGGGGCTGGGGACAGCCGGCGGCGAGAGCCAGAGACAGGAGCGCGGCCGCCAAACCGTATTTCCGAATATGCATCGTTTCTCTCCCGTTGTGGGATCGGGCGCGAACGGCCGTATCCAAACGAAATACCTGCCGTCGTGCGCCGCCGGTACGCTTCATACCCGTATTATCGGTTTTCGCGGGCCGATTTTTTTGGAAAAACCGTCCGTTTCACTCATCACGGGGAAGGAATTGGTCGAGGACGTTCTCCAGTTCCCTGGGATTGACCGGTTTGGACACGTAGGCATCCATGCCCGATCTGAGGCAGCGCTCGCGGTCGCCGATCAAGGCGTTCGCGGTCAGGGCGATCACCGGGATCCTGCGGGCGCGGTTGAGTTTGCTCTCCATTTCGCGAATGCGGCGAGTGGCCTCGAATCCGTCCATCTGCGGCATCTGGCAATCCATGAGCACCATGTCGAACTTCCCGGAAAGCGCCTGCCGCACCGCATCCTTTCCGTTGTCGACGACTTCGACCGGATACTCCAGCTTGCCGAGTATTCCCACCGCCACCTTCTGGTTGATGACGTTGTCCTCGGCGAGGAGAATGCGCCCCTTCCTGAACGTTTTCGCGTCGCCGGGAGGGCCGGGAAGGCGTTTCGCCGATTCCGATACCGGCGCGTTTTCCTGGAACAGCTGCCGCAGAACGTGCGCGAGCTGCACCTGCCAGATCGGCTTGATCATGATCGCGTTATGGCCTCCCGCCGAAGGCGGCGGCAGGTTTTTCGCCGCATTGGGATAGGAAAGGACGACCATATACGTTCGCGACCCGTCCTGCGACGTTCGGATCGCCGACGTCAAACGCCGCAACGCGTCGACGCCCGGGTTGGCGACGAACAGCAGCCGCCGTCCGCCGCCCTGTCGCTCCGTGTCGCTTCGGACCGCGTCCAGCGCCTCGTCCTCGTCCCCAGTTGCGGCCACGGAAAGGCCGAGCCGTTCCAGCATCGACATTTGCACGCGCCGCGCCTCATCGTGCGGTTCGAGAAGGATTGCCGTCATTCCCTTCCAGGCTGCGTCGGCGCGGTATTTGGGGGGCGCGTCGGAACTGTTCGGATTGGGGAGGATCAGGGATACGCCGAACAGCGAGCCGACGCCCTCCTCGCTGGTGAAGCGCATAATGCCGCCCATCAATTCGGTCAGGCGCTTCGAGATGGCGAGGCCAAGACCGGTGCCGCCGAACTGCCTGGTCGTGCTCGAGTCGGCCTGTTCGAATTTACCGAATATCCGTTCCTGCTTTTCCTTGGAAACGCCGATGCCGGTGTCGATCACGTCGATTGCGTGTTCCGTTTCATCCTCGCTGACGGGAACGCCGCGAACCCGCACCGTGATGGTGCCGTTTTCGGTGAACTTGATCGCGTTGGAGATCAAGTTCATCATCACCTGGCGGAGCCGGATGGCGTCGCCGACGACTTCGGTCGCAATGTTGTCGGCAAAGTCGAAGACGAGCTCGTTATGCCGCTCCTCAGCCTTCGCGGAGAGCAGGCGGAGGATCTCGGCGATACATATCCGTATGTCGAAGCCCGCTTTTTCGATCGTCAGTTTGCCCGCCTCGATCTTCGAAAGGTCGAGGATGTCGTTGATGATGGTGAGCAGGGACGACGCGGATGTCTTGATGATCTCCTCGTACTCCCTTTGCTCCTCCGTCAGTTCCGTCCTTCCGAGAAGGTCGGCCATGCCGACGATCCCGTTCATCGGGGTGCGGATTTCATGCGACATGTTGGCGAGGAATTCGCTCTTGACGGAATTGGCGCGCTCCGCCTCGAACCGAGCCTTCTCGACTTCCTTGATGTGGCGCTGGATCTGCGCGTCCATGCGGCCCCGGCGGTCCTGGAGCGTCAGCCACCAGCCGATCGTGAACGCGAGCCCAGCGACGACCATGGAGAGGGCGGTCCCGAATACGATCGTCATGCCGTTGTCGATACGGTCGAACGCCAGGACCGAGAAGTTGTCGGACACCGCCGTTTCATAGGCGTACGCGAACCGCGAATCACGGTCGACGAACGTTTCCCCGAAATCTGGAACAGCGATATCGAGAGGCGGCACAATCGGCGTCGCGGTTCCGTCGGCTCCCCCTTCCCAACGCCGCGGCCGGATCTGTTCCGTGATCTCACGGATCATGCCTTTCCCCACCCATTCCGGCCGGGTCGAATGAAGGATCACGCCGTCGCGATCGATCACCGCCAAGCCGCAGCGCGCGGGGATTGGTTCGAAAACGGCTTCGAACGGTTTGCCGAGAACAAGCGTTGCGACCGGCGGAGAATGCTTGTCATTGGAAATGGGATAAACGATGTACAGCCAGTATTCGCCGGTATCGCTCCGCCGTTCTGCCTGAACCGTTCTTTTCGAGGTTCGGTTGAGGTCGTCAAGATGAAACAGCGCCTTGAAGTCCTGATGGCGGTCGTAATCCCCGGAGGATTCCGCAAGGACATTGCCGTCCGCGTCGACGAAAAAGATGGCGTTTACGTCGAGCAGTTGCGAAGCGTATTGAAGGACCTGGCGCAGGCGCGCGGCGATGAAATGGCTTGGCCGGTTGTGCCTGCGGGAGAGGGCGGCCATCCGCAGTTCGGGGAAGTCGGGGAGGATGGATCCGGCCTGATCGATGCGCGCGAAAAGAAAATCGACGTTTCCCGCATACTGCGTCGCGGCGAAACGCACGTCATTGACCGCTGCGCGCCGTGTCTCGGTGAAAAGCGCCCACCAAAGAAACGCGATAACCGTCACCGCGAAAGCGACGACCCAGCGCAGCTTGTACCGAAGATACAATGCGGAATCCGATTGAACGACGGCGCATTCTGCGCTCATTGAAAGACTCGCTCCATCATATACCGTTCACGGTTCGGAGTTGTGATTCCCCCAACTGTGCGCGGCCATGAAATGGCCAAGGGAAACAGATGTGGAACAGGATCCCCCATCCCTCATTTTCACAATTTCAGGCTGCTCCCAGCATAACACACCCATGTTACCGGTAACGTCCTATTGCTTCAAGAGGTTTCATCTAATGACTTCGTTATAACCAGTCATATGTATACACAATTTGTAAGAAAATAAATCGTTTTATCATTCTCATCATACACCATGTGACAATATGGGACATGCATGCCGACCATGGTCGATCCGCTCGATATAATGCAAAAACTCGCTATTTTCAAATTGGGTTGAATCCGGAACGGCAAGATTGCCGATAAAATCCAAGGCTTCCTTTTCGAGCTGGAAAGCGAAGCCATAGTGGCGAAGGACCGGCATGGAAATTGCTTCCTTGTCGGAACGCGTTATCGGCATTTTATACCGGCCGTTTTGTTGTGCTTGGTTTTAATGGGTTGTCGGACATAAACTTTATTTTTTCGATCGAGTTGTAACTTCTGTTTTTTTTGAATGTTGCGTTTTATTTTTCGGAAAGATTGAGTCTTTTTTGAATCTGGAAAATTTGTTGCTTAACGTGAAAACGGCACTCGCGCGAATGTCGTTTGACAGCAAAGGCTGTCGCCGATTCATAAAAGGAACCAAACAGGGCTTTCATGGCGGGTTTGCCATGGCCGATAGTCCGAACGTCATCCCAAAGGTCCCACGCCCGCCGGAGAGAAGCACGGGCGCTCACGGAGGATTGAGACAGGGGCCGGGCGTCGTTGAAAGGCGGCGCGGACGGACTCGTACACGTTAGGGAGGACAAACCCATGAGTCTGATCATCAATCACAATCTTTCCGCGATGCAATCGCACCGCAATCTCGGATTCAGCAATTCCGGCATGACGAAAAGCATCGAAAAGCTGTCGTCGGGCTATCAGATCAATGTCGGCGCCGACGATCCGTCGGGCCTCATCATCAGTGAACAGCTTCGATCCCAGATTTCCGGCCTTGAACGCGCGGTCAGGAACTCGTCGGAAGCGTACAACCTTATCGGCATCGCCGAGGGCGCGCTCAATGAAATGAACGAGATCCTCAAGAAGCTGCGCGCTCTCTCGATCCACGCCGCCAACAACGGCATTACGAGCCCGGAGCAGGTCGCCGCCGACCAGGCGGAAATGGATTCCGGCATCCAGACTCTCGACCGCATCGCCAACACAACCCGTTACTCGGACCAATATCTGCTCAATGGTTCGAAACAGCTTGTTTACGAGCAAAACACGGTCGTCGACGAACCGACCGACCATAAGATGCTCGACACCAAGATGACCCGCATCGATCAGGTCTTCAAGCGCAGCGGGTACAAGATGTCCATCGGCTTCACCGGCCAGCTCTCCGAGTGGCAGGCGAATTCGAAAACCTCCGCCCAGCGCGCCTATCTGGAGACGGATCCCAACAATCCGCTCTGCGAGGTCAAGGACGGGAAAATCACCGTTACGCAGGAATTCATCCTCACCGGCACCAAGGGTTCCCGTCTCTTCAACTTCGCCGCCGGAACAAACCTCGGCACCATGGTCGAGTCGATCAACAACGTCAAGGATTCCACCGGCGTCGGCGCAAGCCTCATCTTCGGGTCTGACGCCCGCATCGACCTGACCACGAACGGAAGCCTCACCCCTCCCGTCTACCCCGACACTCGCGCCTGCGCGGTAACCGGCTACTCGGACGGAACCTATGTTTATAAAACCGGCGATGTCCAGATCTACGGCGCCGGCCTCAACAACAAGTCCACATCGGCGATTTCCGAGTTCACCATGACTCCGGACGCGGCCGAAGCGTTCCGCGTCGGCTACAATTGCGACGGCGACGGTAAAATCTACGCCAGGATTACGGACAAGTCCACGAACTCGATCGAATATTTCAAGGACAGGGAATGCACCATGCTGATCGGCAAGGGCACCGATCAGTTCTTCGCCGCGGCGAACAATTCCGGCATTCCCAGCTCTCCCGCGAGCAACCTCGACGGCATTTTCATCGAGCTCACCGACAAGGCGGAAAACCTCGACGTGTTCGAGATCGCCGTCGTCGGCCAGCGCATGGACAACCAGAAGGACTTCACCGTCGGCGGCGTCGGCGGCTGGGCGGACGTCGGCAACGCCGTCATGTCCGGCGTCAATCTCGGCACCAACACTTCGCCCGAAGGTCAGATCTTCTACAAATACACGCCGCTCACCTACGAATCCGACGGCACCACGGTCAAAACCTTCAAGATCGAGGCGTTCAGCAACTCGACCATGGAACCGCGGTATCTCGTCGCATCGTCGGGTTCCGCGGAGGCGGCCGTGAACGCCAACGGCCAGACGGTCCGCATAGAGTCCGTGAGGATGGCCAACGGCCATGACAGCGGCCTCAACATCACGCTGAATGTCCCGGCGCCCAACCTTGTCGCCCAGGTGCCGCCCGGCGCCCCGATCAATTCCGCGCTGCCGACCGGCGAAGAGGAGGGCACCGTCACCTTCACGAACATAGGGGCGCGACTCTATGCCACCGATTACGGGTCGCAGCAGACGATCCGGATGCAGAACAACGAAGGCAATCTGTTCTACTACTACCGGGAATCGGACACGCTCGAAAAGGTGCACGTCACCAGCGGCGACACCATCCAGATCGCCGGCCAGGATGCGCGCATCGGCCTGAACGGCGCCGAGGTGCTCACGAACGGCCTGGTCGCCAACACCACGACCCCGGACTTCTCCGGCGCCCTGGTGTTCAACGGCGGCAAGCTGGGACTGGCGACGATCGCCCAGGCGGGCCATGAATACGGTTCGCTGTACTCCCGCGCCACCGCCATCCAGGCGATCGAGGAAAACGAGGTGACGATCGAGGAGGAGCGGCGCCGATTCGAGCCCCCGTCCCTTCTGTACAACACCGGCTCATCGGGCGCGCTCGGCATCAACGACAGCAACGGCAAGCCGATCCAGCTGTATCTCGATTTCAGCCAGATCGATCCGACGGTCGAAGCGAAGATCGACAAACTGGACACGCTGTCCGCCATTGATGTGGAATTCGACGGGACGAACATCATCATCAAGGCGGATTCGCTCAACCAGATTTCCGGCGTCATCGCCGATGTGAGCATTCCGATCGATTCGAAAAATCTGACCGGCGGATTCTACATCACCGATCCGAACCTCAAGGGCGTGTTCATCAGGACGTCCGGTGTAATCAACTCCGGAAGGAGCACCGTCGGAACCGAAACACTGGACATAACCGCCTACGGCGGCAGCGAACTGATGGAGGTGCATACCTACGCCACAAACCCGCGGAAAAACACGTCGGAAGACCTGTTCAACTTCCTCGGCGGCATGCAGTATCAGCTCGGCAATACCGAGGGCGATCAGGACCGCACCGTGTACTCGATCCAGTCGATGGTGATGGCCAACGTCGGCCGCATGACCTGGGAAGGCGAGGAGTACTGCCTGCAGGACGTGCTCGGCGGCGGCGTGGCGAGTCTTTCGCGCGACCCGATCCTTGCGATGCGCATCGTCAGCCAGGCGGTGGACGACGTGTCGACGCTACGCGCGCGTCTGGGCGCGTTCCAGAAGAACATGCTCCAGACCAACATCAACTCGCTCAACGTCGCGATCGAGAACATCACCAAGACCGAATCGGCGATCCGCGACACCGACATGGCGAAGGAGTCGACCGAGTTCACCCGGAACCAGATCATGGTCCAGGCCGGCACTTCGATGCTTGCCCAGGCGAACCAGGTCACGCAGAACGTGCTTTCGCTTCTCGGCAGGTGAGGGTCTGTCAGGAAATAACGAAGAGCCTGCGGACAAATCATGCTGCATTGCTTTGGTCTTGGCTTATCGTCAAATAGCGCAGCATATTTTTTGTCATCGCGATGCGCATGACGTTTTCGGCCGTGTCATACTTGCGTTCATGGCGGCGGTTCATTATGCGCCAGTACATCGGCCATCCAAACGTGCGTTCCACGATCCGGCGGTTGGGCAGCGCTTTGAAGGCGTGAAGCTCGTTTCGCTTCACTATTTCGTTCGGTTGCGGTGTTTTTCGTCCACCACGCTCACAGCAGTGCCGCATCCAGCGCCGCCGTCAACTCATCTTCCTCGACGACACCGAGAAGGCGGGAAGCGACTTCGCCGTCCTTGAAGACGATCAGCGTCGGAATCGCCATCACGTTGAAGCGTTCCGCCACCTCCGGGTGGGCGTCGATATCCAGCTTGGCGACGATCGCCCGCCCCGCGTAGGCGGCGGCGAGTTTTTCCACCGTCGGCGCGATCGCGCGGCACGGTCCGCACCACTCGGCCCAAAAATCGACCAGATGCACGCCCGACGCGACCGAGGCGTCGAAATTGCCCGCCGTCAGCGCCTTGACGAGGGAAGGATCCGACGGCTGCGCCGTCACCGTCCCCTGCGGCGTCCGCCCGGAAGGCTGCGCCGGCGGGTCCTCGCCGAGGAAATACACCACCAGAAACGCGAGAACCAGTAGGATGAAAACCAACTTGAAGAAGCGCTTTATCATGGACGCCTTTCCCTCGCGGTTCACGAACAGGGACGCTTTCCGTACGCGTCGCAACGCGCCGGGATCCGTACTCGGCGGCGTCAGAGCATTTCTGGAATCTTCGCGCATGAATCCCAATATTCACAGAATTTTTCAACATGCCATAGTTGGATCGGGAGACGGGGCTTTCCCGCCTCCCGATATACCGTCTGCGTCCCCCCATCCTTTGTCGCGCGAACACGCTGTCAGAAAATCAAGGCGAGGATGTACACGGCGATCATCGCCGTCACGCCTTCCACGGCAGTGGCGGTCGTGTAGACTTTGTAGGCGATGTTCACGGGCATGGCGGAGAACTGCGACACCACCCAGAAATAACTGTCGTTCGCGTGCGACACCACCATCGAGCCCGCGCCGATGGCGATCACGGAAAGCGCGGGGTTGAGCCCGAGCGCCCCCAGCATCGGCGCCATGATGGTGGCGGTGGTGATGATGGCGACGGTGGACGAACCCTGCGCCGTCTTGATCGCGGCCGAAATAATGAAGGGGAGGAAGATCCCGAGGCTGCTGGTGGACAGATTGTCCTTGATGTAATCGACCATCGGCGAGCCCTGGAGGATCTTGCCGAACGAGCCGCCGGCGCCGGTGATGGCGAGGACGATCGCAGCGTCGCGGATGCCCTGCCCGAGCCAGCCGTCGACCGCCGCCGACAACGACGTCCTGGGCACGATGCACAACGCGCAGATGACGCCGATGATGAGCGCGATCACCGGATCGCCGATGTTGGAAATGAACGACTGGACCGGGCCGGCGCCGAAGGTCAGCGTTCCGTCCTTGCCCTTGAGGTCGATGATGGACTTGAAGAGGATGAGCACCAGCGGCAACACGAGCGGCAGGAAGGACGCGAACACGGACGGCAACTGACCGTACTTTTCCATAAGGGTGGAATAGGACTCGATCGACTCCGGCTCGATGTCGTACCTGGCCGCGACCTTGACGGCCCAGAGATAGCCGATGAGCGAGGCCGGAATCGAGGCGATCAGGCCGTAGATGATGACTGTCCCGAGGTCGGCCCCGACCGAGCTGGCGGCGGCGATCGGCCCGGGAGTCGGCGGGACCATCGTGTGCGTGGCGTACAGGCCGGTCGCGAGCGCGACCGCCATGACGGCCATGGATTTGGCGCTTTCTTTGGCGAGGGCCTTGTTGAGCGGCGTGAGAATGACGTAGCCGGAATCGCAGAACACGGGAATGGAGACGACGAAGCCGGCGATGTTCATGGCGAGGGGCGAACGGTCCTTGCCGACCAAGCCGAGAATGGTTCTGGTCATGACCAGCGCAGCGCCGGTTTTTTCCAGGATCACCCCCATCATGGTGCCGGTGATGATGACGATGCCTATGCTCGACAGGGTGCCGCCGAAGCCGGCCTTGATGTTCGCGACCACGTCGCCGATGGGCATGCCGATGAGTATGCCGTAAAGAAAGGCGACGAACAGCAGCACGAGAAACGCATTGATCTTGAATTTGCCCGTGGCGACGATAAGCGCCGCGACCACGAGTATCAGCAAAATGACCGCGACCGAACCCGATACCATAAGATCCTCCTCTCCTGAAAGACGGAAAACCCCCGGCTACCCGGTATGACGCACAACCACCAGCCAGATTTTGATCCGCGTCCGCGCCTTCGCCTCCTTTCCAGCATGACAGGTTGTCAGACATCCACCATCACCGGAAAATCATACCAATACGCCGGTGACGGACAAGGGTTTTCATGGCGCGCGGATCGTTTTTTCCCGAAGCGCAAACCGCCCGACAGGCATTTTGAGGTGGCGCACCCGGGAGGACGCGGTATACTGCATGGTTTTCGGCAAAGCGGAGGATCGCGGTCCAACGATGGCAGACGACAAGCTCACCCCGGCCATGCGGCAATGGCACAGCTTCAAGAGCCGGCATCCGGACAAGATACTGCTGTTCCGGATGGGTGACTTTTACGAAACGTTCCACGACGACGCCGTGCAGATGCATAAGCTCCTCGGCCTCACCCTGACGCGCCGCAATCGCGACGCCGACGCGCCGCCGCTCGCCGGCATCCCCCACCACCAGCTTTCCCGGTATGTGAAGATGCTGGTCGAGAAGGGCCGCAGCGTCGCCATCGCCGACCAGATCGAAGATCCCGCCCAGGCGAAGGGGCTGGTGAACCGGGGGATCACGGAGGTCGTCACCCCGGGAACGCTTGTCGAGGAAAGCGTGCTGCCGCAGCGGGACAACAACTACCTTGCCGCTTTCCTGCGCCGCGGCGAGACGGTCGCGATCGCGTTCCTCGACCTTTCCACCGGCGACTTTTTCGTCGTCATGCCGCCCCGGTCCCGGGTCGACGACGAATTCGCCCGCTTCGCGCCCGCCGAGATCCTCGTCCCCCGAAGTCTCCTTGCCGATCCGGACGATCCGTTCGCGGCGCTTCTCGCCGATCCGGCGCTCGGGCAGATAACCCGGCGCGACGACTACGCCTTCGACCCGCACGAGGGCGAGGCGCGCCTCAAGGCGCTCTTCAAGGTATCGACAGTCGCCGGCTTCGGCCTTGAGGAACCGGCCGCCCTCGGCGTCGCAGGCGCCATACTCGGCTATCTGGCGGAGAACCAGTCATCCGATCTCGCCCATCTGCAGCCGCCGCGCATCGTGGATGTGTCCGGACACCTTCGCCTCGACCGGAACACGATCAGGAACCTCGAACTCGCGCATCCGCCGCGCGGCGGCAACGCGAACGCGACGCTGCTCTCCGTCCTCGACCGCACGCTCACCGGCCCCGGGGGCCGCATGCTCAGAGCTTGGCTCCTTTCCCCCTCCTCGCGTCTCGACGTCATCCACCCGCGCCAGGAGGCGATCCGGCAGCTGATGGACGACGACGGCCTGCGCCGCGAGCTCAGGGAGCGCCTCGACCGTTTCCCCGACATCGAGCGCATCATGGCCCGCGCCGCCACCGGGCGCGCCACGCCGCGCGACCTCGCCTCTCTGGCGCAAGGATGTTTGGCGCTGCCGGACATCGCCCTGATCGCCGGAAGCGCCGGCGCGGAGCTGCTCCGCGAATGCGCCGACCTCGACACCCTCGACGATCTCGGCGACGCCATCCTCAAGGCGATCGGGGACGATCCGCCGGCCGGCGTCCGTGACGGCGGCATCGTCCGCGACGGCTACGATCCGGAAGTCGACGAACTCCGCGACATAGGCGCCGGCGGCAGCAACTGGCTCAGGATGTTCCAGGAGAACGAGCAGATCCGCTCAGGCATTCCGTCGCTGAAGGTCGGGAAAAACCGCGTCTTCGGCTATTACATCGAAGTCTCCAATGCGCACAAGGACAAGGCGCCGACTGATTACATTCGCAAACAAACGCTCGTGAACGCGGAGCGCTACATTACCCCCGAACTCAAGGAAATGGAGGAAAAGTTCCAGTCGGCCGAGGGCAGGCTGGCGCAGCTCGAATACGACATTTTCATGCGCGTCCAGGGTGAGGCGGCGCGGGCGATTCCCCGGGCGCAGCGGGTCGCGGGGAAGCTGGCGGAACTGGACGTCCTTCTCGCGCTCGCGGAGGCGGGCAAGGAACGCAAATATGTCATGCCGGAGGTCCACGAGGGCGGGGACACGGAGATCGTCGGCGGCAGGCATCCGGTGGTGGAGTCGCTCCTTCCGGCCGGCGAATTCATCGAGAACGACGTCGTTTTCGATCCCCGCACGCAACGGGTCCTTATCGTCACCGGCCCCAACATGGCTGGTAAAAGCACCTATATCCGCCAGGTGGCGTTGTTGTTCATCATGTCGCAGATGGGAGCGCCGATTCCGGCGCGGTCGGCCCGTATCGGCGTCGCAGACCGCATCTTCACGCGCGTCGGCGCGGCCGACGACCTGTCCAGGGGGCGCTCCACCTTCATGGTCGAGATGGTCGAACTGGCGGAAATCCTCCAGAACGCGCGGGAAAAATCGCTCGTCATCCTGGACGAGGTGGGGCGCGGCACCAGCACCTTCGACGGCGTCTCCCTGGCCTGGGCGGCGACGGAGTACCTGCATTCGCAGCTCAAGGCGCGGACGCTCTTCGCCACGCATTACCACGAGCTCGCCGAACTCGGGCATATCCTCGACGCGGCGAAGAACTTCAACGTCATCGTCAGGGAATGGCAGGACGAGGTCGTTTTTCTGCGCGAGATCCGCCCCGGCGCGGCCGACCGCTCCTACGGCATCCAAGTCGCCCGCCTGGCGGGTGTTCCCCGGGCAGTGGTGCGCCGCGCCGACGAAATCCTCAAGGGCCTGGAGGCGCAGGCAGGCGAGCGCGACTGGAAGATGCTCCAGGAAAGCAGGGATCTCCTTCGCGCCGCC
>JAIRTL010000080.1 GCA_031254915.1 Planctomycetota bacterium
CCATCGCCAAGCTGTTCGGGGTGACGGTGGACGATCTCCTCCGCGAACCGGAACCCACCCAAACATCACCTGT
The DNA here is from genome assembly GCA_031254915.1 of Planctomycetota bacterium. Lineage (GTDB taxonomy): Bacteria > Planctomycetota > SZUA-567 > SZUA-567 > SZUA-567 > JAIRTL01. Next base: position 74 of record JAIRTL010000080.1, read on the forward strand.
ACCATCGACTCCCGCCGTTTCCGACATACCACCCGCCACTGGCCAAGCCGCCGGATCCGGCGAACTGGTGGAAATCATGAACCTCCTTCTCCAGGCGCAGAACGAATTCGTCTCCGGCTCCCGCAGCGCCGACCAGCTTTCCGACCTCATGCGCGACGTGCTCCGCTACACGAAATACGTGGTGGACACCACGAAGGGGAAGTGATTGCCCGGCCGGCGGCGACTGGACACGATTACACTTCCACATAACGCAAAACAACGCGCGCCCTGGATTCCGGCGATGCCGGTAACATTTTCAATAGCGAGATTTATCGCATCTGTATTCCGCCAGGACATCGGTGATTTGGAAACGTAATTCCCGAATCGCCCACCAAACCCGCTTTCATACAATCCGATGATTCCATATACTTGCGCCCATGGAACCGTCATGGCTTCCGGAACGCAAGAGGGCGGAATTGGAGCCGCTTTTCTCCAAGAGGAAGCGGAGATGCTGAAAAAGCTCTTGGCAAATTGCCGCAAGCCGACCGGATTCATTGGCCGCCTTTTTGCGGGGATGATGAATTGGGCGCACGGCCCCGTCACCCGCGAGGTCGTCGAGCTTCTTGCCGTCACGCCGGAGGATGTTGTCCTGGACATCGGCTGCGGTGGCGGGGCCGCCATCGCCCTGATGGCGGGCAAGGGGGCGAAGGTGTACGGGGTGGACTACTCCGAAACGTCGGTGGCGAAGTCCCTGGCGACGAATCGGGAAGCGGTGCGGGACGGCCGCGTCGAGATTCAAGTCGCCGACGCCCTGCGGCTTCCGTTTTCCGGGGAAATGTTCACCCTGGTCACCGCGTTCGAGACGACATATTTCTGGGAAAATATCCAGGAATGTTTCATGCGGATTCACGGGGTGCTGCGGCCCGGAGGGCGTTTCGCCATCACGCTGGAAGGATGGAAGGGGGAGAATGGCGAAATCAATTGCCCCAAGGTGTTTGTCGACAACCTGGCGATGAACCTGTACAGCGAGGGAGAGTTGCGGGAATTGCTGTCGGCCGCCGGGTTCGACTCGGTGTCTCCCTTGAAGGGGACGTGGAGAAAATGGCTGTGCGTGATGGCTTTCAAGCGACGGTAAGGTGAACGCACCGGGACAACTCGCAGAGGAGACGATACGATCTGATAGGCGATGTTCTCCGCGATACCCGCGATACGAAATGCATGGTGGACGCCGCGCGGGGCGCGGAATTGCGGAAATGAGACAAAGTTCCAGGGCATGGCCTGGAGCTTTGTGTTGACGGATCGCTCTCGGAGCTCAGCCAAGCCGCATTGACAGTTCGATGTCTTCGCCGAATGGCGTGGACAGGTATCCGCTCCCGGGTGAGCGCACGCGCGCCAGATAGTCGGGGCTGCTGTCCGCATCGTCGGCGATTACCGGCGCGCCCGGCCTGAGGCGGTTTTCCACCAAACCCAGGATCTCTGGATAAAGGGCCTTGGCGCCATCAAGCAGGAGCAGGTCGATCGTCTCAGGCAGATCGACCGCCAGCGTCCGTAGCGCATCCCCCTCCCGGATATCCACCAAGTCGGCGAGACCGCCTGCCATTAGGTTTTCCCGTGCCTTCGCCACTTTCGACGGCTCGAATTCGCTGGTGATCAAGATGCCGCCTCCGTTGTCGCGCAAGGCTGCGGCGAGGTGTAGCGTCGAGATGCCGAACGATGTCCCGAACTCGACAATCGCCCGCGCGCCGCAACTCCGCGCCAGCATGTAGAGGAGCTTCCCCGTCTCGCGCGAGACGGCAAGCGGCAAGTCCTTCAACTGCCCATAGAATTCGAGGTATTCGGTTTTACTCCGTTTCAGGCGTTCCAGTTCTTCGTCGGAGAAAACCGTTGCGGCGGAACTTGCCGCTGGCGACAGGGCGTCAGTCTCTTTGAACAAGATGTCCAGCAGGTGAGCGAGCGGAGCTGTGGTCAGGGTATTCATAGTATGCCTTCCATGATACGTCCGCACGACCGGGGAAGGCATAAAAAACGCACTTCCCGGCCATGAAGGACGAGTAAGTGCGTTGAATGACGTTAACGCCTACGGATACGAATATCGCTATTACTTACATGAATTACTGACAAATGCAAGCAAAAATCATTCCATTTATATTCGGGCGATCTCTTTTCCCTCCCTCTGTTTCTCCTGACGTTCCCGAGTCTTCACCTTCTCCATTGCCGCGCTTTTTAGCTCGATCTGCCGCGACACCGCCGCCCCGACCTGGCTCTTGACCGCTTCCAGCCCGAACTTGCTTTTCACCGCCAAGTCATTGAAATCGGTGAAGGCGCGGGGGTTGGCGTCGCGCTCGCCCGGTTCGAAGACGGGAAACACCGCCTTGCCGCCCACGGCCTCGGCCGCTTCCAGCGCCTTCTTCCTGCCGACGTTTTCCTTGCCTGCCGCCTCGAGATGTTTGTCGTCGTCGCCGGCGATGATG
>JAIRTL010000109.1 GCA_031254915.1 Planctomycetota bacterium
GACATCTTCTCCTTGGACAGTGATGCTATGTACGTCCACTCGCGGACGCGACTCACCCGATCAAGAAGATGATTGCGGATTAACGTGAAGAGAAAAAACAAGCGTAAAGAGATTATTGATGTCGCATGCTTTATTTTGTCCCCGCTTTGTTCCACGAGTTCCGTCGCGGACGGACCACGACCAGGCTGAAATAGCGCTTTTCGACCGCCGTCTCCGTCGGCGCCGTGTCGATCGTTTCGTCAGGCAATCCACAATTCTGGACAAGCACGGCATCGTCGAGCCTTCCGCACTCGCGCAAGCGAGCCAAAAGCTCCTGAAGATGCTTTCCCGATTTCATATAGACTGTGACGCCGTCGTCCGCCGGCGGCATTGTCGCTTTGCCGTCGCCGTCCGGTATTATGTACAGCGGGTTGGCCATATCCGTGAGGCTTGCCCCCATTCTGGCGGCGGCGGCGCAGAAACTGGGCACGCCGGGGATCATGCGGATATCGTAGCCTTCCGGTCCAAGGATATCGGCGATATAACGGAACGAGGAAAAGACCGACACATCGCCAAGGTTGAGAAGCGCCACTGCGTTTCCAGCGTCCAGTTCGTGGCGTACGCTTTCCGCCGCCGCTCTATGCGACGCGCGGCGCTTGTCGGCGTCCGGGGACATGGCGAAGTCGAGAAGAAGAACTTTTTTGCCCTCGAGATCGACTGCCTGGCGGACGATATCGAGCGCCAACGTTCCGCCACCCGGGGTGCGAGGCGCGGCCGCCACCTGGCATTTGCGGATAGTTTCGATCGCCTTCACCGTGATCAGTTCCGGATCGCCGGGTCCGACGCCGATCCCATACAGGATGCTTTTTGCCATCTACTGGGCCCTCCCCTCGTCGCGTGGTCGTGTTTTCATGTGTTCGGCAAGCCCGGTATGCCCGGCGAGAATCGCCGCGCCGTCGAGTAGGCTCGGCGTCGGACGCGACAGAATCGCCTCCGGTACTTTGCATACCCTGCCGGATTTGAACGCGGCAAGCGGTTGATACACGGTTCGCTTCCTGATTGTTTCAATGGGCGTCCGGTTCATCGCACCTTCCTGCGCCACGAAGACATCGATCCCGTCCGCGCGTTCGAGCAGCCGTTCAGGTCCGTAATCCGCGATAATCACCCCCGGCGTCGTCGGAACCGCGTCGTCCGCGATGTAGACTCCCCCGGCGACGCGAACCAGCCAGGCGGGAATGGATTCGGGAACGAAGGTTTTCACTTCCTTGTGGATCGCTTCAAGAAAGACGCCAGGCTTCGGCGCGAACGATTCCGCCGCCGCTCCGTACCGGCCGATCTCCCCGTCGAACGCCTCTATCATGCGTTCCGCCTCCGCCTCCTTCCCGACGAAGCCGGCCAGAGTTCGCCAGTAATCATACAATTCGTCGGCTCTCGTCACCTGCAGGGAGACGAATCGCACGCCCATTCTTTCCAGCATCGCCGAAAGGCGGCCGGCGGCGGCAAGGTGTTGCGGACGGGCGAGAATAAGGTCAGGCTTGGCGGCGAGGAATTTTTCCACATCGTCCCGAATGCTGAATGTGGGCGGATTCCAGTCCACGGTTTCGGGGCCGTCATAACTTTCCTGCCGGGAGACGCCTATGATCGCATCCCGAGCGCCAAGCCGCAGCAGCACCTCGGTATGCGCCGCATAGAGACTGATGATGCGTGGCGGCGTTGAGTCGCCCGCGCGGGAAGTAACCGCGAGGGCGTGCAGGCAAATCAGGGCAAAAAGGATACAGAGCGACCTCATCATGATCTCTCCAAAAGCGCCGAAAGATCCACTTCGCCGAAAAGAAGGCGTATCGCGTCGGCGAGATCCTCCGGCGGATCGCAGGCGATCTCGAGAACGCCGTCCCTCCACGGGAAAGACAGGTTCCATGAATGGAGCGCCTGTCGACTGAGGCCGAGGCGCTCCTTCGCCGTCCGGTTCGCGGAGCGGTCGCCGTATTGATCGTCGCCAAGCAGTGGATAGCCGAAGGCAGCGGCATGGACCCGTATCTGGTGTGTTCGCCCCTGGTGCGGCAAGAACATGATCAGGCCGGCTTCAACATCCCCAGGCGGGAACCTGCCGGTTGCGAGGATGCGGTATCCCGTACTTGCCTCCAGACCGCCATTCCCTTTCACCACCCGCACCGGTTTTCTGCCGCCATCCCATTCGCTCAGGCGTCGATTGATCATCCCCGTTCTGTTGAAGGGGACGCCGAGGGTGATGCCGAGATAGCGCTTCGTCACCGATCTGGTCCGGAACAGATCGGTGAGCGACTTCTCCGTCTCCGCGTTCGCGGCGAAAAGGAGCGCGCCGCTGGTGTCGCGGTCGAGGCGATGCACCGGCCGCAATCCCCTAACGCCTGTCAGCTTCCCCGCTTCGGAAAGCACGTCCCGCCCGCCCGATTCGGCGACAGTCTTCATCCCCGGAGGTTTGGCGACAGCCACAATGTCTCCGTCGTTTCGGAGTATGGTTGCTTCCCGCATATTTCCTTCCGACAAAAGAACTTGAATATGGAAAAAACCATGATAATAATAGTGAGTGCCGATGAAAAATGAAAGCCCGATCTGTCGCGCCGCACCCGGCGGAGGCATGGATCTGCGGGTGGAACAATAGCGAATAAAGGAATGAGTCATGGCATTGAATCCGCGCGGCGTTGACGGCCCCTTCCCCGTTCTCCAGGTGGCGCTTGACTTTCTCGATCTCGAACGCGCGGTCAACCTCGCCAACGAGGCGGTCGCCGGAGGGACCGACTGGCTGGAAGTGGGAACGCCGCTTCTCAAATCGGAGGGGCTCGAGGCGATTCGCAAACTCCGCGCCCTTTTTCCGTCCCATGTCATCGTCGCCGACCTAAAAACCATGGACGCCGGCCGCATCGAATTCGAGGCGGCGGCGAAGGCGGGTGCCAACATTGCCGTCGTCCTCGCGGCCTCCGCCGATTCCACCATTCAACAGTGCATCGAAACCGGCCATAAATATGGGCTCAAAACTTACTGCGACACCATCAACATTCCATCCGAGCACCTCGCCAGGCGCGCGGCCGAAGTGGAAAAGCTCGGCGTAGACATCATCGGCGTCCATCTCCCCGTGGACGAGCAGATGCTCGGTCTGGACGCGCTTTCGCAGGTCAGGACGCTCCACGAGGCGGTTGAATTGCCGCTCGCGGTCGCCGGCGGAGTGACGTCCGAGACAGCCGCCGACATGATTCGCGCCGGCGCGTCCATCGTCATCGTCGGAGGGGCGCTCCACAAGGCGACCGACGCCCAGCGCGCCGCCGCCGCGATCCGCAAGGCGATCGACACGGGCGAAAGCGTCGCTTCCATGCTGGGAAAACGCACCGGCGCCGCCGGCATAGCGGAAACGCTGCTCAAAACATCGACATCCAACCTCTCCGACGCCATGCACCACAAACCATCCCTGCGCGGCATTGTCAGCCGCACGCCGGGGCTACGCATGGCGGGGAAGGCGGTGACGGTTCGGGGCGCGCCGGGGGACTGGAACAAGGTTGTGCAGGCGATCGACGTCGCCAAGCCGGGCGAAATACTTGTGGCCGATTGCGGCGGCGTTCCTCCGGCCGTGTTTGGCGAACTCGCAGCGCAATCGGCGAAAAACCGGAAATTGGCCGGCGTCGTCATCCACGGCGCGATTCGCGACAGTGACGTCGCAACCAGAATCGGACTGCCAATCTTTTCGAGTGGAGTGAGTTCCGACGCGGGCGATCCGAAAGGTTTTGGCGAAATTGGTACAGAAATTGTTATCAATGGTCAAAACATCCGTCCCGGCGACTGGATTTTCGGTGATGACGACGGCGTGATGGTGCTTCCGAAGGAAGTGGCGGTCGAGTATGCCAACCGCGCTTTGGACGTTATGGAAAACGAGCAACGACTTTCGGCGGAAATCCTTACCGGGAAAACTCTTTCGGAAATCGTTAGCCTGAAGAAGTGGGAAAAACATTGATGTATATTTGCCAGATATGTAAAAAGCACCCTGCGACGATACATCTAACAGACATTCACAACAACGTGAAGAAGGAGGTGCATATCTGCGAGTCGTGCGCGGCGGAAAAAGGCTTCAACATGCAAACCGCCGCGTCGCTTCCGCAGCTTCTTGGCATGGCGGCAAAAAAGAAGGATGCGGGCGCGCCCAAGCCGAGCCGTTTTGCATCGGACGAAGACATCCTCTGCCCGAAATGCGGTAGCCGCTGGTCCGACTTCAAGGCGAAGGGGCGCCTTGGTTGCCCGGAAGACTACACAGCATTCAAGGAAAAGTTGCATCCGCTTATCGCCTGCCAGCTTGCGGTCGTTCCGATCGGATCCGGGCCATTACATGTCGGCAAACACCCCGGAAAACGAATTGTGATCGATTCTGTCGCCCGCGAAGCGAGAAATCTGGAACTCGGTCTCAAGCGGGCAGTGAGCGAAGAGCGTTATGAGGACGCCGCCAGGATCAAATCCGAACTCGATGCGCTCAAAACACGGAGTCGGGAAGCGTAGGTAACGGACATTGATGTTTTCGACGCGCTACGGCGCGTACAGGATCATACAATAGATGAAAATAGACGATTGCTTTAAAAACGACGGCGAATGGCTCAAAGGAGCGGGCCCGAATTCGGACATCGCGGTTTCCACGCGTGTCCGTCTGGCGAGGAATCTCGCCAATCGGCGTTTTCCCACCCATCCAGATCATTCCGATCGGCGGGAAGTCCTCGACGAGATCAAGGACGCCTTCGACGCCATCCCGGCCGGATCGTCCTTTATTTGGTATGAACTCGACGGCCAATTGCCGATGGATCGCCGCCTCCTCATGGAGCGGCACCTTATCAGCCGCGAGCTGGCCGAAGGATCCGGACCCCGCGCCGTCGCTTTCGACGAAACGGAATCCATGTCCGTCATGGTGAACGAAGAGGACCATCTGCGCATTCAATGCCTGCGTTCCGGGCTGCGTCTCCGGGAGGCGTTCGATTGCGTCAATCAGCTCGACGACGACCTGTCGGAGCGTCTCGCCTTCGCGTTCGACCCTATCTACGGTTATCTCACGTCCTGCCCGACCAACGTCGGCACCGGCCTCAGGGTGTCGGTGATGCTGCATCTTCCGGCGCTGGTCATGACCCAGCACATTGAAAAGGTTTTCCGAGCGGTGTACGAGATGCGCATGACGGTTCGCGGCTTCTACGGCGAAGGCACCGAAGCGTATGGCGAACTGTACCAGATTTCCAATCAGATAACCTGCGGCAGGAGCGAAGAGGACATCCTCGCCGACATGGAAGCGACGATCCAAAGCATCATCCATTACGAGGGAAAGGCGCGGCACGAACTCGCGGAGAAGGGAAGAAACCGGCTCGAAGACCGCATATGGCGGAGCTGGGGCACTCTCACCAACGCCCGCCTGATGAGTTCCGAGGAAGCGATGCGCCACTTGTCGTCGCTTCGCCTCGGTCATGTCATGGGTATGATGGACAAGTTCGAGCTTCGAGATCTGCAGCGCCTTTTTCTCCTCAGCCAGCCGGCGCACCTTCAGCGTATGGAGGGAAAGGAACTTGATTCCGACGCCCGCGATCTCGCGCGCGCCGAATTCCTTCGCAATCGGCTCGGTCCGGAGGCGAACTGATCGCAAAGCGGTTGCGGTCTATCATCCCGCATCGAATGGCTCGAGAATCAGGTATTGGTCGATGCGGCGACGGGCGTCGCCTCCTGCTCGGTGATTGTACACTGGGCGCGGCGTGAAATTGTGAAAATGAGGGATGGGAGCTGCCCTGTTTCAGATCTGTTTCACTTGGCCGTTTCATGGCCGCGCACAGGCGAGGAAATCATGACTCCGGACCGTGACGGAATAAATCCGCACGGCGGCATCGACCTGGAAAAGTTTTTCGACCGGGTGAATCACGATGTGCTGATGAGTCGAGTGGCCCGTCGTATAGGGGGCAAACGGGTTTTGGGTTTGATTCGAGGATTTCTTCGATCGAGGGTATTCGTTACCATGTTCCCCGCTTAGGCTCTGTTTTAGTTGTTTTACAACCTCTTGAAGTCAAAGGTGATGCGAGATGGCGGCCTGAAATTGGCATGTTGCCATCATCTGGTCATTATTGAGGGTACAAAAACTAAAAACAGAGCCTAGGGTCCAGCGGAAACTGCCGTATGCCATAAAAGGCACGTACGATGGTGTGAGAGGCGGGAACCGCGAGGAACCCGCCTACTCGATGTGTGCTTCCGGCCTGTGGATTCCGGATCAACGCTTGTACTGGCTGCGGGGCACGTAGTGGGTATGGAACAGCTTGTGCGCCTTGTCGCTCAACGGCTTGCCGATGAAGTCCTTGTACAGCTTCTGGACATCCGGGTTTTCGTGGCTGCGACGAATTTCGGCGTTGCGGTCGTCCTGCGTGAGGCCCTTGGAACGTTCCTTGCGGATGTCGTCCGTGACGCCCCAGAACTGGCCGCCGCCGCCGACGCAGCCGCCGGGACAGGCCATGACTTCGATGAAATGCCACGGCGGATCCTCGCCTGCCACCTTTGCGGCGCGGACGCGGTCGATGACGTCCTCGACGTTTTTGAGACCGTGGGCGACGCAGATCTTGATGTCGTTGCCCGCGACGTTCACGACCATTTCCTTGACGCCGTCAAGAGTGTGGAGGTCGTCGAACTCGAGATCTTCGGAGTTTTCGTCCGTGAGCAGATAGCCGGCCGTGCGCAGAGCCGCTTCCATCACGCCGCCAGTCTCGCCGAAGATGGTGCCGGCGCCGGTGTACTGGCCGAGCGGAGAATCGGCTTCCTCTTCGGGAAGCTGCGGGAACTCGATGCCGGCCTGCATGAGCATGCGGGCAAGTTCACGGGTAGTGATGGAGACGTCGATGTCCTGGTGGCCGGAGGCGAACATTTCCTTGGCGCGGACGATCTCGAACTTTTTCGCGGTGCAGGGCATGATCGAGACCATGAAGATCTTCTCGGCCGGAACGCCCATTTTTTCCGCGTAATAGCTCTTGGTGAGAGCGCCGACGATGGCCTGCGGCGACTTGCAGCTCGAGAAGTGGTCGATCATGTCGGACTCGAACTTCTCCATGAAGTCGACCCACGCCGGGCAGCAGGTGGTGATGAGCGGAATCGGCCCGTTCGAGTTGCAGAAGCGGTCGACAAACTCGGACGCTTCCTCCATGATGGTGACGTCGGCGCCGAAGTTGGTGTCGAAGACCTTCTTGAAGCCCATGCGGCGCAGGGCGGCGTAGAGCTTTCCGGTGAGGTTCTGGCCGGGGGCGAAGCCGAAGGATTCGCCGACCGTGACGCGAACCGCGGGCGCGATTTGGACGATGCAATGCATCTCCGGATCCATGAGCGCCTTCCAGACCTCTTCAGTCTGGTTGTATTCGTAGATCGCGCCGACCGGGCAGTGCGCCGAGCACTGGCCGCACCGGACGCAGGGGCTGTCGGCGAGCTCGATGTCGCCGGCGGGGGACACGACGGAGTGAAGTCCCCGGTACTTCATGGACAGCGCCCAGACGTTCTGCTTTTCCTGGCAGACGACGGTGCAGCGGCCGCAGCGGATGCACTTCTTCGGGTCGAGCACGATCGACTTGGTGGAGGCGTCGGACTTGACGTTGGTGATGATTTTCGGCAGCCTGGTGCGGAAAATGCCGAAGTCCTCGGCAAGGCTTTGCAATTCGCATTCGCCGTTCCTGAGGCAGTTGAGGCATTCATTGGGGTGGTTGGAGAGAATCATTTCCAGCACGGAACGACGAATCTGGACGATTTCCGCGTCCTGAGTGGTGATTTCCATGCCCTCGGTGATGGGCGTCGTGCAGGCGCGCATCATGTTCGGTGCGTTCTTGACCTTCACAACGCAGATTCCGCAGGCGGCGGTCGGCGGAAGGTCGGGATGATAGCACAGGGTGGGAATCTTGACCTGCGCTTTGTGGGCGGCCTGGAGGATGCTCGTTCCCGGCTCAACCTGGATATCTATTCCATTTATTTTGGCGTTAATCATTTCTTGATCCTTATGCGTCTATCCAGAGGGCGCGCTCGCGCCACGGACGTATGGTCGAACGTCAAACGTCAGTTTCCCGCTTCCGCTTCCTCGGCCGCCTCGTTGTCCCTGGCGTGCAGCTTGTCGAGGTATTCCTGCTCGAAGAACTGCAATGTCGAGATGACGGGATTCGGCGCTGTCTGGCCGAGGCCGCAGAGCGAGGCGCGCTTGACCGCCATCGAAAGCCGGCGCAGGTCATCGAGGTCCTCTTCGGTCCCGTAACCGTCGGAAATCTTCTCGAGCAGGCAGAGAAGCTGCTTGCCGCCGATGCGGCACGGCGCGCACTTGCCGCAGCTTTCGTCCACCGTGAAGCCGAGGTAGAACTTGGCGATGTCGACCATATCATCGTCTTCGTCCATGACGATCATGCCGCCCGAACCCATGATGGAGCCGAGCTTCTTGAGTTCCTCGTAGCAGACCGGGAGGTCGAGCTGTTCTCTCGGGATGACGCCGCCGGAGGGACCGCCGGTCTGTACCGCCTTGATCTGCTTGTCGGTGGACGAGCCGCCGCCGATCGATTCGACGATGCGCGAGAGGGAAATTCCCATCGGCACCTCGATCAGGCCGCTGTGCTTCACCTTGCCGGTGAGCGCGAAGACCTTGGTGCCCTTCGACGTCGCCGTGCCCATGGAGTTGAACCAGGATCCGCCGCGGCGAATGATGGTGGGAACGTTGGCGAGCGTCTCGACGTTGTTGACGCAGCTGGGCATATTCCAGAGACCCTTTTGCGACGGGTACGGCGGACGCGGCGTCGGGCTGCCGCGCTTGCCCTCGATCGACGCGATAAGCGCCGTTTCTTCGCCGCAGACGAAGGCGCCGGCGCCGAGGCGGATATCGAGGTCGAGGTTGATGCCGGCGCCGAGGATGTCCTTGCCGAGCAGGTTGTAGCGGCGGGCGGCCTTGATCGCTTTGTCGAGGCGCTCGACGGCGAGGGGGTATTCCGCCCGGACGTAGAACCAACCGGAGGTCGCGCCGATGGCGTAGCCGGCGATTAACATGCCCTCGATGACGGCGTGCGGGTTGCCTTCGAGGATGGAGCGGTCCATATAGGCGCCGGGGTCGCCCTCGTCGCCGTTGCAGATCATGAATTTTTCCGGTCCCTTGACCGCCGCGGTGAGTTCCCATTTTTTACCGGTGGGGAAGCCGCCGCCGCCGCGGCCGCGCAGGCCGCTTTCGGTGATTTCGCGGACGACTTCGTCGGGGGACATCTGCGTGAAGACGCGTTCAAGGGCCTGATAACCGCCGTCGGCGATGTAGTCGTCGATGTTCTCGGGGACGATTTTTCCTGAGTTCTCGAGCACCACCTTCACTTGGTCGGTAAAGAACGGGGCATCAAGGGAAAGCGTGTGCTCGAGCATGAATTCCGGCACGCCGGCGAAGCCTTCCGGACGCTTCAGGGCGGGTTCGAGATGCTCCGCGACCATGAGACGGGAAAGCATCGGGTCCATTTCCGTGTAGAGGATCGGATCCTGGCCTTTCACCTCGACCCGGATAAGCGGGCCATGGCTGCAGAGTCCCATGCAGCCGGCGGGAACGATCTCGACGTCTTTGTCCAGCTCGTGGTTCTTGAGACTGGAAAGCACGGCTTCCATAACCGCCTTGCAGCCGGAGGCGATGCAGCCGGTGCTGGCGCAAACGAACAGCCGCGCCTTGAACGTCTGCTGCTTGGCGTGCACCTTGTTGCGGATCTCTTCAAGATTTACCTTTGGCATGATGATTCACTCCGTAAATATTCTGGCCCGTCCATTCCCCCGGGGTGTTTCGACGCTGTCACCTGTGGGAACGAGGACAGGCTTTCGGTGAATACGACCTGTCGTTTCCGGATTCAGCTTTCGTCGGCGATGGGGTGCGCCTCTTCCGGGGCGATTTCGCCGGCGAAGCGCTCGCGCCACTCGTGAACGATCTTCTTGATGTCGGCGGGAGTGAGCTTGCCGTAGGTTTTGCCGTTGACGTTCACCACCGGCGCCAAGCCGCAGCAGCCGACGCAGCGCACGCATTGGAGGTGGAACAGCTTGTCGGGAGTCGAGCTTCCGACTTCGGCTCCGGTTTCTTTCACGAACTCGTCCACCAGCGCGGGCGAGCCCTTAAGGTAGCAGGCTGTACCGGTGCAGACGGAAATCACCGCCTTTCCGGGCGCTTCCAGCTTGAAGTAGTGATAGAAGGTGAGCGCCTCGTAGATGCGGGCCAGGGGGACTTCAAGTTCCTCGGCCAGGTACAGGGACACGTCGCGGGGGACGTAGCCGCGTGCGTTCTGGATCTCGTGCAGCACCATGATGAGAGATCCGCGTTTGTTCTTCCACTTGCGGACGGCGGCGATGACGTCCGGTTCGGTGGAGGCCTTGGCAATGGCCCTTCTGATGCTGATGGTATTCGCCATGTCTCTTCCTTTCTTCCTGATCGGAGGATCGCCACCCTTCCGACCGCCTGAGCGTCTATCCCGTGCGCCGCGGCCGTGAGGACGCGGATTTGGACCAGTGTACCGCGAGACGCGACGTTTCGCCGCAAAAAAGCGGACATTATCGCCAAAAAACAGCCATCCTGCCCATGGCCGCGTCAAGTTCCAGCGTCGCCGCCTCGAGTCTGTCCGCGATCTGTTCAAAATCGCGGCCGGACTCGATGGTCCGTCCGGGGAGAAGAATCATCTCGTGGTGGGAGTTGGGCAAAAACGGATCGCATCCGACCCTGCCGGCCAGATAACGGACTCCCGTCGTATCGTCCAGAAACGCCCTGAACGCCCGGTATTCGCGGAACTGTTCCGCGCTTTTCGCGGAACGGTTGTAGACGTAGATAAGCGTTGTTCCGAGACCGGGCCGGAAGAGTGCGCTCTCGGCCAGTCCGCGCCATTCGGCGAGGATATCGTACGGATCGACAAGCGTAAGGCGGTTTTCGTCCCCCACCGCCGATTCGAGGGCGTTCCAGCCGCTCGCCGCCTCAGCGATGGCGACGCCGGGACTGCCGCGCCACGCTTCCCTGCGCTCCCTGTCGGCGTCGTATACCGTCATAGGGGAAGATGACAACTCCCTGAAGATGGTGGCCGCCGACGGCCACAGTCCTTGCTCAATGAAGGGGGTGTGCAAAAACGCCAGCGTATCGGAGCGCAGCGCCTCGAACCGCTTCGCCGTCTGCGCGCCAAGCGGATAAGTCGGCGCGCCAGCGAAAGGATCGAGGTATCCGGAAAAGCCGCCGGACGAGCGATCCGCCACCCACCGAAGAAGCGTCGCCAACCAGGACGCCTTCAATGCGTCGCCCCAGTTGCCCGGTTCATAGAGGAGACCGCCCAAGGCGCCGTCTTTGGCTTTCCAAGTCCAGGAATCTTTTGACATGGCGTAAACTTGGGCCTTGTGCACGCGTCTGATTAACGAAAAAAATATCTAATGATGCGTGCACTAATAGCATATGCGCGCGCATTTCTCAAGAAGTTTTTACTCTTTTTAGAGAAAAAAATATTTATGCCTCCTTTTGTAGAGGAGGCATAAGACTTAAAACTCTGTTTATTATGTTACAAAATTGAGTCGGTTGATTTAGGCTCATCATTTTGCGACGGTTCGGAGTCGGTCGTCTTTTCGGTATCGGCGGCAACCGGCGTCAGCTTCAGTTTTTGCGGAACGATTTTCAATTCCCAGTCATAGAGGGAGAAGTCAGTACCGGTAAGCGGATCGATCGATTTTTCACTCGTTTCCGCGCCGATGTTTTTGAGCCAATCGGAGGAGCCGGACGTTTCCGACTCGACGTCATGAGACCCGGCCGCGTCGGTATTTTCTTTTGTAGTTATAATGCCTGGGGCGATGTCTTCGATAGAGAGCGCTCCCTTTTCTTCCGTTTTGACCTGTTCGATGGCGGCGACCTTGACCATTTTGGTCTCTTCTTCATCTTTCAGCTCCCCGCTTGTGGGCGACGCCGCCGGTGCGGAAACCGCGGAAACATCTGGCAGGGGCGGCGGCGTGATTTCGCTGAACTGGAGTTCTTCGAGGACAAACGAGCCCGGCTTCGCCGTATCTTCGGTTTTCTGCGACGATTCGGCGGCGAGGGGAAGCGCGGTCGGCGCGATGCCCGGATTTACCGTGCTTTCCGCACCTTTTTCCCACGCGGGCGAAGCCATGATCGCGGTGATGTCGAGCGCGATCGGGCTGGCGCTCGAGCCCGGAGCGACGGCAGGCTCGGAGAGTTCCGGGATCTCGGGCAGCTTCAACAGGTCTTCCTCGAGCGCGGCGTCGACGCGAGCCCGTTCGATCGCGAAGGGTATGGTCGGCGCGGTAAGCGTTTTTTCAGCAGAATTGTCCGTGCCTTTGCCGATCGGTTTCAACCGGATGACCGCCAAAGGCGCAGACGGTTCCGGTTCGTCCGCAGCCTTCGCCATTGACGCCGAAGACGGCGCTTCGGTCGGTATGATGGGGGCGGGAGGGCCAACGTCCACATTGTCGAACCCGCGCGCTTCCAGCGGCGGCGGCAAAGCGCCGGCGACGGAGGTCGGATCGGCCGGTCGGTTACGCGTCAAACCGGCGAGGGCGAGATCGTTCGGTCCGAAGAACATGCCGGGGATAAGGGTCGGGTCGCCCATGGGGAACAGGGGATCCAGATTCGGATGGGATCTCGTCGCCATCGCCATGAGTTGATCGACCGACGATTCGCGCAAAGCGGGCATGAACTGGAGAGGGGTGATGAACGGCGAGTCCTCGTCGTCGACCGGCCGCGACCAGATGACGCTGGGTTCGGCCGGCGCGCGGTGAACATCGAGCAGCGAGGGATGCTGATCTGTCCACTCGGGGAGCACATAACGCCCGACGGTTCCGTGGCGGCCGCTTATCGCCGCTTCGCGATCGGCCATGGCCTGGACCCTGCCGCGCGCCGGCATGTCCGGGGACATCATGACCTCCGGGTCGATATAGGCAGGAATTACCGGCTCGGCCGCCCCGTCGCCGATGGAGGAACCGGGGGCGCGGGCAAGCCTCGCCGTTTCCGGTCCGCCCGGAAGCCGTGCGGATTGTGCTTCCCTCCTGCAACCGGCAATCCACGAAGAAAACGGTATGAGGAGAGCCATAATCAGGCATATAATTTTTCGCACGCCCGGACTCCTTCGGGGCAGAGAGATCAATGACGGCAATCGTGGACAGGCTAGGGTTTTTATCGACGAGAAAGACGGTGTGTCTTCAGGTGGACTTTTGGAGAAAATCAAACGACCCGCCGTTTGATTGTCTCCAACGTTTCTTGGAGCGCCATTTTACGCCGGGAATTATTGCGTGGTTGGCTGCATCGCCCGACCTAACGAAAAATCAACCCCTTGTCCCGCAAGTGGTAACATCTTTTGGGGAAATCGGGTGGCGGTTGGCCCGATTTCCTCCAAAAGTCCACTTCGGGGATCCCGGGAAAAAAGTGGAGAGCGGGCGAGTCTTTCATTATAATGCGGCAAATCACCGCGAAGGAGGGGGATGTGGCGTCGTTTAGGGATGAACTCGGACAGCTTCTCGGTGAAGCGGTTGCCCGCGCCATCGTGACGCCAGGGCAGGCGAATCAGCTTATCGGACTCTCCGATACCATACCGGCAAAACACGGCGCCGGATTTGGTAGATTGGCGAAGGCGCTGACCCTGATAGGCGGCTTCGGTGTCGCGCTCGGCCTTATCCTCCTGTTCGGCGCGAACTGGTGGGATATTTCCGACATCGCCAAGCTCGCCGGCTTCGTGGTCCTTTTCCTCGCCCTTCATCTCGGCGGATTGTGGATACGCTGGAAGCATCCGGATTACTCTGGGACCGCCGAAGCGTTCAACTTCGTTGGCGCCGGGCTTTTTCTCGGGGGCGTCGCCCTTGTCGCGCTGGTCTTTCACATAAACGAAAACCCGCGTAACGGCATACTCGCCTGGCTCCTGGCAACGCTGCCGCTCGCCTTTTCGCTTCGTTCAACCTCGCTGTTCGGCATGGCGCTTGTCGCGGCCTTAATCTGGGGACCGTGGAAATTCACCGATTTCGCACTCGTCCAAGGAATGGATCTGGAGGTGAACTGGGGGTTCGCCGCCTGCGTTCCCTTCGCCATGCTTGCTATCGCGCCTTTTGTCGAGCGCATTAAATTTTCCGTCGGGACGATGTGCCACATCGTCGCCGGCATCATGATTGCCGTGGCGTTGTACCTTCTCGGTTTTCTGAGACATATGGGTCGGTACGGTTTTAATTCCTACATCGAGAACCCGGAGCGGTTCGGCGTGTGGATGACCGCGCTCCTCTGCATAGGCCTGTTTCTCGCGCTCGTCAGTTGCCTCGCGCGGCGGGGACCGAAGCGCCTGATCGACAACGCGTATCTGGCGCTTATTCTGGGTACGGCCGGTCTGTTCATGTTCGCCGCAGCCATCATATCCGGCTGGATCGATCCGGGCGAAACGGTGGAGCGCTTCAATTTCTCTGGCGCGAGCATGGCGACTTTCCAGGCGCATTCGCTTATAGCGAGCGGCTTGGCGTGGCTGCTCTGGTTTTTCTGGGGCGTGTGGTTCGTTTTCGCCGGATCGGCATGGGAACGCAACGGTCTGGTCACGCTTGGCGTGTACGGCGTCGCGTTCGGGTTGGTGACCAGATATTTCGACCTCATCGGATCGCTTCAGGAGACTGGTGCGTATTTTGTCGTCGGCGGTATTGTTCTTATTCTTGCGGGCTGGGGAGCGGAAAAATGCCGGAGACGGCTGACCGGAAAAGCGCGATCGGAAGAACCGCGCTCTTAGTCGCGCTCGGCTTCATCGTCGCGCAAGCGGCTTTTTTTATCGGATGGATCTGGCTGGAGCGCAGCCGGTCAGGGATCGAGATCAAGGTCGAGACCGCCTCCGTCGATCCTCGGGATATCTTCAGGGGACAGTACCTCGACCTGTCCTACAAATTCGATTCGCCTTCCATGTATATGAGTGACGGCGACGCTCCCAACATACTGCCTGAGCGGGGGCAGACCGTGTACGCCGCGCTCGCGGAAGACTGGCGTTTCGATGTCTATCGTCCCGTCTCCTACGCGCCCGATCCGGAGGTGGCAAAGGCGCTTGCGTCTGATCGGGGCGAAGAGAAGGTGGTTGTCATTCGGGGGCGCGTCGGGGCGCGCCAGAACAGGTTCGATTTCGGCGTCAACCGCTATTTCGTGCCAGAAGGCACCAAGGAGCCGCCAGTCAACGCCGACGTGAATGCGATCCTGTTGGTGCCGATGAATATGCGCCCGCGCCTGCGCGGATTAGAGGTCGACGGCAAGCGCTGGGAGCCGGAACGGTTCGAGGTACGGGAGGAATAGTGGGTTGTTTGTTCGGGTCCGAGATGTATATTGTGCGCGGCAATCAATGCGTCCGGAAGCGAATGTGGAATGGGGCAACCCATTTTCGCAATTTCGAGCCGCGCACAGTATAGTCCCGGAATGAGTAAATTGAATTCTGCGCCTCTCAATCCTCCCATGGTCCGCCCGGACCGACGAGTATGTTGTCGATAAGCCGAACCCCGCCGATTTTGATCGCGCCGGCGATAAGGACGATGTCGTCCACCTTATCGACGTCGTCGAGCGTTTCCGGCGAGACGATGTGCAGGTAGTCGAGTTCGATCGCGTCGTCGCGGAGGATGTGTACGCACATGGCGTTGAACAGCGACTGTGCGTCGTAAACCCGGTTTCGGATCATTTCGCGCCCAAGGCTTAATCCCTCGCGAAGCGCGAGCGCGCGCGGGCGCAGGTCGGCCGGGATATTCCGGTTGCGGCTCGAAAGGGCGAGGCCGTCGTCCTCGCGAACGATCGGGCAGACGGAAATCTTCACCGGGAAATTAAGGTCGATCACCATGCGTTGGATGACAAGTGCTTGTTGCGCGTCCTTTTGCCCGAAATATGCCGTTGTCGGGCGGACGATATTGAGCAGCTTTGCCACCACTGTCGTCACGCCGATGAAATGACCGAGACCGCGCGACATGCCGCAGAGGTTTTTGGTCAGTTCGTGCACCTGGACCGTGGTCTGGCGGCGCGGCGGATACATCTGGCCGGCAGTGGGGTGGAAGACGATGTCGACACCGACCTCCTCGGCGAGATGAAGGTCTTCGTCCCATGTGCGCGGGTACGAGTCGTAGTCCTCGCCCGGCATGAACTGGGCCGGATTGACGAAAACCGACATGATCGTGACGCCGTTTTCTTCGACGCTGCGGCGCGCGAGCGAAAGGTGTCCCTCGTGCAACGCGCCCATCGTGGGAACAAATCCCCTGGTCGCCTTCTCGATGATCAATTCCTCCGCCTTGGCCTGCATCTTGGCGATGTCTTCAATGATTTCCATGCCGGTGGTCCTTCCCGTGAAGAAGTGCGAATAATTCCTTTTCCTGTTGAACGGCGCCGTTCCTTCCAGCGCTTCCTGCCCCCGGCAACGAAGGGGCGAAGAAAAACAGGGAACCACAAGCCCGCTACAGCGTTTTCGCAAATAGCCGACCTTTCCCGGACGCGTTTTGGTTGGCGCAATTGAGCCCGGAAACGCAACAGGGAGGCCAATCATTTCAGAAAACGCGCCAGCCGGAGATATTCAGCTGGAAACAGTATAATTCCCCGATCGTGCGGCGAAGGACGGGGTGCGTCATGTCCGGCGCGATTTCAGCCAAAGGCCGCAGAACGAAAAGCCGCTCCGCCATGCGGGGGTGCGGGATGGTCAATCCCGGCAGGTTGCGGCGGCGGTTGTCCCACAGAAGAATATCGATGTCTATCCGGCGGGGGCCCCAGCGTTCTCTGTTGGCGCGCCGTTCGCGGCCGAGACGGCGTTCGATTCCTTGAAGCGCGCGGAGCAGGGCGAGTGGAGTTAGCCCTGTTTCAACAAGACACGCCGTGTTCAGGTATTTCCCCTGTCCGGGCGGGCCGCCGACCGGATCCGTCTCGATCAGATGCGCTGTGGCGGTCACGCTCGTCTCCGGGATCGCTCCGATAATCTCCAGGGCGCGCGCGACGTTTCCGCCCCTATCGCCGAGATTCGCGCCGAGGCCCAGCGCGACGACCGCCGCCACGCTATTTCTTACCGGCGACCGTCATGATGCGGTCGAGGGCTTCCTTGATGACTTCGTCCGGGTACGTGAGGGAGATGCGGTAGTAGCCGTCGCCGGTGACGCCGTAGCCGCGTCCGGGGGTGACCACCAACCCCGCCTTTTCGAGCAAATCCTCGGCGAAGGCGGCGGAGGAGCCGTTGTACTGTTCCGGCGTCGGCGCCCAGACGTAGATCGTCGCCTTCGGCTTTTCGACCGGCCAGCCCGCCTGTTCGAGCGCGGACACGACCATGTCGCGCCGGCGCTGGTAGACGCTGTTTATCGCGGGGACAATGCTTTCCATGGAATCGAGCGCCTTGACGGCGGCGAACTGGATCGCCCTGAGCATGCCGTTGTCGATGTTGTCCTTGACCAGCTTAAGCGCCTTGACGGCGGGCGTGTTCCCGACCACGCAGCCGACGCGCCAGCCCGTCATGTTGAAGCCTTTCGAGAGCGAGTAGAACTCGACCGCAGTGTCCTCCGCGCCGGGGACCTGAAGTATCGAGGGCGCCTTGTAGCCGTCGTAGGTGTTTTCGGCGTAGGCGGAGTCGTGGCAGATGAGGATATTGTGCTTGCGGCCGAATTCCACCGCCTCCTTGAAGAAGTCAGGCGTGGCGACGGCTGTAGTGGGATTGTTCGGGTAGTTGATCCAAAGGAGTTTGGCTTCGCGCGCCACGTCCTCCGGAATCTCCTTGAAGTCGACCAGCCAACCGTTTCCGCGCCGCAGCGGCACGTAGTGGGTCTGGCCGGAACAGAAAACGTGGCCGATGTTGTAGGTCGGGTATCCGGGTTGCGGCGCGATGCCGAGGTCGCCCGGGTTGAGGATGCCGAGGCAGAACTGGACGATCGCGTCCTTCGATCCGGAAGTGACTGCGATCTGGTCGTCCGAAAGGGAAACGCCGTAGCGGCGCCGGTAGAAGTCGCGGATGGCGCGGGAAAGGTCGGCGACGGGGGCGTCGCAGCCGTAGCGGTGGCGGTCGCCGTCGTTGGGGTCGGCGATGGCGCGGACAAGCTCCCGCAGGACCGGATCGGGCGTCGGGTAATCGGGGTCGCCGATGCCGAGGGTGATCACCTTGACGCCGAGCCTTCGTTTTTCCGCGATTTTGCGGCGGAGGTCGGCGAAAAGGTAGGGGGGGAGCTTCTGCAGCCTGTTGGCCGGAATCATTTCCATCTGGGTTCTCCAAACGATAAGCGTCGCGACGCGGCGCGAGGAAAAGCGGGCGGCGGGAAGAAGAGGCTTAGCCGAGCGGCGCGTAGCCGGCTTCGAGAAGCGCGGCCTTCAATTCCTCGAAGCGCACCTTGATTTCCGGAAGATTCGCCTCCGCTTCGGCCATTTTGCCTTCGCGCGCCAGGCGTTCGCCCAATTCCGACGCGGCGCGGAGCCGTTCGCCGCCGACGGTCGCCGACGCGCCCTTGATCGTGTGCGCCACGCGCTCCGCCGTCTCCTGATCCGCTTTCGCGAAAGCTCCCTCGAGCGACGCGAGTTGGTTCGGAATATCGTCGAGAAAAATGCCAGCCACTTGGCCGGCGAGTTCCTCGTCGTCGGCGGACATGGCAATAAGCTGCTTTTTATCGAAAACGTCCTGGTCGCTCATCGTGCCTCCCGCTCCGATCGAATCGGAATATGTCGGAATACGCTGAAATATGCCGGATTATATACTGTCCGCGGCCCGGAATCATGACAATGGGGAATGGGGTTGCCCTGTTTCACATCTGTTTCCCTTGACCATTTCATGATCGCGCACAGTTGAGGGAATCACTACTCCGGACCGTAAACGGTATATGCGTAAAAATCCAAGTCCATACTATAGTTGCGCCGCGCTTTGTCAAGACGACCCATAATCGATGCCGGCGTCACACCTGAAATTCGAGCTTCGCCAGAATGTCCTTTTCCCTGTCGACGCCGCCGAAAACCTCCTTGAGGCGCAGGCCCTCGGGTGCGAGCCCGAACACGCAACGCTCCGTGACGTACAAAACGCGCTGTCCCCTGGCGATAGCGTTTTTCGCAGAAAAGCTGATCGCGTCGATTTCGCGCCGGAACTTCGGAATCGTCCCCTCCCTGACGATCTCGACGCCATCCGGCGTCCTTTTGGCGACGAGCCCCTTGGCTGTAAACGTCATGCAGAAGACGCCGGTTGTCGTCGCGCCGGTGATGTTCGCGAAGCCGCCGATACCGACGAACCCGCCCTTCGGCTGGTGCGAGTTGACGTTGCCGTGGCGATCGGCCTCCAGGCCGCCCATGAAGCAGACATCCAGGCCGCCGCCGTCGTAGAAATCGAATTGCGAGGCCATGTCGGAAATAATGTCGGTGCCGATCGTCGCGCCGAACGCGAGGCCGGGCGCCGGAATTCCGCCGACGCCGCCCGCCTCCACCGTGGTGACGATGTCCTTGAGGATGCCCAGCTTCGACGCGTACTTTCCCGCCATTTCCGGAATGCCGATCCCGATGTTGACGATCTCGCCGGGAGAGAGTTCCCGGGCGGCGCGCTCGCCGATGATGTCCGGGGAATTGTCGTCATGAAGTAGTCCATATGGGTCGGCGTAACGGTTCTCGTCCCAGCCGCCGAAGCCGGCGGCGCAGAAAAGGCGAAGCCCCCCGGTTTTGCCGTTTCCCGAATTCGCTTCGTGAGAGCGTTGTGGAGCGCTTCCGGATTGGAGAGCGCGAGAAAGGAATTGATGCCTATGCAGTCGCCGTTCCTGACGAGATTCGCCGCATCGCGGGCGCTCATGATCGTGAACATTTCGTCTCCTCCCGCATTCTCGCGAATGGCGGTCTCCGCTTGAAGAGACGCGCATTGCCCGAAACGCGGACATTATCCGACGACGCTGTGCGCCGGCAAAGAGAAAAACCGGCTTTATCCATTGCCAAGGTGTTCGCGGCGGCTATAATTTTCATGCCCCGGCAGGTTTCGTCTCGCGTCCCGAGGAAACAATTTTGCATATTCTCGCGATATTTGCCCATCCATCTCCGGACAGCTTCAACGCCGCCATTCTCGCGGCAATCGTCGATGAAATCTCCCTTCGCGGCCACGACCACGCGGTGCATGACCTGTATAAAATGAAATTCAATCCCGCCTTGTCCCAGAAGGATTTTGAGCAATTCAACCGGGGGAAAACGCCGGTCGACATCAAGAAGGCCCAGGACGCGATTCAGCAGGCGGACATCCTGTTCTTCGTGCATCCGGTGTGGTGGTTCGGCATGCCCGCGATCCTCAAGGGCTGGATCGAGCGGGTTTTTTCCTACGGCTTCGCCTACGGCCACGATTCGAAGGGGGTCAGGGGATTGCTTGCCGGAAAGAAAGCCGCCATCGTCAACACGACGGGCGGCACGGAAAAAAACTTCCTCGACACCGGCTACGGCGAGGCGTTCCGCTTCCTCACCCATGAATGCATCTACCGCTTCGTCGGCCTCGACATCGTCCTCCAGCGCACCTTCTACCAGGTTCCTTCCAGCACGCGCGAAGAACGGGATGAAATGCTTGCCGTTCTGCGCGCCGACCTCAAGTACATCCTCTAAAACACTTGACCTCCGCCAACGACCGCGCCCCATGTGCGGGCATTATCTGTTCTCGCCATAACATGTTGTTATTCTGGGTCTTTTTCTTCTTTCCCGCTTTTTTGAAATGAAACCCACTTCACGCGGCAAATGGAGGACCGGAAGCTGGCCAGCATGTTTTCCGCCGTGGTTGTAGGGAGAAGCGGCATGTTTTTGTCACTGGCGATGATGGCCGTTTTGCCACCGCGTCCACTCGGTCCAGGACGCTTCGAGGCTTGCGGCGCGGACTCCTGTACGTTCTCGGGTCGATCGTTTTGAGCTTCGGCTCCGCGCCCGGCGCCGATCTGCTCATCCACGGCGGCGGCAATACAGGCATGGTTCGAACTTGGCGCGAAATGGCGTTCGAGGATGAGCGGATGGGAACTGGACCTTTCCCCGCTCGGTTATTTCGGAGAACGTAGCGGCTTCGATGGCTCAATCGGCGTCGCGAATATCTTCTACGGCGTTTTCGCAAATAGTTGATCTTTCTCCGGCGCGGTTTTGGTTGGCGCAGTTGAGCCCAAAACACAACAGCGAGACCGATCATTTCGAAAACGCGCTAGAAGATTATCGCACAGACAATCGCGGCGCATTTTCCCGCGGGGAAGCGCAATAAAAGCCGGCGCGAATCGAGGGGATTCACGCCGGCGCATTTGATTCCCCGACTTTGTCCTGTTTCGTGGAACAGGCTGCTTCAGATCACAGCTTGTCCTTGGTCATGACGGTGACGCCGGTGTCGACGCCCTTTTCGCCCTTGTAGCCGCCGGACATTTCCTCGGCAGCCGCCTTCATGCCCATGTAACCCATGACGTCCGGATTCTGGACCATGGCGCAAACGAGGGAGCCGCCGCGGATGAGGTTGCGGATGGAGTCGGAATTGTCGAAGCCGACGCCGATGATACGGTTGCCGTCTTCCTGAATAGCGTTGCCGGTTCCGGTGGTGGCGCCTTCGTTGCAGCCGAAGATGCCGACGCAGCCCTGGACGATGAAGTTGGCGGCGATTTCACGCGACTTGAGAACGTCGCCTTCGCCGTACTGCGTGGGGAGAAGCTCATAGCCCTGGCCTTCGAGCGCTTCGCGGAACCCGGCTTCGCGGTCGACCGTGGACTGGGTGGCGGCGTTGATGTTGACGATGCCGATCTTGCCGCTGGCGATGCCCTTTGCCTTAAGCGCCTTGACCATCTCGACGCCGGCGGTGTGGCCGGCGGCCTTGTTGTTGGTGGAGAAGGTGGCGACCGAGGGGAAGTTGGCGGGGGAGTCGACGTAGAGGATCTTCACGCCGGCGTCCGCGGCTTCGCGAAGCGCCATTGTCACGGCGTCGGGGCCGTTGGCGGCGAGAAGGAGAACGTCGGCGCCGGCGGCGACCGTGTTGTTGATGATTTCGATCTGCTTGTTGTCGTCCTTGGCGTCCGGGGCCATCCATGTGTAGTCGATGCCGCCGAGTTCGGAAACAGCCTTACGGCATCCGGCGTCGACGTTGTTCCAGTGCTGGTCCATCTGGTCCATCGTGACCAGGAAGACCTTGATCTGACCCGCGTACGCCGAACCGGCGAACAGAGCCGCAACCATGAGCGCCGCAAGTGCGAACTTCTTCATGTCCTGTCTCCTCAAACGAATGCCCTATTTTCCCCTCACCGCGATTCCGCCCAAGCGGAGAGATATACAGCTGATTCCGGTCGCCGTTACGACGGCTTGCGCTGGCGGAAGTGCCAACGGCCGGAGCGGATGATGATGTCGAGTAAAACCGAGATGATGACGATCGCACCGATGACGATGTTGCGGATGGCGACGGGAGCGCTCGCGAACTGGAGGCCGTTTTGCAGCACGCTCCAGATGGCCGCGCCGATGACGGTGCCGAGCAGAATGCCCTGGCCGCCGAGAGTCGACACGCCGCCGATGACGGAGGCGGCGACGGCGTACATTTCGTACATGTTGCCGGCGTCCATCGCGCCCATGCCGTTGGTCGCCGTCGTCATCAGGCCGACGATGCCGGCGCAGAAGGCGCTCACGAGATAGGCGAAGATGACTGTGCGGTTGACGTTCACGCCGGAAAGGCGGCTGGCCTCGATGTTGCTGCCGACGGCGTAGATGTGCCTGCCGGTGCGGGTCCGGCTGAGGATGAAGTTGAAGAACAGCCAGACGATAAAGGCTATCCACACCGGCGAATACAGGCCGAAGAACCGGGTGTAATAGAAGATTTCCCTGAACGTCGCGGCCGCTTCGCCGATGGAATCGGTGTTGTAATTGTTATTGGCGATCTGTGCTATGCCTCTGGCGATCGTCATGGTGCCGAGGGTGGCGATGAACGGCGGCAGCTTGCAACGCGCGACCAGGAAGCCGTTCAGGAAGCCGATGATCAGGCAGCAGATCAGGGTGACGATGACGGAGAGCCACGGATTCACGCCCTTGGTCATGAACGTCGCAGAAATCATGCAGCTCATGCCCAGAACCGAACCGATCGACAGGTCGATGTTGCCGGTGATAAGCACATACGACTGGCTGACGCCGACCAGGAGGATCGGGACGATTTGCCGCGAAAGGTTGTGGAGATTCCTGCTGGAAAGGAACAGGGGATTGATATAGCTGAACACCAGACACAGGACCACAAGTCCCAGGGAAACGGTCAACACCTGTCCCATGCCTCTGATTGCGAGAAGCCTCCGGATGGGGTTTGCATTCGCTTTCACCTGTAGTATCTCCTTCCCTGAATCCTATTTCATGATTCTGAATTGTGAATTCTGGTTTATGCATCCCCGATACATCCACACGGCACGATTCCGGAAAAACAAGGGTCGTTGCCTAAACCGCGAGCCGCTCGGACTTGGATTCGAATTTCATGGCGTATTCGAGGATCCTGGTCTGCGTCGCTTCGCAACGCGGGAGCTCACCGGTGATGCGACCGTCGCAGACGACGATGATCCGGTCGGCCATACCAAGCACTTCCGGCATTTCGGACGAGACGAAAAGAACGCCGATGCCATCCTGCTTCAACTTGTTCATCAGGTGATAGATTTCCACCTTTGCAGCGACGTCGATGCCGCGCGTCGGCTCGTCGAACATGACGACGCGCGAGTCGCGCGCCAGCCATTTTCCAACCACCACCTTCTGCTGGTTGCCGCCGGAGAGGTTGCCGGCGATCATCTCGGGGCCGGTGAGCTTCACTGAGAAGTTCTCGACCATCCGTTTCACCATCTCGCGCTCGCGGCGGCGGTTGACGATACCGAGGAGGTTGCAAAGCAGGTCGAGGTTGGGAAGCGCGATGTTTTCGCGGACCGACAGCTTCGTGCACAAGCCATCGCGCTTGCGGTCTTCGGGGGCGAGGACGATGCCGGACCGGATCGCGTCCTCGGCCTTGAATATCTGGATTTTCTTGCCGTCGACGATGATATCACCCGACTCGCTCGGGTCGACGCCGAAGATCGCCCTGGTGATTTCGGTGCGGCCGGCGCCCATGAGTCCGGCGAGGCCGACGATTTCGCCGTCGTACAATTCGAAGTTGATGTCCCTCGCCATTCGGCCGGCATTCAGGTTCCTGACTTCGAATATCTTTTTGCCTCGCCGGCATTCGACGTGAGGGAACTTTTCCTTGATTTCTCTGCCGACCATGTTTTCAATGATCGTATCCATGGTGGTGTCGGCGTAGTCCATGCTGTAGATGAACTTTCCGTCGCGCAT
Organism: Planctomycetota bacterium; assembly: GCA_031254915.1. GTDB lineage: Bacteria > Planctomycetota > SZUA-567 > SZUA-567 > SZUA-567 > JAIRTL01. The sequence continues at coordinate 24,215 of JAIRTL010000109.1, forward strand.
GATCGTGATCCGGTCGACGATGTGCTGGAGTTCCTCAAGCCGGTGGGAGATGTAGACAATGCCGCAGCCCTCGCTTTTGAGCAGGCGGATGATGTCGAACAGGTCGTCGATTTCCTTCGCCGTGAGGGCGGAGGTGGGTTCGTCCATGATGAGGATGCGGGCGTTGGCGGACAGCGCCTTGGCGATCTCGACCATCTGCTGCTTGGAGACGGAGATGTCGCCGACGATCGTCTCGGGGTCGATGTTGATTTTCAGGCGGTCGAGGACCTCGCGCGAATGTTTACGCATTTCGCGATTTGACAGAACGCCGTTTTTTGTGATTTCCCGACCCAGGAAGATGTTTTCCGCCACGCTCAACTGAGTGCACATGTTGAGTTCCTGGTGGATCATGGCGATGCCGAGTTCCTGCGCCATATTGGGGGTGAGATCGCCGACCTCGTTGTTGAAAACGCGGATAGTGCCCGAATCCCTCTGATACACGCCGCCGAGCACCTTCATGAGTGTGGACTTGCCGGCGCCGTTTTCGCCCAGGAGCGCCATGACTTCCCCCGGACGCAGAGAAAAAGAAACGTCGTCCAGGGCCTGAACTCCGGGGAATGCTTTGTCGATATGTTCCATTTCGACGATGAATTCACTCATGCGGACGCTCCCCCGATGCAATTGGTTTTTGGATTGTAAACCGTTATCCGCCGACCGGCCATTCCTCAATAATAGGAAACGGGCAATGATGCAGTTATGGCAAAAGGGCTCTTTCTTGGAATCGAATATGTCGTGCGTGGAAAACTCATAAATCTAATAATAATATAAATCGCATCGCTTATTCTGTCAAGAAAGATATTTTATTTTTAAAAATATTTGAAATATTATGGAAGTGCTGTATGATATATCCTTGATGGGTTGGTATTGAACTTCTTAATGCCGAATGCTTCTGACAATGCGTTAATATTCATTATATTGTATCGGATTTGAAGCAGGCGAGACGATGGCTGTGATTCATGTCGGAATCAAGCTGGGACGGCGGAGTTTACGCAACGTCCTCGTGGACGAGGACGGCAGAATTATTTTTAATCACGAAACGCCGTCATTCAGCGAACGCGGGTCCGAAGTCGCGATCGCGACGATGGTGAAGACTGTTCGCGACATGGCGGCCGTGGCCGGCGTTGACTACGACGACATCGGCGCGATCGGCGTGGGCGTTCCCGGTCCGCTGAACACCAAGGCGGGGATGATTTTCGGGCCGCCGAACATGAACGGCTGGGAGCGGGTCCCGTTGGGGCCGCGGATGTCAGTCATGACGGGGAAACCTGTTTATATTGAAAACGACGCCAAGGCGGCGGGTTGGGCCGAATACATATATGGCGCCGGACGCGGCTGCCGGAACATGGTCGCGATCTACCACGGCAGCGGCTTGGGTGGCGCAATCATCATGGATGGAAAACTCTTCACCGGCAAGGACGGCATGGCCGGCGAAATCGGCCATATTCCCATCAGTCGAAAAGGAAGGCTTTGCTCCTGCGGCAATCGGGGATGCGTCGAGGCTTATGTCTCGCCGACCGCCATGGTGGCGAGCTTCCGCAAAATGGCGGGGAAGGGCTGGCGGTCGAGTCTTGTCGGTCGCGGCGAAGCCATCACCGACGCCGACCTTTTCGCCGCCGCACGTGTGGGCGATCCGTTGGCGTTGCACATTGTCGAGAAAACCGGGCGCTCATTAGGCGTCCTTGCGGCGATCATCATGAATTTTCTCAATCCCGAGCGCATCGTCGTGTCCGGGAGCGTGATGCGCTTCGGATCCGAATTTATCGAGGCGATGCGACGGGAATGCCATATCAGGCGTTTTGGGCCCAATATCTCCGTGGATATCGTGCCGGCCGTGCTGGGCGGAGAGGCTTCGGCGCTCGGCGCCGCCCACATCGCTGTCGAACGCGCAAAAAACGACGCGGTTGCGGCGGCCCGATGACGTCCGCCGTCGGAAGGGAGCGGGGAGCCGTGGCGAAGACCGTATGGCTGGTTGAAGATTCGCGGGAAATGCGCGACGAGATCGCCGCCGCGCTGTCGCGCGCCGGCTTCGCCGTCCGCACATTCGGAACAGGAACGGAAGCACTCGCCGAATTGGCCCAGGTTCGGCCCGACCTGATCCTCTTGGATGCGCTCCTCCCCGATATGGATGCGGACCATTTTTGCGCCGAGATGGCGACTGAACGCATAAAAACCAGGCCGTGTCCGCTGATGATCATTTCCACCGACGCCGAGGGCGCAGGGAATCTTCTTTCCCGCTATCTGTTCGTCGCCGACAGCATCATCAAGCCGTTTTCCACCGATTCCCTCGTGTTCCGTCTCTACGGCATTTTCCACCGCCTGGCCCCGCGCAGCGTCTCCGGCCGCATTCTCGTGCAGCCATCCGGCAAGCCGGAGCTGGAGTGCAGCGCGGAAAGCCGGCAGATCAAGGTCGACGGCGATACGGTTCAGCTCGCTCCCGTGGAGCACCGGCTTCTTGTCATGCTGCTTTCGAAAAAGGGGCAGACCCTGTCGCGCGCCGAGTTGCTTGAATCGATCTGGAGCGACGACGCCGGCGTGTCGCATCGTTCCATCGACGTCGCCATGGTGTCGCTTCGCCGTAAGCTGGGGAGGGTCGGCGGATCGATTAAGACTGTCAGGGGCGTCGGCTACCGGTTCGAGTAGGGGGGGGAAATGCGCATTTTCATCCTTGGCGCGTCGGAAACGCTGTGGTTGACCGCGAGGCATCTCCATTTCTCCTGCGGCTGCACCATCGTGGGCGTGTTGACCAGAAAATCCTCCATTCACGACGGGCGCACGGAAAACGACTTCAAGGCGCTCGCCGACGAATTCGGCGCGCCGTTTCTTCTGCGAGAAGAACTTGACGCCGCCGCTTCCGCCATGCTCGCCGGATCCGACGCCGACGTCTGCGTTGCCGCGAACTGGAGCGGTTCCATGGAAGTTGTCGCCACCCACTTCCCGCTTGGCGTCCTTACGCCGACCCTCGGCGATCCGCGCCGGGAAACGGGGAGCGACATCGACGTCTGGTCGATTCTCCTCGGGTGGCAGGAGTTGAACCTCTCAGTGTTTCATGTCGCCCAGGCCGACGGACAGACCCGCGTATTGCCTGTCTCCGCCACCATGAGTCTCGACAGCGACGCCACCATCGCCGACATCCGCCGCTTCTCCGAATCGCGCATCCCCGCTCTTGTCTCCGACGCTGTCGATCATATGCAGAAAAACGGCTCTCCTTCCATGCAGCCGTACGAAGCCGCCGGAGCGCAACGGTTTTACCGTCTCGACGCGCGCGACCGCAGGATCGACTGGCGCCAGCCGGCTGAATGGATCCTTGCGATGATCAAGGCGTTCACCCGGCCGCTTCCGGGCGCATACACCTACGTGCGGGACGGCGAGGGGAGGTTGGTGAAGCTCCATGTCTGGCGGGCGCGGAAAGTGGCGGGGCAGCGGAACAGTCATGGGCCGGCCGGCTGGATCGTGCATTGCCGGGACGACTCCGGAGAGGCGCATGTTTTGACCGGATCCGGCGTGCTGGCGTTGCAGTCCGTGTCCGAAAACAGCGATTCGGTTTGGTTCGAACCGGGGAAAGCGTGGAAAGGCGAACGCGTCCGTCTCGGACTCGACGCCGAGGACGAGGTCTTCCATCTGCTGGAGCAACGAATTCTCGCCGGTCCGCGCTGAATGAATATCACCGCGTCATTTGTCGGAAAAAAGCACCTCCCGATGAGGAGAGGCGGTTTTTATTCCAGCATGCGCGACAGTCCCGCCCGGTAGGTATCGAGCACTACGGCGAGGACGATGATGAAGCCGGTGACGACCTGGCGGGCGAAATCCCCCATGCCGATCAGGAGCAGGCCGTTGTTGAGAACGCCCATGATCGCGGCGCCGATCAGGGTGCCTATCGGGGAACCCTTGCCGCCGGACATGCTCGTGCCTCCGATGACGACCGCGGCGATGGCGTTGAGTTCGAATCCGTTGCCGAGGATTGGGCTGGCGATATTGAGGCGAAGCATATAGAGGATCGCGGCGATGCCGACAGTGGCGCCGCAGATGACGTAGGCCGTGACCTTGTAGAACCTGATGTTGTGCCCGGAGAGACGGGCGGCCTCCTCGTTGTTGCCGATGGCGTAGATCATTCTCCCGAAGACGGTGAAGCGTAGCGTCACGTATCCGATGAACACGATTACGACCGAAAAGGTGAAAATGAGCGGTACGCCCCAAAAGGTCACTGAGCCCAGGACGTTGAACGAACGCGGGAAGTTGAAGATGGTACGCGAGTCGCTGATGAGGAGTACCGCGCCGCGCGCCATATTGAGCATGCCCAGCGTCACCACGAAGGCGGGGATCTTCCATATCTCCGACACAAGCCCATTGAACAGGCCACAGGCCATGCCGCCGCCGAGTCCGGCGAGAATCGCGAGGGAGATCGCTAGCCATACGGGCATGTCCTTGTTGGTGATGACCAGGCCCGCAAGAATCGTGCACAGGGACAGCACCGATCCCACCGAGAGGTCGATGCCGCCGAGGAGGATGACGAACGTCATGCCCACGGCGATCACGGTGTTGATGCTGATCTGGGTGAGGATGTTCGTCATGTTGCCGCCGGTCGCGAAGTTCCTGCCGAAAACCGTGAAAACGCCGCAGAGCAGGATCAGGATGATGCCGATGCCGGCCTCGCCCATCAGGAGATAGGACAACCGTTTCTTGTTCATTTAAGATACTCCTGGTACGCGTAGCCGAGGATCTTTTCCTGGCTGAAGTCCTTGCGCGCGATTTCGCCCGCAATCTTGCCGTTCGAGAAAACGAGGATTCGGTGACAGACGCCCATCAGTTCGTTCAAGTCCGATGAAACGATAAGCACGCCTTTTCCTCCGGCGATGAGGTCCCAAAGGAGGAGGTAGATTTCATACTTCGCGCCAACATCGATGCCGCGCGTCGGTTCATCGAAGAAGATAATCCGCGAATCGCGGTACAGCCATTTCGCGAGAACCGCCTTTTGCTGGTTGCCGCCGGAGAGATTGCGGCACAACTGCTGGATGGACGGCGTTTTTATCGAAAGCTCGGCAACGTATTGCTCCGTAGCGCGCCGTTCCTCGCGGCGATCCATGAAGCCGTGGGCGGATGCCTTGTCGAGGGCTGCCATGGTGGTGTTTTGAAACAGCGGCATGTCGAGGATCAGGCCCTGGCTTTTCCTATCCTCCGTGAGGAGCGACAGTCCCGCAGCGACGGCGTCGCGCGGCGACCTGATGTCGAAGCGCTCGCCGTGGATGAACACCTCCCCGGCGATTTTCGGGTCGGCGCCGAACAGGGCGCGAAGCGTCTCCGTGCGCCTGGACCCGACCAGGCCGGAAATTCCCAGCAATTCTCCTTCGTGAAGCTGGAAGGAGACCTTGTGCGCGCTCCCCTTGAATTGCAGGTTGCGCGTTTCGAAGATGACTTTTTCATTTGGGCGGACATCCTCCGAGAACGGATATTCCGACTCCATCGATCTGCCGACCATCATTTTGACGATTTCAGGAATGGTCGTGCCGTCGACGTTCCTGGTGCCGATCGTCTCGCCGTTGCGAAGCACGGTGAGGCGGTCTGCGACTTCGTAAATTTCGTTAAGATGATGCGAAATGTAGATGATGCCGATGCCTTCCGATTTAAGCTGGCGAATGATGTCGAACAGCCGTCCCGAATCTTTCGGCGACAGCGTCGCCGTCGGTTCGTCGAAGATCAGCACCTTGCAGTCGGCGGAAAGCGCTTTGGCGATCTCCACCAATTGCATCTGCGCCACGCCCAGCAACTCTACGGGCGTCCGCGGCGAAGCATCGAGCCCGATTCGGTCGAGGACATTCTGCGCCTCGCGGTACAGCCTCGGGTAGTCGACGAACACGCCATTTCGCGGCAGTCGGTCGAAGAAGATGTTTTCCGCGATCGACAGGTAGGAAAGAAGGTTGAATTCCTGGTAGACGACGCGGATGCCGGCCGACATGGCGTCGTGGGGGGTGGCTGGATCATAGGTTGCGCCGTCAAGAAGCATTGTCCCCGAATCTGCGCGGTGGAATCCGCAGACCGCCTTGATCAGCGTCGACTTGCCGGCGCCGTTTTCGCCCAGAAGCGCGTGGCATTCGCCGCGCTCCACCGTCAGGTCGACGCCGGCGAGGGCTTGGACGCCGGGAAAGGATTTCGAAAGGGCGCGTATTTCAAGGACTGTCGGCATGCGTGTCCCTCGGTTCGTGAATCTCCGGAACCGGCCGTTTTCGGCCGGTTCCGGAGTCGTCATGTTTGCGGCTATTGAATTGCTCCGCACCGATTGATTCAGAAATCCTTCGCGGAGACGACCTGCACCGGGGTGCGGATCCAGCCGGAGAGCTTTTCACCGCCGAGAATGCGGAAGCCGACCTTGATGGCGTTGGCGGCCATTTCCGGGCCGAACTGGTCGACGGTGGCGAGCATCTTGCCTTCCTTGATCAGTTCCTGGCAGGCGCCGATGTTGTCGAAGCCGACGACCTCGATCTGGCCGATTTTGCCGGCGGCCTCGATGGCGCGGACAACGCCGACAGCCATTGAGTCGTTGGCGCACATGACGCCCTTGACGTCGGGATAGCGGGTGAGGAGATTGGTCATGACAGTGTTCGCTTCTTCCGTTTCCCAGTGCGCGGTGGTGGAGGAAAGGAGATCGAGTCCATACTCGTTCACCGTCTTCATGAAGCCCGCCTTGCGCTGTTTGGCGTTGTCGGCGCCGGGGTTCCCTTCGATGATGAACACTTTCGAGCCGCGCCCGAGCTTCTCGGCCATGAAGTTGCCGACCAGATACGAGCCTTCCTCGTTGTCGGGACCGACGAAAAGGAAGTCTTCCGGGAGGTCGTTGGCGACAAGCGCCTCCTTGTCGAGTGTGACGTCGAAGTTCACCACCAGAATGCCGGCGCCGACCGCCCGCTTCACGGAGGGAACGAGGCCGACCGAGTCGGCGGGGGCGAGGACGATCATGTCGACCCCCTGGGTGACGAAATTCTCGACCGCGTTGATCTGCGTGTCGATGTCGGTTTCCGAGTTCATGCCGACCGGAATGAGGGTGAAGGTGCCGTCCTCGGCCGCAAATTTCCGCGCGCCTTCCTCCATGGTCTTGAAGAACTCGTTGGCGAGGGATTTCATGACCAGGCCGACGACCGGTTTCTCGCCCGCGACGGCGGCGAAGGCGAAAAGGAGAACCGCGAGGGACGCCAGAAACGTTTTTCTCATTTCACTTCTCCTTGATAAACGAGGACCATACCGAACCCGTGGCGCTCGAGCGCCAAAACGATGTTTTCCCCGCACCGTGATGCTGCTGACGCGTTTTCGAAGATGATCGACCCCGCGCCGCGTCATTTCGCCGACCGCATCACCTGAAACACGCGGCGAAAACGGTCGATCACGGCATTTTGAGAAATTCACGAAGATTCAAAAAATGCTCTATTCGCGAAAACGCCGTCGACGTCGCAAAAAACGCAGGGATTGCCATTGATGCTGGAAAAGATCCGGCTACGCTCGCGCTTCAAATTTAAGGAAGCGGTGAACCACAAAAGATCTTCCCCTTCACTTATAACCGGTTGCGATAGTGGCGCAATATGAAAAACAGTCCCATCCATCCGGAGGCGGCACTGAATTTCAGCGTTCCCGCCCCTCTCTCCAAGCGCTTGTCAAAGGGGGAGGGGAGACTTGACCCGGCGCGTCCAGGCAACCGTATTGACCAAGGAAAACGCGCGATGCATTTCGAGGATTTTCAGTCAGGAACCGTCTATCCACTCCCCGACGGTGACGACAACGCGCGAAAGGATAGCGTCGTTCGCCGGGAATCACGATCCGCCGCCATTCCATCTCGACGACGAGTTGGGGAGAGTCAGTCCCTTCTCCTCGAATTTTTTCCTCCGGGTGCACGGTTGCCTTTCATGGCATGTGGACAATGCCGTCGATTCAGGGGGGGGCTGCCGGCGAACGGTTGAAAATGGGAGTGCGGCGTATGTCCGCTTCCTGCGGCGACGGGCTATTCGGCCCCTGATTCGGCTGCCCGCGAAGCGCTTCCTGGAACTCGCGCATTCGCTCCTCGTCTTCCTTTTGCGCACGCAATTCCGCCTGGTGCTTTTCGAACTCGAGCCTGTCCAATTTACTTTTGGCTTTCTCGTATTCCGACTTGTTCGAGCTTCCTATGAGCAGGAGCTCCAGCTCATGACGCTGTTGCGCGATCCGGCGACTGATCGCCTCGCGTTCGCGCAGTGCATTGTCCGCCGATAACGCGTCGTAGTACCCCAGGATCTGCCTCGCCCGGTCGTCGCCGCGCGTGGCCGCGTTTGTCAGGTATTCGAGCGCCAACTCTCGATTGAAGGGAACGCCGCGGCCGTAATAATGCAGTTCGCCCAACGCGCCTATTGCGATGACGTCGTTTTGCTCCATCGCGTTCCTGAGATAGTGGAGGCCGCGCGCGAGATCGACCTCGCCCCCGAGGCCACGAACAAGCATGGCGCCCATAATGCCGAGCGCCTCGGGATTTCTACGCGACGCCGGGCCTTCGAGATAGGTCCTGGCCACGCTGTAGTTCTGCTCGACGCCGTGCCCGAAGTAATACATTCTCCCAAGCATGACCAGGATCTCATCGTTTGCCTGATCGACGAGAGGGAGGAGGCAATCCGCCGCCTTGCCGTAATCCTGCGCGACGCCGAGACCGTAATAATACATTTTGCCGAGCAGATAGGTGGCGTCGTCGATGCCGCGCATGCTCGCGAACACGAGATGATCCGCCGCGAGATCGTAGGCGCCCGCGTCGTAATATGCGCCGCCAATGAGGAAGCGAAGGTCGGGGTCGTCCGAATCGCCGGCCTTGTCGAAAAATTCACGCGCCTTGTTGACATCCTTGTCGACGCCTTCGCCTAGCATGTACATGCGTCCCAGCATGACTGTCGATTTGGTGTCGCCCGCGTCAGCCGCCTGCTGGAAAAGCCGCGCCGCCTCCTGGTAGTTTCTCGCCATCCCACTGCCTGCGCAATATAGGGCCGCCAGCTTCGCCGCCGATTGCGCATCGCCGTTTTCGGCCGCCATGCGAAGGAAAATCGTCGCCGACGTCGGATCCTCGTATGTTTCCATTTCGTCGAAATACATGTTGCCGAGGAGAATCTGACTGCCGCGATCGCCGCCGAGCGCGGCGAAACGAAGGTATTGTATGCCCTTCTCGCGATCGGCGGGAACTCCCTGTCTGAAGAACAGTATTTCCCCAATTTCTTTCAGTATGGTTGTGTCTTGTGAATAGGCGAGATGTTCATACATCTCGACCGCGCGGTGTATATCGCCGGAATCCCGGAGCGAACGCGCTTTTTCAAGGGTAGGACGCGACGATCGAATCCAATAGTATGCGCCGCCTCCAATGGCGACGAGGATCGCGCACGATAGCACTAACCTCTTTATGTTAAAACCTCGATGTTCTTCGTAAAAATCGCCCATGCCGTTATGTCGTTTTCCTTGTCGGTTCGCCGTTTATGCCGTTCACGGTCCGGAGTTGCGATTTCCTCAACTGTGCGCGGCCATGAAATGGCCAAGGGAAACAGATGTGAAGTAGGCCCCATCCCCTATTGTCACAATTCCGGGGCGTGCCCAGTATACCGTTTCGCGTTTCCCGCCGCCGCGCTCCATCCATTGACTGTCGACGGCGCTCCGGCGGCCTGTATCGGCGCGCCGTTCGCGCTATTGCTTTTGCTTCTGGATGTACACGGAGACGATGATAACCATCCCTTTCACTACTCCCTGCCAGTATGGGGAAATACCGGCCATGTTCAACATGTTCTGGATGATCTGGAGCATGAAGCAGCCGATCACCGTTCCCCAAACCGTTCCGCGTCCGCCCGCCATCACCGTGCCGCCGATGATGACTGCGGCGATCGCGTCCATCTCGAAGCTCAAACCGAAATTCGGCGTCGATACGGTGTTGAAGCGCGCCGCGAGGAGGGTCGCCGCCACGCCGACGCACAGCCCGTTGATGACATACGCCCAGAGCCGGACCCGCCCGACGCGGATGGCGGAATACTGCGCCACTTTCGCGTTCGAGCCCACCGCGCATAAATATCGACCGTATCGGGTGTTTTTGAGAAGAAAAGAAAGAATCGCCGCGAGAATGATCAGGGTGAAGATCGGGACCGGCAGGGAAATCCGGTGCTTTTCGACCGTGAACTGGAAAAGGGACGCCGCACCGAAGCGACTGAATAACTGGCTCTTCGAGGCGAATTCGCCGGCGTTGGCCATTTGCAAACACAGGTACCGGAAAATGGACATCGTACCCAACGTCACGATGAAGGGAACGATTTTGCCCCAGGTGATCAGGATTCCGTTCGCGGCGCCGCAGACTCCGCCGACAATGATGCTTGTCGCGATCCCGCCGACGACGACGGCCCAGAATTCGCTCCAGCCGTTCCCAAGCAGCCAATTCATGAACAGGACGCCTATGGAGGCGCAAAATGCCGCCAATGATCCGACTGAGAGATCAATGCCTCCGGAGATGATGACAAAGGTCATGGACAGGGCGATGATGCCGGTGTACGACGCTTGGCGCATGACGTTGATAAGATTCTGCGGCTTGTGAAAATGCGGCCATCCGACGACGATGGCGATCAACAGGAGCACGACGAGCGCGATGGGGGCGCCCCACTTTTCAATGTTGAACCCGCGTCTTTCACCCATATTGGCGCTCACGCCGTCCTCCTTTTTCTCGGTCCGCCGCTATGCCGGCTTCTCCTCCGCCGCGCCGGTCGCCATCGCCATGATATTTTCCTCGCTGATCGCGTCGCCTTCAAGTTCGCCGGTCACCGTTCCTTCGCGCATGACGACTACACGGTTGCACATGCCGATGATTTCCTCGAGTTCGGACGAAATCATGACGCAGCTGATGCGGTTTTCGCGCACCAGTTTGTTGATGAAGACGTAAATTTCGTGTTTGGCGGAAACATCGACGCCCCGGGTCGGCTCGTCGATTATGAGAATGTCTGGGGTGGTGTCGATCGATTTGGCCAGAGAGATCTTTTGCTGGTTGCCGCCGGAGAGGTTTTCCAGGCGTTTTTCCTGGGACTCGGTTTTGACGTGAAATTCCTGAATGTATGAATCCACTTGGCGGCGTTCGGAACGCTTGTCGATGCGATGGAAAAGGCGATTCGAGTATTTCGGAAGTGAAACGAGCGTGGTGTTTTGCGCCACCGAGAACGAAGTGATGATCCCCGAACCCTGGCGATCCTCGGAAAGGTACGAAATGCCTTTTCGGACCGCGTTTCGCGGCTCCATGATGGAGACTGTCGCGCCGTTGACGCGTATTTCGCCGCCGCTTTTGCGGCGCAGCCCGAGGATCGTCTCCGCCACCTCCGTTCTTCCGGCGCCGACCAACCCCGCCAGCCCCAGAATTTCGCCGCGCCTGAGTTGAAATGATACGTTCCGCAGGACGCCGGGGACGCTGAGATCTTTTACCTCGAAAACTGTCTCGTTCTCGACGCTGGCGTTTTTCGGCGGGAAAAGGCTGGAAAGATCGCGCCCGACCATCTTCTGCGCCATTTGCAGGGTCGTGACTTCGGACGTCGGGCCATCATGGACGATCTCGCCGTCGCGGAGGACGACCACCCGGTCGGTGAGTTCCTTGACTTCCTTCAGCTTATGCGAAATGTAGACGATCGTGAGCCCGTTTTTCCGCAGCTTGCGGACCAAACGAAAGAGGATGTCGATCTCGTAGTGCGTGAGCATGGTCGTCGGTTCGTCCATGATGAGAACCTGGGAATGAAAGGCGAGAGCCTTCGATATCTCGACCATCTGTTTTTGCGCCGCGGAAAGGTTTTCTATCTGCTCGTCCGGCGAAAGGGTGACGCCAAGTTCAGCGAGAAGCTCGACGGTGCGCCGCCGCATGGCGGCCTTGTCGAGCGTTATGCCGTATTTCATCAACTCGGAGCCGAGGAAGATGTTGTTGTAAACAGGCAGATCGCGGATGAGGTTGAATTCCTGGGGAACGAGACTAATGCCGAGGCGGCGCGCCTCGATCGGGTTGGTGATTTCGGCGCGTACGCCGTTGAGGAAAATGTCGCCTGCCGTTTGCGGATAGTAAATTCCTGCGAGAATTTTCATCAGTGTGCTTTTGCCGGCGCCATTTTCGCCGATGATGCCGAGAATTTCACCGCGATAGATCGATAAGTTGATGTTCTTGAGTACGGGAACGCCGGAAAAGGACTTGTCGAGCTGGCCGATCCGGATGATTTCCTCGGTCATGGTTCTCCCTCTTGGGGACGGCGATATTCCTCGTTTTCATGCTGCAATCGTTTCTTTTGAGCATACACGGTTTCTTGTGCTAGGCAAATCAATTCTTGCAAGAAGCAAGACCCGAATGCCGATGCGATCAGGCCTCCAGTGCGGCCATGGGTGGGGTATAGTTTACCGTCTATCCCTTGCATTGTTTCCCTTGCGGATTATACTTGTATAGTACGTTTGTTTCCGTTCCTCCCGAAAGGGGAAGGGGGAGGTCATGGACGCTCAGAATGCGGCACGGCCAACTGACAACCCGGGAAAGCCGTTTTTTTATCCATCCCGTGAAATGCGAGCCGGTTATTTGGATTCGCGCAAAAACGAACTTGATGTTCTGCTTGCGTTCGCGAAGGGAAACGTCTGGAAGGAAGTTGTCGTTGTCGCGAACCACGTGCGCGGCACGGGAGCCATGTACGGTTTTGAGAATATCGGCAACGCGGCGGAAGGCTTGTCAAAAGCGATTCAAAACGGCGATCCGAAGTGCCTGGATTTCGTCCATGCCTATGCAGGCGCCGTTAACGTTGCGTATGTATAAACACTGCTAAATCTTCGTAATATGGATGCGTATGTCATTGACAAATTATGGGATTCGCGAAATCCTTCTCGGCTTGGGAGCGTTTTTTCTTTTCACCCTCTCCTGCGTTCTTTTCGCCAAGACGCACGGGAACCCGTGGGTTTATGCCGCAATCATCCCGCTCGCCGTCCTTTTCGTCTGGCTGCTTTATTTTTTCCGCGATCCGCTACGCGTCGTTCCCGACGGGCCGGGGCTCATCGTCAGTCCCGCGGACGGCGTCGTGACGCACGTCGACACTGCGGATGAACCCGACTTCATCGGGGGAACCGCGCTTCGCTGTTCGATCTTTCTTTCCATTTTCAATGTGCACCTGAACCGGGCTCCGGTCTCGGGCGCAGTCGCGTTCCTCAAGTTCCGAAAAGGGGTATTTTACGATGCCAGGAACGAGCAGTCGCTCGCGAAAAACCAGAATCAGGATGTCGGACTTCTTCCGTCGGAACCTGGAATGCCGCAAAAGATCGTCGTCAGGCAATCGACCGGCGCCATCGCCAGGCGGATCGTCTGTCCCGTGACCATGGGCTCTACTCTCGAACGCGGCGAAAAGTACGGCATGATCAAGTTCGGATCCAGGACGACGCTTTTCCTCTCGCAGGACGCGAAGATAGAGTGGCTCGTCAAGAAGGGTGACAAGGTCAAGGCCGGCGATACGGTTCTGGCGCGCATCGTCGCCGAGACCGGGGAAGGAAGATAATGCCAGCCAACAAGTCGCTTCGTTCCAATCTGCGCCGGGTCAACGTGTTACCCTCGCTGTTGACGCTGGGCAACTTTGCCTGCGGATTCTTTTCCATCGTATTTTGTCTGAATACGCTTTTCTTCACAACGCGCGCCCAGATGCTTGATCAACGGGACGCGCCGCCGAACGTCTCTTTGGAAGCGGCCGGCAATCCGGACCAGCCGGGTATCCCTGACCCTCTGCCGACCGCGCTGCCGCCCCGCGCCAAACACGGCTTTTCAGCGACGGACAGCACGGCCAGGGCGTCATACATGCTGCATTGGGCGTGCGCGATTCTCTTTGTCGGCATGCTTTTCGACATGCTTGATGGAAAAATCGCCCGCCATATGGGGGCGGACAGCGCTTTCGGAAAGGAACTCGACTCCCTCGCGGACATAGTCACCTTCGGCGTGGCGCCGCCGGTGATCGCCATCACGCTTTGGATATCCGTCATGCCGGAACGCGCCTCATGGTGGGGGCAGGTGATGATCTTCGGCGTTGTTTACGCCGCGTGCGCGGCGTTGCGGCTCGCCCGGTACAACGTGGAGGAGGGCAGCGACAAGAATCTTTTCTCCGGACTGCCGAGTCCGGCGGCCGCTGGATGCATAGTGACGGCGGTTTTGCTGGTCGAGGGAAGTTACGGATTCATGAATTCCGTGTATGAATGGATATCATGGGCAAGCTTCGGCGAAATCCCGGTCGTGCAGGTCAAGGCGCGGCTTTTGGGCGTGTATCTTCTCGGAGTCGGACTTCTCATGGTCACGACGGTGCCGTTCGTGCACCTTGCCAACCGGTATCTTACGGGCAGGAAGCCGTTTTCAATTCTCGTGATCGTGGTGCTGTTTCTGGCGCTTCTCTGGCATGAGCCGCGCCTCATTCTTTTTCTCGCGTTCAACGGGTATATGGCGGTCGGGTTGATTTTCGGTTTTCGCAAAGCATGGCGCGTGCGGCGCGAAAAGCGCGCGCGCCTTGAGGAACGGGGATAAGTCACGGAGCGGGTGGAACCTTGGCGAGGGCGGACGGGGTCGGGGGCGGATATCGGAGTGGCATTTGGGGACGGAGCGGGTGTTCCTGAAATCCTGGAAGAGGAGGATGACAGATGGAAAACATGGTTGCGGTCATTCTAGGCGGCGGTAGGGGGTCCCGGTTGTTTCCGCTCACGAAGGAACGATCGAAGCCTGCGGTATCGATCGCCGGCAAATACCGGCTGATCGACATCCCGATCTCGAATTGCATCAATTCCGGCATCACGCAGATGTATGTCCTCACCATGTACCAGTCCGCCTCCTTGAACAACCACATTTCAAACGCCTACCGTTTCGATCAGTTCTCACGCGGTTTCGTCCAGGTGCTGGCGGCCGAGCAAACGGCGGAGTCGAACGAGTGGTTCCAGGGCACCGCCGACGCGGTGCGTAAAACGCTGCCCCATCTGGGCTACAAGCGCAACAGCGTCGGCCTGGTTCTCATCCTTTCCGGCGACCACCTCTACCGCATGAACTACCGGATGTTCCGCGACACCCACATCAGGTCCGGCGCCGACGTCTCCATCGCGGTCATCCCTGTCACCAGGGAAGATGCCCCCGAGCTCGGCGTTCTCAAAGTCGACGAAAACGGTCGCATCACCAAGTTTGTCGAAAAGCCGAAGACCGTGGAAGCGTTGGACGAGATGGCGACGGACACGAGTATTTTCGGCCTGTCGCCCGAAGAGGCGGCGCGCCGGCCGTACCTCGCGAGCATGGGCATTTACATTTTCGATCCGCAGATCCTTCGCTCCATGCTCGTCGACAACCTCGACCAGACCGATTTCGGCAAGGAAATCATTCCTGGCGCGATCGCCACCCACAAGGTCCAGGCCTACTGCTTCGACGGCTATTGGGCTGATATCGGAACGATCCGCGCCTTCTACGATGCGAACCTCGATCTGGTGGCCCCGATTCCGAAGTTCAACCTGTTCGACCCCACCCAGCCGATTTACTCGAACACCCGCTACCTCCCCGGGGCTAAATTGAACCGCGCCTCCGTCGAGGCCGCGCTCCTCTGCGACGGAACGATAGTCGAGGGCGCTACGGTCCGCGATTCCATCCTCGGCAGCAGAACCCGGGTTCGTCACGGCGCGGTGATCGAGGAATCCCTGGTCATGGGCGCCGACTTCTACCAGTACGGCGACGACCCGGCGAATTTCATGGGCATCAACGAGGGCGCGTACCTGAAGCGCTGCATCATCGACAAGAACGCATCCATCGGCAGATATTCGCAGCTTGTCAACCGGCAGGACGTCCAGGAGTACGATGATCCGGAGGGGCGGTTCCACGTGCGCGAGGGAATCATCATCGTCGTCAAGGAGGCGACGATACCCGAGGGCTTTGTTTTTTAGGAAAATATTCGGGTGAGAGGAGCGGGATCGGAATGAAAACCTTGTCGCGATGGTTTATGAACGGCTTGATAACTTTCCTGCCGTTATCCATTACCGTGTATTTGTTCTGGTGGGTCATCTCGTGGATGGACAGGGTTTTCGGCGCCCCTGTGCGCGCCTGGCTCGGCACGACGAAAACCGGTGGTTCCGATTATTACCTGTATGGCGTCGGCATTGCCACGCTGGTGCTGTTCATAATTTTTCTCGGCTTCTGCCTCGAGTTCTGGTTGGTGAAGATGCTGGTTAACTGGAGCGAGCGCATGGTCGAGCGGATCCCCGGGGTAAAGACGGTGTATTCGTCCCTCAAGGAGATTATCGATTTTTTCAAGCCGGACAAAAACAAGAACGCCGGCAACTATATGGTCATCGTGACCTTTTCCGAAAACCTGAAGTTCCTCGGCTATGTCACGCGCGACGGCCTCGACAAAATCAAGGGAGGCGCCCTCGGCGACAAGGATGACGTCGCGGTGGTGCTGCCATTCTGTTACCAGATGGGCGGCAACACAATCATCGTTCCCCGGCATATGGTTCGCCGGCTTGACATGGGATTCGAGGAAGGCATGATGCTCGCTCTCACAGGCCTCGTCATCACCTCGGGAAAAGACGATTCCGATTCCACAAAAACACCGGCGCTGCCGCAATCTCCGGATGTCGTCGCGCCGTCGACATCCGGGCAGGCCGGAGTGTAACCTCTCGCCCGCAATCGAAAATCCAAATGCAACAAAACGGGGCCGCGCTCGATGCGCCGCCCCTCGCTTCTTCATTCCCGTTTATTATACAGGGCGCATCACAGTACACGGCTAAAAATTATTTAAATTAATACAACCTATTGAACGGGAGGCAATACCGAGGAACATGACGGGCATCAACTTCGATCGGAACATCCGAAAGGAGACCGCCATGTTCCCTGCATGCGTCGAAAGGCTTGCAGGCACACTGGCTGTAGGTTTGCATTTGAACAAGGCCTGTGCCGAGTGTTTGGCCGGCATTGCCATAGGAGCTGCGGAGTCGAAGTCGGCGTTGCTGTCCAAACTCGCCGCCCGCATTCCCGGCAATGCCACTACTACCTCCAAGTTCCGGCGTCTGCAAGACGTTTTCTGCGAAGTGTTGCTGGACGTCAATGCCGTGGCCGCACTTCTCATGGGGTGTATCGGCAAGCTGACGAATGAGCCGTTGACCTTGGCATTGGACAGGACCACCTGGGAGACGCGCCGGAATGACGTCAATATTCTGGTCCCGAGCGTTTGTCTGGGCGATGTCCGGAGGAGGTGAAAACGCATGTGTCATGTGCAAGCTCGACAAACGTCGCTACCCCATCGGCAGGCGAATAGACAAGAAAGAAATGGCTGAATTGAAAATCTCGCCAGCCGCTTTCCATGGAAATTGGAACTATACAATAGAACCGCATTAAATCAGAAAGATGGTACGGTTATTTCGTGTTAGAACTTAAATCCACCAAAACCGGAAGTTTTTTTTTGCGTCTTGACCAATGTGATTTTCACTGTAATCTCAATATCGTGATTTTGGTGCGCCTTGGCAGGCGGAAAGCACAGCATTGGCCAGGCGGACTCCCACCTCCGAACTTGTTATCGTATTTGTGGATTCTGTCGCCGCATGATTTTTCTTGCGGGCATGGATGTGTTGACGGAAAAACAGGAATGTTTGTTTATGACCACGCCGTTCAACAGGCGAATAGTTAGTCATCTCCGCCGCGCGGAATATTAT